>NZ_CP109150.1:914668-1219558 GCF_035920365.1 Micromonospora sp. NBC_01740 | reverse complement strand
GTGGCACACGTTGTTCGCGTTACCGGTCCGGCCCACCTCGCCGAGCCGCTGCCCGGCGCGCACCCGCACCCCGACGTCGATGCCGTCGGCGACGCGGCGCAGGTGGGAGCCGTAGTAGCGCACCCCGTCGTCGCCGAGCAGCGACACCGACAGCCCGCCGTTGTGCGGCCCCCGCGGCCCGCGCCTGTCGAACCGGTCGACCCGGCTGACCTCGAGGAGGACGCCGTCGGTCACCGCCACGACCGGCTCGCCACAGTCGGCGAAGATGTCCGTCCCCGGATAGGCCGAGTGGGTCGGGTGGTAGGCGACGTTCGCCGCGCGTACCGGAAAGACGTGCGGCAGCCCGGCGCGGGTCGGCGCGGTCGACGGGCCGGTCGGGGCGGCGGCGCCGGTCGGGCTGGGAGCGCCGGTCGGGGTGACGGCCGGCGGCGCGGGCTGCCCGGCCGTCGCCGGCAGGCTCGGCCGGGGTGCGCCGGGCGTCGTCCCGGGCCGCGTCGTCGCGCAGCCGGCGGCCAGCACCGGCACCAGCACCAGCAGGACCGGGTACGCCGGACGCGCGCGGCGTCCGATCGTCGGCGAGGGCATCCGGTCATCCTCGCAGAGTCGGTACGGTGGTGGAGGTGCGCGGCAGAAGGGGAGGGGTCGATGACGACCGGACGGTACGCCTTCCCGCCTGAGCCGGACGCCGGGTTCCGGCCGGCGCCACGGGTCCCTTCCGGGCTCTTTCCGTCCACGCCGCCGTCCCAGCCCACCTACCGCGAACCGCACCCGGTCACCGGCGCGGGCGTCGCGTCCGGCGCCGCCGTGGCGACCGTCTGGCTGCTCCTGTTCGGCCTGCTCGGCCGCGGCGTGCCCGGGTACGCCTGGTGGACGCTGCTGGCCGGCGGCCTGGCCTGGCTGGCCGCGCTGCTGCTGGTCCGCGCGGGCGACCGGGGCGTGGCCACCGGCATCGCGATCGTCACCGCCGGCGGGTGGAGCATCGCCGCCGCCATCGTCACGGTGCGGTGGGTGTCGAGCGGGGACTGGCCGCTCTGGTGAGCCCGGTCCGGTCCGTCCCGCGACCCGCCTGGCGGGACCCGTTCCGGCGGGCCCGTGGCTGCGCTGCGTCGCGGGCCGGCTGCGCAGCGAATCCTGCCTTGACGTGGCCGCCCGAACTCGGCACCCTCGGCGTTATGGCCTGGACCACTCCGCGGCTCGATCCCGAGCGCAGCCGCCGTCGCCAGCAGCTCCTCGCCGAGTTGGCGGGCGCCCGGGCGGTACGCCAGCGCGTACGGCCGCAGCGGGTGCGCAGCGAGCGCCTGCGGGAGCTGATCGCCACCCGCCGCCGGGTCGCCGGCTGACGACCGGCAGACTTTCCCAGGATTGACCGGCCCTTCGGGGCGTTGACCGGTCGCCTGCCGACCCGACCGGCTAACGTGCACGCGTAACGGGTCGGCCTGCCGAGGCTCTTTTGGGGGAACCGTGTCGTACTTCGCTGCGGCCGTCGTACGTGACGACAGCGGTTGGACGGCCGCCGAGGTGAACCTGCGGGGGGTCACCGACATCGAGGACGTCGCCGACCGGCTGCGCGACGTCGACTCCGACGCCGACCTGTCGCTGCTCTTCGTCGAGGCCGACGACACGTACCTGGTGGTCATGCGCCTGGACGAGGGGGAGGACCTGCGGGTCTTCGGCTCCGACTCGGCCTACGCGGAGGAGTCCCGGCTGGGCGCCCTGCTGGTCGGGGACCTGAAGACCTCGGTGACCGGGCTCGACGACACCGACGAGCCGCGCCCGTCCGGCCGTGGCGACGACGACACCGAGCAGCCCGCCGTCGACCCCGAGGCCGACCCGGTCGGCGAGGCGGACCTCCTGGCCGACCTGGGCATCCCCGCGCAGAAGCTGCTCAACCTCTGCGCGCAGGAGGGCATGATGCCGGCCGACGTCACCGCCGAGGTGTGCCAGGTGCTCGGCTGCGCCGACGAGGTCGAGGAACTGCGTGAGGTCTGAGCCGTCCGGGCCCGGCCGGGCCGGTACGGGCGGCGCCGAGCCGGCCGACGCGACCGATCCGGCCCTGGGCACCGTACGCCCCGGTCAGCCGACCCCGGGCGCGGCGGGCCGGGTCGGGCCCGGCGCCCACGAGGGGCTGGCCGAGCCGGACGGCGCCGGCCGGCGGCAGCGGCACGAGCTGTGGATGCGGCGGGCCCTGGCGGTCGCCGTGACCGGCCCCGACAGCCCCGCCGACGCGGGCCCCGACGCCGCCGACGACATCCCGGTCGGCGCCGTGCTCTACGGGCCGGACGGTGCCGAACTGGCGATCGGGCGCAACGAGCGGGAACTGACCGGCGACCCGACCGCGCACGCCGAGGTGCTGGCGCTGCGCCGGGCCGCCGGACGGCTCGGCCGCTGGCGGCTCGACGGCTGCACCCTGGTCGTCACCCTGGAACCCTGCACGATGTGCGCGGGCGCGCTGGTGCTGGCCCGGGTGTCCACCGTGGTCTTCGGCGCCTGGGAGCCCAAGACCGGGGCCGCCGGGTCGCTGTGGGACGTGCTGCGCGACCGCCGGCTCAACCACCGGCCGGAGGTCTACGGCGGCATCCTGGAATCGGAGAGCGCCGCCATCCTGCGCGCCTTCTTCCGGGTGTGAGGAAGGCACCTTCTTGACGTCTGCGGTTCAGGAAGGGCCCCTTCCTGACCCCTCGGGCGGGCCGCCCGTGCCGGGGTGACGGGGCTCAGGCGTCGGCCGGGGCGGGCCGGAGCAGGGTCGCGGCCACCGCGCGGGCGGTGTCGGTCCAGGGGGCGGGGCGCAGGGTCGCCGGGTCGACCCGGACGATCGACCGCTGGCCCTCCGCGTGCACGATGCGTCCGTCGACTGAGTGGAACCGGTAGGCGTACCGGGCGCTGCTGGTGCCGAAGTGGTCGAGCCAGAAGTGCACCGCCACGGGGCCGGTCCCGGTGACCGGGGCCCGGTAGGTGATGGTGAACTCGCGGACGGCGTGGAACACGTCCGGTGCGCTCTGCCGGCCGGCCTGGAACGCGACACCGTGGTCCGCCCAGTACCCGGTCAGGGCCCGTTCGAGCAGCACCGCGTACCGGGCGTTGTGCAGGAGGCCGAACGCGTCGAGGTCGTCGAAGTGCACCGCGACGTGCGCGACGTGACCGAACTCGACGGCGGGCTGGTCGACGATGGCGTGGCTCATGAGAGGCCTTCCGGTAGCAGGGTCGGATCGGGGCACAGTGCCCGCAGGCGGTTCAGCAGGCCCTGGCGGGCGTGCCGGTAGGCGGTGTCGGGGTCCAGCAGCCGGGAGCGCATCGCGGCGGTGATCCCGAGGGCGTCGATCTCGTACGCCAGCTGTGCGACGTCCACGTCGGCGGGAAGCTCGCCGGCGGCGACCGCCTCGCGGACGAGCTGTTCGAGGAACGCGGTCCAGCGGCCGAACACCTCGGCGAGCCGGTCCCGGACCGGGCCGGGGCGCGCGTTGTACTCGAAGTCGGCGCTGGCGAAGAAGCAGCCGCCGGGGAGCACCCGGGCGGCGAAGAAGTCGATCCGGGCCTGGTGCAGTGCCCAGAGCCGCCGTACGCCCCGGGGGGCGCGCAGGGCCGGCTCGATGACCCGTTCCCGCTGCTGCTCGACCGCCCGGTCGACCGTGGCGAGCTGGAGCGCCTCCTTGGAGCCCCAGTGCGCGAAGAGGCCGGACTTGCTGACGCCGAGCGTGTCGGCGAGCTGGGCGAGGGAGAGCCCGTGCAGGCCGACCTCGGTGGCGAGGACCACGGCGGCGTCCAGCGCCGCGGTGCGGGTCCGGTCGCCCCGCGCGACGCGTCCGTCGACTGTCATGGGCAGAGGCTAATGAATAAGCACGACCGTTCGTATAGTTTCTTGGCGTGACCGTGGTCACGACACAGCGACGCCGCCCGCCATCCGGGACGGACGGCGGGCGGCGTCGGGGCCGACGAGGATCAGGCGATGATCGTGTCCAGGGCGATCTCGACCATCTGGCTGAAGGTCTGCTCACGCTCCTCGGAGGTGGTCTTCTCACCGGTCTTGATGTGGTCGCTGACGGTCAGCAGCGTCAGGGCGCGGGCCTTGAACCGGGCGGCGATCGTGTAGAGCGCCGCCGACTCCATCTCCACCGCCAGCACGCCGTACTCGGCGAGGCTGTCGTAGAGGTCCGGGCGGTCGGTGTAGAAGGCGTCCGCCGCCAGGATCGGCCCGACCCGCATCGCGATGCCGCGCCGCTCGGCCACCTCGACCGACGTACGCAGCAGCCCGAAGTCGGCCACCGGGGCGTAGTCGATCAGCCCGTCGAAGCGCATCCGGTTCATGTTCGAGTCGGTGGACGAGCCGATCGCCGCGATCACGTCGCGCAGCCGCAGGTCCTCGCTCAGGGCCCCGCAGGAGCCGACCCGGATCAGGCTCTTCACGCCGTACTCGTTGACCAGCTCGTGGGCGTAGATCGAGGCGGAGGGCATGCCCATGCCGGAGCCCTGGACGGAGACCTCGACGCCGTTGTGGCGGCCGGTGAAGCCCAGCATGCCCCGGACCGTCGAGTAGCACTGCGCGCCCTCGAGGTAGGTCTCCGCGATCCACTTCGCCCGCAACGGGTCGCCCGGCATCAGGACCCGCTCGGCGATCTCTCCCGGCTTCGCGCCGATGTGCGTACTCATGGCAAGGATCCTGCCAGGCCGCCCCGGGGCGTACCGGTTCGGCGTCCGAACCCGGGGTCATGTACCCTTCTCGGCGGTGGCGTGTCCGAGCGGCCTAAGGAGCACGCCTCGAAAGCGTGTGAGGGTTTACGCCCTCCGAGGGTTCAAATCCCTCCGCCACCGCTCGTGAAGTGCGAGAACGCCCGGCAGATCCGCAAGGATCGGCCGGGCGTTCTCGCATGCACCCCCCCCGCACCCCTGCCTGCGTCGATCATGCAGTTGCGGTGTCCCGCGAAAGGGGCGTCTGGGTAGCTGTTGCCCACCGCGAGTGCATGATCGACGTCGAGATGGGTGGGGCGGGGCGGAGGGGCCGGTCAGCGGCGGGTTAGTTCCTTTTCCAGGCGGGTGATGAGGGTCTTGCGGGACTTGCCGTCGCGTTCGCGGCGCAGCGCCGACTTCAGTTGGCCCTTGTCGAGGTCGCGGACGAGCTTGGCCGCCTCGGCGACCGGCAGCTCCGACAGTTGTTCGGCCGACGTGGCGTTGCGGCGGGCGCGTTTGGCCGGTCCGGTGTTGGCGACGTACTGCTTGCCGGACTTTGATTCCTTCCGCTTCTTGGCGTCGGTCGCCCGCTTCTCCTTCTCGGAGAGCTCCTTCCAGGCCTGTTCGGGCAGGTAGCGACTCGTCTCGTCGCCGTGCCGCGCCCGGGTGTCGCCCTCCTTGGTCTGCCAGTGCTCGCCGCCCCAGCGCTGGAGGGACTTCTGCCGTTCGTCCTTCGGGCCGACGAAGCCCCCGCCGCGCCTCTTGTACTCCTGGGTGACCAGCTGCGACTTGCGTGCCGACCACTGTCCCGGCCGGCCGCCCTTGTCGGAGGCCTTGATCTCTTCCTTGACCTGCTCCCTGAGTTCGGGCTTCGTATACCGCGCCATGCCGCCGGTTACCCCACCTCGCGGCCCTCACGCGTCAAGCCTGCGCGGGGCTCAGCAGGGGCTGTGGCCCTCGTCGAAGAGGCGCTGGGCCCAGTCGGCGTACCCGGCGATGATCTTCTTCACCGCCCGCCCGTCGTGCAGGAAGAGGTACGCCCGGTCGCCCTGCCGGGCGAGCAGCCCGTCGAGCCGGTACGTCCCCTGTGGAGCGTCCAGCTCCCGGGCGGACGGGTAGCGGGTGCGGACCTCGTCGACCGGCATGCCGGCGGTGACTCCCTGCGGGGTGCGCGTCGCCTCGCCGAGCCAGAGCAGCACCAGCCGGTCGTCGACGAAGATGGGACTGGTCGTGTCGTACCCGGCCAGCGCCGGGCCGCAGGCGTCGATGTCGGAGCGCAGGATGCCCCGCCGGGTCAGCTCGTCCTCGGTGTCGCCGAACTCGACGTCGCGCAGGCCGTTGAGGTCGACCACCTCGACGGCCCCGACGGGCCGGCCGTCCAACTCGCGCAGCGGCGGGTGCACGCCGCTGCCCGAGACCCAGGCAGCCGTCGTCAGCGCGGCTATAAAGCCAAATTGTCGCAATTTCATGGAATCCCCCAGTCCCCAACGGGACCGGGCCGTTCAGGTTGCTGCCCGCCCGCAGATTGCCGGTTTTCCCATTCCTCGGCCAGCTCGTCCCAGTAGTCGGCGCTCAGCCGTCGGCGCCCGTGCGCCAGCCAGCCGGCGGTGCTCCGCTCGACGTGCAGGCCCAGCTCGGCGAACGGGTCGATCCACGCGCCGGGCTCCGCCCCGAGCCGGGCGAGCGCCGCGTTGAGCGGCCACTCCGGACGCGGCCCGTCGAAGAGACGGTCGAACCCCGGCCCCCAGCTCACCTGGCCGCCGAGCCACACCAGCGCCGACTGGTAGCCGGCGCCGCCGAGGAACTCCGCCTCCAGGTACGCCACCGGACCCGACCGCGACCAGCGGGCGAGGACCTCGGCGAGGGGTGCCGAGAGCACCAGGTGGAACGGCTCCTCCGGGGACCGCTCCGTCGTCGAGTAGTCGGGCGGCGCCCCGGTCAGCTCCTCGACCAGTTGCGGGGTGACCGGCAGCAGCGCGAACTCCTGGCGCAACTCGCCGAGGACCGCGTGGTCCAGGTCGGCGGTGTGCTCGCGGAGCAGCTCGGCGTCCGCGACGACCGCGCTGAGCTGGTAACCCATGGGAGCCCTCCGCCGTCCACAGCCTGTGGATGGAACATGTGTACGACGAGTCCCGCCTACGCCGTTCTCCGCACCGTACCCAATCGTCCCCTTCCGGCACCGCCCCGCAATGCCGCACTGCCGGCCCTCCTCCGGGCGTGGCGCGGCCTCCGGCGAGGGTCGGTCGGGCAGGGCGGAGAGGCAGGAGGTGATCCCTGCCGCCGCCAAGGGCGGGTGGAACGACACGGGTGCATCCCGCGTCGGGAGGCACCCGTGGTGTTCCACCCGCGCCTTGTGTCGGGGGTACCTCTGCCGTGGGCGGGCTCGGTTCAGGGGCGCTCGGCGATGGTGGCGACAAACGCGCGCCACGCCGCCGGCGCGAAGGCGAGCGCCGGGCCGGCCGGGTCCTTCGAGTCGCGCACCGCGACGACGCCGGGCAGGTTGTCGGCGACCTCGACGCAGTCACCGCCGTTGCCGCTGCTGCGGCTGCTCTTGCGCCACCGCGCGCCGTTCAGCTCCATGTCTCCGCCACTTCCGTGATGAGATCGACCGACTGCCAGTGGGACAGCGCCTCGCCGCGCACGTTCTCCCACGCAGCCATCATGGCGGCGATGTCCGCGGGATCGCTAACCAGTTGGCCCTGGAGTTGGTTGTCGAGGTAGCCGGCGACCCGGTGGTCGTGGCTGCTGGCGATCACGAACGGCCCGTTCAGGCCCGCGTAGGCGCCGACCGACGACAGCACGACGTGCACCCGCACGTGTGGTTCGGCGCAGGCGGCGACGACGGCCCGGAGCTGCTCGCGCATCGTGGCCCGGCCGCCGACCGGACGGCGCAGCACCCCCTCGTCGATCACGGCCGTGAACTGCGGCGGCTCGTCCTGCCGCAGGATGCCCTGGCGGGCGAGCCGGGAGGCGAGGTGGCGCTCGACGTCGCCGCGGGGAAAGAGGCCGCCGCCGGTCAGCACGGCCCGCGCGTACGCCTCGGTCTGGAGCAGGCCCGGCAACACCATCGATTGGTACGACCGCAGCGACACCGCCTCGCGCTCGATCTCCTGCCACGGACGGAACCAGATCGGGTCACGACGTCTCGAAGTGTCCGGCCAGATGTCCGACACGTCCCGGCGGAGGGCCTCCGCCGCCCCCAACCGGTGCCGGGCGTGCGGGATGCGGTCCTCGGTCAGCCACCGCCCGACCGTCTTCGGGTCGACGCCGACGGTCTCGGCGAGGGATTCGATCGTGTGCCCGGTGTCGCTGAGCGCCACCCGGAGCGCATCGTTCACGGGCTCCTCCCATCGGATGTCTCAAATATCTGGCGACCATAGCGCTACGGGATGTATCTGTCTGCCCACACACGGCAAGTTGGGGTGACGAAGACGGCGCGGCCGGTGGAGGCGAAGGAGCCCGGCGGTCGGCGTCAGTCGCGGGGCCGCCCCGGCGGGGAGGGCGGGGCGGCCCCCCTCCAGTCCCACGTCCCTGCCAGCCCGGCCCTTTCAGCCTTTCGTCCCGCCAGGGCGAGCCCTGCCGAGCCGCCAAGGAGGTCCGCCCGTGCCAACCCGCCGCGCTCCAGTCTCCGAGCATCGGGGCGAGCCCCGTCCCCCGGCCGACCGCGACGATCCGCCCCCACCGGCCGCCCCCGCCCGGAGCCGGCCGGTGGGATGGCCCGCCGGTACGACCATCCGCGTTCCCGACGACGCCTACCGCTTCGGCGAGGGCCCTCTGACGCTGCGCGTCACCGAGGTGCTGAGCGTCGGCCCGTTCGAGGGTCGGCTCTGGGCCGAGGTACGCGGCCATCAGGTGAACGCCGACGGCACCCTCCGCCCCCGCGAGCGCTTCGCCTCGATCCGCGTCGACCGCGCCCGGGTGATCGCCACCGATACGCCCCGGGTCCGGGCTGCGGACGGGCTCGGGGCGGCTCAACAGCCCGGGACGGCTGATCGGCTCGGGACGGTGGACCGGCTCGGGACGGAGCAACCCGGGTCGGTGGACCGGGTCGGGTCTGCGGGACCGGCGGCGCGGTGAGCCGCCGCACCCGGGAGCACGTCCCGACCCGGCCCACGTGGCGGTGCCGGGCGTGCGGCATTGCCTGGCCCTGCTCGCCGGCGAAGCTGCGGCTGCTCGGCGAGTACCGCCACGACCGCGCCGCGCTCACCGTCCACCTGGCGACTCTCCAGGTCGAGGCCGCCGCACAGCTCGTCGCACTCGACCCCGGCGTGAGCCCGGCCCAACTAGCCGACCGCTTCGTCTCCTGGGCCCGCCCACGCGGATGACCGCCCGCCGAGCCGCGCCCACCCGTGGCCGTGCCCGCTCGTTGCCGCGCCCACCCGTTGTCGCGCCGCCCGGATTCGTCCGGTGCGGCCCGTACCCGGGTCGGTGGTCAAGGATAGCCGAGGGAGAGCAGGACCGGGAAGGTCACCAGCGTGCCCGAGCCCACCACCGCGTTGATGGCTCCCGCCGCGACCCCGGCAGCCAGCACGGCCAGCCCGTCGGCGACGTTCAGCGTTGCGTTCACCTGTGTCCGCGCTCTCCCCGGGCCGGTCGACGCCCGCAGGTCGCCGCCGCCCGGTTGTCTCGCTGTCGGATGCGGCTGTCAGCGTAGGACGCGGGCGGTGTTTCCTGATCGACGTGCGGCAGGGATCACGCCGTGACCAGTCGCTTCGTCGGCGGCGTTCACCGTCGCAGCCGGCGCGGTCGCCAGGGCCCGGCGTGGCGGCGGCGCAGCCAGCGGGGCAGACGGTGCCGGGGCACGAACGTGCCGATGTCGTCCGCCGCGTTGTCGGCGTAGCCGCGTAGCTGACAGCCACCGAGCGGGGTGCGGTCGCGCAGCGCGCCCCGGAGCAGCGCCAGCGACTCGACGTCGACGTCGCGGTGCAGGCGCCCGAAGTGACCCAGCGACTGCAACGCGTTCCCCCTGGTCTGCGCGTCCCGCGACCGGAGCCCGCGCTTGATCCGGGGAAGGACGACGGCAGGCGGGTGGAACTCGTCCAGCACCAGCCAGAGAAGCGCCGGCCCGGCCCCGGGCTCCGTACGCGCCAAGGCCGCGTCGACCTTCTCCGGGCAGTCGCATTCGTCGAACTCCGGGTCGGTCGGCCGCTCGCTCACCCGGCATCGGGTTTCTCGGCGTTGCCGCTGGTGCGGCCGATGATCAGCGCGGCGACACAGTACAGCGCCATCCCGGCCGCCCCGCAGCCGACGACGATCTCCAGCGGTCGGTCGAACCCGGACCCCACCTGGGAGAGAAGGACGCAGGACATCGCGACCAGTTGCGTCCAGAGCAGCCAGCGCGGATTTTTGCCCAAGCGGGTCGCCCCTTCCGACCTCACCCGTCGAGAGGCGCGACCGCCACCGACCGATCGTCGATGAGGCATCGACACAGGTCGGAGGAGCGTAACCAGGGGAGCCGCCGTGGCGCTCGGCAGAAACGGTACGAGGGCCGTCCCCGATGGGGGTCGGCCCTCGCGTTCGTGCTGCTCAGCGAGCGGAGGATACGAGATTCGAACTCGTGAGGGTGTTAACCCAACACGCTTTCCAAGCGTGCGCCCTAGGCCTCTAGGCGAATCCTCCGCAGACGAGGATACAGGTCCCCGGCGGGTGGGCCACCCCACCACCCCCTGAAGATCGACGTGGCGTCGGGTAGGGTTGGCGGTACCTCCCGTGCGGCGGTATCTCGTGAACCTCCCCAGGGCCGGAAGGCAGCAAGGATAAGCGGGCTCTGCCGGGTGCACGGGAGGCCTTTTTGTCTCCGGGTCCCGGTAACGTCCCTGCGGGTCAGGTCACGGGGTGGTGGGTGGTCACCCGCGCCCGACCGGCGCAGAATGGCTCGGTCGAGAGGAGGCGGGACGAGTGGCACTGGCGCTCTACCGCAAGTACCGGCCGCGTACCTTCGCCGAGGTCATCGGGCAGGAGCACGTCACCGAGCCGCTGTCGCAGGCGCTGCGCAGCGGGCGGCTCAACCACGCCTACCTCTTCTCCGGCCCACGCGGCTGCGGCAAGACCTCCAGCGCCCGGATCCTGGCCCGCTCGCTGAACTGTGAGCAGGGCCCGACGCCGGAGCCGTGCGGGCAGTGCGACTCCTGCCGCGAGCTGGCCACCGACGGCGGCTCGATCGACGTACTGGAGATCGACGCGGCCAGCCACGGCGGCGTCGACGACGCCCGCGAGCTGCGCGAGAAGGCGATCTTCGCGCCGGCCAAGAGCCGCTTCAAGATCTACGTCATCGACGAGGCCCACATGGTCTCGTCGGCCGGCTTCAACGCCCTGCTCAAGCTGGTCGAGGAGCCGCCGGAGTACGTCAAGTTCATCTTCGCGACCACCGAGCCGGAGAAGGTCCTCGGCACGATCAAGTCGCGGACCCACCACTACCCGTTCCGGCTGATCCCGCCGAAGGTGCTCCGGCCCTACCTGGAGCAGCTCTGCGAGGCCGAGAACGTCGCCGTCGAGCCGGCGGTCTTCCCGCTGGTGGTGCGCGCCGGCGGCGGCAGCGCCCGGGACAGCCTCTCCGTGCTCGACCAGCTCATCGCCGGGGCCGGGCCGGAGGGAGTCACCTACTCCCGGGCCGCCGCCCTGCTCGGCGTGACCGACGCCGCCCTCATCGACGAGATGTGCGACGCGCTGGCGGCCGGGGACGGCGCGACGGCGTACGCGACCGTCGACCGGGTCGCCGAGGCCGGGCACGACGCGCGCCGGTTCGCCTCCGACCTGCTGGAGCGGCTGCGCGACCTGATCGTGCTCCAGCAGGTGCCGGACGCCGCCGCCAAGGGCCTCATCGACGGCCCGGCCGACCAGATCGAGCGGATGGCCGCCCAGGCCCAGCGGCTCGGCCCGGCCACGCTGTCCCGCTGCGCCGACATCGTGCACAACGGCCTGGTGGAGATGCGCGGCACCACCGCGCCCCGGCTGCTGCTGGAGCTGATCTGCGCCCGGATGCTGCTGCCCGGCGCCGACGACAGCACCGGCGGCCTGCTCCAGCGCCTCGAACGCATGGAGCGCCGGCTCACCCTCGCCGGCACCGACGTGCCGCCGGCCGCCGCCGGCCTCGCGCCGGTTGCCGCCCCTCCTCCCGTACGCCCCGAAGCTCCCGCCCCGACCGCGGCTGCCGCCGCGCCCGACCCGTCGCCCGCCGGCCCGCCGGCGGCTGCCGGCGCCCAGTCCGGCGCTGCGGCTGCCCGCGCGGCGGCTCTGGCCGCCACCGGCTCCCGTACGGCGCAGGCAGCCCCGGGCGCCACGGAGCCGGTGGGCGCGCCCGCCAGTGGGCCGCCCGCTGATGCTCCCGCCCACCGTCAGGTGCCCCCCTCGGCGGTGCTGCCCGACCCGGCCACCCCCGCCCCGCCCCGCCCCGGCGCGGCTGCGGCAGGCCCCCTGGACGCCGTCGCGGTGCGCCGGGTCTGGCCGGACATCGTCGCGAAGGTCAACCGGATCAAGAAGCCGGCCGCCGCGCTGATGCGCGACGCGGTGGTCCGTGACGTGGATGGCGACACCCTGGTGCTGACCGTCAAGTCGGCGGTGCTCGCGCAGATGATGGGCAACCACACGTCGGTGCTGGCCGAGGTGCTCTACGAAGAGTTCGGTGGCCGCTGGCAGATCCGCTGCGAGGTGGCCGGCGAGCGGGGTGGCACGTCACTCGGTGGCTCGTCCCGTCCCGCCGCTGCGGCCCGCCCGGCATCCCCGCCGTCGGCAGCCCCCGCCCACCAGGACCGGACCGGCGCCGGCCCGTCCGGCGCCGGCCCGTCCGGCGCCGGCCCGTCCGGCGGCGGCCCGGCTGGTGGTGGCCCGTCTGGTGGCGGTGCGTCCGGTGGTGGCGCGGGCGGCGGCGGCATTTCCGGTGGCCCGACCGGCCCAGGCAGTGCGAGTGGCCTGGCCGACCCAGGCGGCCCGAATGGCCTGACCGGCGCGACCGGCTCGGGCGGTCCGAGCGGCCCGGGCGGTCCGAGTGGGCTGGGCGGTCCGAGTGGGCTGGCCGGTCCGAGTGGCCCGGCCGGCGCGAGTGGCCTGGCCGGCCCACATGGCCTCAGTGGTGCGGCCGGCGGGCCTGGTGGCGCGAACGGCGCGGGTGGTGCTGCGGGCGGTCAGGGCGACCCGACCCGACCCACCTCCGGCGCTGGTGCGTCGGGCAGCGGAGGTGCTCCCGCCGCTGCCGGCGGCGCCGAGGACTGGCCCGAACCGGCCCGCCCGGGTGGCGCGGCCGGAGGCGGCGACGACTGGCCCGAGCCCGCCCGCCCAGGTGGCGCGGCGGGGGGCGGCGACGACTGGCCGGAACCGGCTCGACCGGGTGGCGCGTCGGCCGTCACGTCGACCAGCGGTACGGCAGCCGCTGCCCCGGCGGCGACCGGCCTGCCCGGCGCAGGGGTGACCACCCGGCCGGCGACCGCCGCCACGGCGTCGGCGACCGCCGCGCCCGCCGTACCGAAGCCCGCCGGTCCCTCGGGTGCGCCGCAGCAGGCCGCGCCCGCCAGCCCTCCGGTGAGCAGCGCGATCGCGGCGGCGCGGGCGGCTGCGGCGGGACGTGGTCCGCGTACCGGCCAGCCGGTCCGCAAGACCGCGGACGCCGACTGGGCCGGCGAGCCGCCGTACGACCCGGACTTCGACGGCCCGGTGCGCGGCGGCGGGGGACGCCCCGGCGGTGCCCGGCCGGCGGCCCCGAACTTCGAGGGCTTCGACCCGGGTGACGAGCCGCTGGACGAGGTCATCGACGAGCAGACCGCGCGGGAGTCCAGCGAGGAACAGGCGGTACGACTGCTCCGCGAGGCGTTCGGCGCAGAGAAGATCGACGAGGTCGACGCCCGATAGCCCTCCCCGACGCCGACACCGACGCGGAGGGCACGCCGACGCCCTTGGCCAACATGGGGAGCTTGGGCATCGACCCCGACGCCGACACCGACGCGGAGGGCACGCCGACGCGGGGGCACGCCTCGCCGAGCACGGCGAGGCGAACGCGGCAGATCTTGGCAGGAATCGGCCCCTCCAGGGGCGCTCCAGTACCAAGATCTCTGGCGACGGCGACGGCGACGGCGACGGCGATGACGCATCGGGCGCGGTGGCACGGGGCAAGGGCGCGGGTGCGGCGGTCAGGGCCGCCGGCCAGGCGGGTCGGGCCGGTCAGGGTGGGGGTCAGGCGGGCCAGGCCGGGAGGCCGTGGGGGTGTGCCTCGGCCAGCAGGCGTTCCGGGCCGGTACCGAGCCGGGCGCGGAGCTGGAAGTCGTTGCGGGCCTCCCGCGGGTGCGGCTCGAAGGACAGGTGGGCGACCGGCGCGTCGGTGCCGCCGGCGGCGGCCAGCCGGTCCAGCTCGGCGGTGACCCGCGCCCACTCCTCGCCCGGGACGTACTGGCGCATCACCGAGTGCCACACCACGGTCAGCGTGCCGGGGCGCGGGGTGATCCCGGCGAGGAAGTCCGCCGCCCCCGCCGCGACGACCCGGGCCGGCAGTCGCCCGGCCAGCTCCAGCGCGCCGGCCAGCCGGGCCGCGCGGGCGGTGTGCTCCGGCCAGAGGTACGCCCGCAGCGCGAGCGCGCCGTCGGGGTCGCCCGGGTCGAGCGGGCTGACGTCGCAGCCGAGCCGCTCCACCACGGTCAGCTCGGGGTACGCCTCGGCCGCCGCCCGCAGCCAGTCGGGCACCCCGCCCCGCCAGGCGTCCGGCAGCTGTACCGGGGAGTCGGCCGGTCCCCAGGCGAAGCCGGCGGCCTCGATGCGGAACCGGTCGGCGCGCAGGTTCAGCCCGGCGCTCGCGCCCAGCTCGACGAGGCGCACCGGCAGCCCGCCCACCTCGTGGACGGCGTGCAGCAGGCCGGCCAGCAGCAGGTTGGCCCGACCGACCTCGTTGGTCTGGGGCGGTCGGCGCAGCCAGCCGCGCAGCGTGTCGTGCTCGGCCTCGACGACCGCCCGGAACGCGGCCCAGCAGGCGGGGGCGTCCGCCGCCCGGTACGCCCCACCCGCGCTGGGGTAGAACCGGGCCAGCTCGGGCGCCCGGCCGGACAGCACCAGGGCGTGCACCCCGCCGAGCAGGCGTATCGACACGAGGGCGTCGGCGTCGGCGTCCTCGTACCCCTTGATGACGGTGGCGCACGGGCCGCCGGCCCGTACGTCCCCTGCGGCGCGCGCCAGCAGGTGGGCGTAGAGGGCGGCATCCATGTCGGCGCAGGCCCGGGCCTGTCGTTCCATGGCCGCCGCGGCCTGTTCCCGGGACATCCGCCACCTCCGTCCGGTCGGTCCCGTGATCCTGCGCCCGGACCCGGCGCGAGGGAAGCACCGGGCGGGGCGAGGCTGCTCACAGCCGATAGGCTGAGCGGCGGCCGAGCAGACGAGTGCGAGAAGGAGCCATCCGTGCGCCCAGGTGGACAGCCGAACATGCAGCAGATGCTGAAGCAGGCGCAGAAGATGCAGCAGCAGATCGCCAAGGCGCAGGCCGAGCTCGCCGAGGCGGAGCTGACCGGCACCGCCGGCGGGGGCTTGGTCACCGCGACCGTCGCCGGCAGCGGCGAGCTGAAGTCGATCAGGATCGACCCGAAGGCGGTGGACCCGGAGGACGTGGAGACCCTGGAGGACCTCGTCGTCGCGGCCATGCACAACGCCGCCGAGGCGGCGCGGGAGCTGACCGAGCAGAAGATGGGCCCGGTCACCGGCGGCATGGGCGGCCTCGGCCTGCCCGGTTTCTGAGCGGCAGATGTACGAGGGCGCCATCCAGGACCTGATCGACGAGCTGGGGCGGCTGCCGGGCGTGGGCCCGAAGAGCGCCCAGCGGATCGCCTTCCACGTCCTGTCCGCCGACCCGGCCGACGTCAACCGGCTGGCCGGGGCGTTGCGCAAGGTCAAGGAGCTGGTGCGGTTCTGCACCAGTTGCTACAACGTGGCCGAGTCCGACCGGTGCCGGATCTGCCGCGATCCGCGCCGCACGGACGAGGTGCTCTGCGTGGTCGAGGAGCCGAAGGACGTGGTCGCGATCGAGCGGACCGGCGAGTTCCGGGGCCGCTACCACGTGCTCGGCGGGGCGATCAATCCGCTGGAGGGGATCGGGCCGGACAATCTGCGCATCCGCGAGCTGATGGCCCGGCTCAGCGACGGCACCGTGCGGGAGCTGATCCTGGCCACGGACCCGAACACCGAGGGCGAGGCGACCGCGACGTACCTGGCGTTGATGGTCAAGCCGATGGGCATCTCGGTGACCCGGTTGGCGAGCGGCCTGCCGGTCGGCGGCGACCTGGAGTACGCCGACGAGATCACGCTCGGCCGCGCCTTCGAGGGCCGTCGCGCCGTCTGACGTTTCCGCGATGGTCGGCACCCGATTCGGGTGCCGGCCATCGCCGTACGGGCACTGTCGGATCCACTGTGGGGTCTGACATCGGAGCGAAGCAGGCGACGATCGATGTAACAAATCGGCATCGGCCAACCCGGACATAGCGCCCCTTTGTCGGCGGTCCGGAACGGCCGCTGAGGCGGTGCGCATCGGTTAAGACACGATCCGGTACCAACCGGTTCCGCGATGGTTTCCCGCCGGTCCGAACGGCGGCTAAGGTCACGGCGATCGGTGACCCCTGTCACCACGATTGTCCGTAACCCCAAGGACGAGGTGAAGCACCCATGCGTGCATCCAGGCCGAAGGTCGCCCTCGCGGCCGTCGCGGTCGCGGCCCTCGCGGTAGCAGGCTGCGCCGAGAGCAACCGCGATGACAGTTCCGGCGGTAGCAAGAAGGACACCCTCGTCTTCGGCGTAGCCGGAGATCCGAAGGTGCTCGACCCGAGCTTCGCCAGCGACGGTGAGTCGCTGCGCGTGGCGCGTCAGGTCTTCGAGACGCTGGTCCGTCCGGAGGAGGGTGGCACCAAGGTCACCCCCGGTCTGGCCGAGACCTGGACCCCGGACGCCGCCGGCACCACGTGGACCTTCAAGCTGCGCTCCGGCGTGAAGTTCCACGACGGCACCGAATTCAACGCCGAGGCGGTCTGCAAGAACTTCGACCGCTGGTACAACGCCAAGGGCCTCATGCAGAGCCCGGACGTGACCCCGTACTGGCAGGACGTCATGGGCGGCTTCGCCAAGAACGAGAGCGCGGACCTGCCGCCGAGCCTCTTCAAGTCGTGCACCGCCAAGGACGCCACGACGGTCGACCTGGCCTTCACCCGGGTCTCCAGCAAGATCCCGGCCGCGCTGATGCTGCCCTCGTTCTCGATGCACAGCCCGACCGCGCTGGAGAAGTACGACGCCAGCAACGTGGGCGGCACCGCCGAGGACATCAAGTACCCGGCCTACGCCACGGCGCACCCGACCGGCACCGGCCCGTTCAAGTTCAAGTCCTGGGACGTCGCCAACAAGACGCTCACCATCGAGCGCAACGAGGACTACGCCGGCACCAAGGCGAAGCTGAAGACCCTCATCTACAAGACGATCTCGGACGAGAACGCGCGCAAGCAGGCGCTGCGCTCCGGCGACATCCAGGGCTACGACCTGGTCGGCCCGGCCGACGTCGAGCCGCTGAAGGGTGAGGGCTTCAACGTCCTGACCCGCCCGGCGTTCAACATCCTCTACCTGGCCATGAACCAGAAGGGGAACCCGAAGCTCGCCGACGTGAAGGTCCGCCAGGCCATCGCGCACGCGCTGAACCGGCAGGCTCTCGTCGACTCGAAGCTGCCCCCGGGCGCCAAGGTCGCCGACAACTTCATGCCGGACACCGTCGAGGGTTGGAACGGCGACGTCACCAAGTACAACTACGACCCGGCGAAGGCGAAGGCGCTGCTGGCCGAGGCCGGCGCGACGAACCTGACCCTGCGGTTCCACTACCCGACCGAGGTCACCCGGCCGTACATGCCGAACCCGAAGGACATCTTCGAGCTGCTCTCGGCGGACCTCAAGGCGGTCGGCATCAACGTCCAGGCCATCCCGCTCAAGTGGAGCCCGGACTACCTGAACGCCACCACCTCGGGCAACAAGCACGACCTGCACTTCCTCGGCTGGACCGGTGACTACGGCGACGGCTACAACTTCATCGGCACCATGTTCGACCGGACGAAGGCCGAGTGGGGCTTCACCAACAAGGCCCTGTTCGACCAGTTCAAGGACGCGGACAGCACCGCCGACGTGGCGGCCCGGACCGAGAAGTACAAGGCCCTGAACAAGGCCATCATGGACTTCCTGCCCGGTGTCCCGGTGTCGCACTCGCCGCCGGCGATCGTGTTCGGCAAGGACGTGACCGGGGTCAAGGCGAGCCCGCTCACCGACGAGCGGTTCTCCACCGCCGAGTTCAAGTCCTGATCTGACGCTCCGAGTCGTGGGCGGGCGCTGTTTCGGCAGCGCCCGCCCACGACCCTCCGTACCCCTTTCGAGGCCGCCGTGTTCCGGTTCATCGTCAGACGCCTGCTTCAGCTGATACCCACGCTGTTCGGGCTCTCCCTCCTGCTGTTCATCTGGCTCCGCCGACTGCCCGGCGGTCCCGAGACCGCCATCCTCGGTGAGCGCGGGACGCCCGAGATGCGCGCCGCGATCCGGCGCAACATGGGCCTCGACGAGCCGATCCTGGTGCAGTACGGCCGGTTCGTGCGGCGGCTGATCCGCCTCGACCTGGGCACGTCGACCTCCACCAAGCGGACGGTGGTCACCGAGTTCGTCGAGCGCTTCCCCGGCACGGTGGAGCTCTCCGTCACGGCGATGCTGATCGCGGTCGGCGTCGGCATCCCGCTGGGCTACCTGGCGGCCCGACGCCGCGGCCGGATGCTGGACCACCTCTCGGTCGGCGGCTCCCTGATCGGCATCTGCATCCCCGTCTTCTTCCTCGCGTACGTGCTCAAGGCGATCTTCGCGGAGAACCTCGGCTGGTTCCCGGCGAGCGGCCGGCAGGACCCGACGCTCGGGGCGACGCGGGTCACCAACTTCTTCGTCCTCGACGGGATCATGACCCGGGAGTGGGACGCCGCCGCCGACGCGCTCTGGCACCTGGTGCTGCCGGCCGTCGCGCTGGCCAGCATCCCGCTGGCGATCATCGTCCGGATCACCCGTGCCAGCGTGCTGGAGGTGCTCAACGAGGACTTCGTACGCACCGCCGAGGCGAAGGGCCTGACCGAGAGCACGGTCCGGCGCCGGCACGTGCTGCGCAACTCCATGCTGCCGGTGGTCACCTCGATCGGCCTGCTCACCGGCGGCCTGCTCTCCGGCGCGGTGCTGACCGAGACCGTCTTCGCCTTCAGCGGCATCGGAGCCTTCATCTACGAGGCGATCAGCCAGCGTGACTATCCCGTGCTGATGGGCTTCATCCTGATCATCGCGGTGGTGTACGTGCTGGTGAACCTCCTGGTCGACCTCTCCTACAGCCTGATCGACCCGAGGGTGAGGGTCCGATGACGATCACCGGCGGCACCAAGAAGGAAAAGATCGACCGGCTCGCCGAGTTGGCGGCCCGGGAGGACGAGCGCGGCGTCAGCCTCTGGAAGGAGGCGTTCCGCCGGCTGCGGCGCAACCCGGCGGCGATCGTCGGCGCGGTGATCCTGAGCCTGTTCCTGCTGGTCGCCGTCCTCGGGCCGTTCTTCGTCCCGTACGCGCCCGACGCCCAGCTCTGGAAGAGCGAGATCCGCCTCGGCGACTTCCCCGGCTTCCGGGGCGAGAACTGGTTCGGCGTCGACCACATCGGTCGCGACGAGTTCAGCCGCATGATCGTCGGTGCCCGGCAGACCCTGCTGGTCGGCGTGGTCTCCACCCTGATCGGCCTCGCGGTCGGCTCGCTGATCGGCGGGGTCGCCGGCGCCGCCGCCGGCCTCGGCGGCCGGTGGGGCCGGGCGGTCGACAACGTGCTGATGCGTTTCGTCGACATGCTGCTGGCCATGCCGAGCCTGCTGCTGGCGATCAGCATCGCCGCCCTGCTCGGCGCCGGTCTGACCACGGTCATGATCGCGGTCGGCGTGGTGTCGGTGCCGGTCTTCGCCCGGCTGCTGCGCGGCTCGATGATCTCCCAGGCCAACAGCGACTACGTCCTGGCCGCCGTCTCGCTGGGCGTGAAGAAGCCGAAGATCGCGCTGACCCACGTGGTGCCGAACTCGCTCGCCCCGGTCATCGTGCAGGCCACCCTCACCCTGGCCACCGCGATCATCGAGGCCGCGGCGCTCTCCTTCCTCGGGCTCGGCAACAACGACGCCTCCATCCCCGAGTGGGGTGTGATGCTCGCCGACGCGCAGCAGTACCTCGACTCCGCGCCCCGGCTGGCGATCCTGCCCGCCCTCGCCATCATCGTCACCGCGCTGGGCTTCACCCTGCTCGGCGAGGCGATGCGCGAGGCACTCGACCCGAAGCTGCGGAAGTAGGGCCGGTGAGCGCGAGGAGTGAGCTTGCGAGCCCCGCAGTCGCGAACGAAAGGCCAGCACGGTGAGCGCGAGGAGTGAGCTTGCGAGCCCCGCAGTCGCGAACGAAAAGGCCAGCCTGGTGAGCGCGAGGAGTGAGCTTGCGAGCCCCGCAGTCGCGAACGAAAAGGCCAGCCCGGTGAGCGCGAGGAGTGCGCTGACGAGCCCCGCAGTCGCGAACGAAAGGCGGGCCCGACATGGCTCTGCTTGATGTCGAAGATCTCTCCGTCACCTTCGCCCGGCGCGGTCAGCGCGCCGTGCACGCCGTCGACGGGGTCTCCTTCTCCGTCGACGCGGGCGAGGTGGTCGGCCTGGTCGGCGAGTCCGGCTGCGGCAAGAGCGTCACCTCGCTGGCGATCATGGGTCTGCTGCCCAAGCAGCCGGGCCTGCGCGTCGGCGGCAAGGCCGTCTTCGACGGCACGGACCTGCTCCAGCTCGACGACCGGTCCCGCCGGGACATCCGGGGCCGCGACGTCGCGATGATCTTCCAGGACCCGCTCTCGTCGCTGAACCCGGTGATCCCGATCGGGTTGCAGGTCACCGAGGTGCTCACCCGGCACCGGGGGATGAAGGGCGCGGCGGCGGAGAAGGAGGCGGCGGCGCTGCTCGACCGGGTCGGCATCCCCGACCCGAAGCGGCGGCTGAAGGAGTACCCGCACCAGCTCTCCGGCGGCATGCGCCAGCGCGCCCTGATCGCGATGGCGGTGGCCTGCCAGCCCCGGCTGCTGATCGCCGACGAGCCGACCACGGCGCTGGACGTGACCATCCAGGCGCAGATCCTGGAACTGCTCAAGGAGCTGGTCCGGGACTCCGGTACCGCCCTGGTGATGATCACGCACGACCTGGGTGTGGTCGCCGGCCTGTGCGACTCCATCAACGTGCTCTACGGCGGCCGGGTGGTGGAGACGGCCCGCCGTCGCCCGCTGTTCCGCGAGCCCCGCCACCCGTACACCGTGGGTCTGCTCGGCTCGGTGCCGCGCCTGGACGCCGGGCGCGGCGAGCGGCTGAACCCGATCCCGGGCTCGGTCCGCGACCTGCTGCCCTGGACGGACGGCTGCGCCTTCGCGCCGCGCTGCACCCGGCGGGTCGACGAGTGCGTGGGGGAGCCGCCCGCGCTGGTGCACGCCCACGACGGGCGCAGCTACCGTTGCGTCAACCCGGCGCCGGTGCCCGGCACCGTGCCCCGGCCGGCCGCCAGCAGCAGCACCGCGCCTGCGGCGGCGCCGGCCGCCACCAGCACCGCCCCGGCGGAGGCACCGGCCGCCACCGCCCCGGCGGCGGAGGCGACCGCGGGCCAGGTGCCCGCCCCGCGCGAGGAGGAGAAGCCGTGACCGAGAGCGAATTCCTCGTCGAGGTCCGCGACCTGAAGGTGCACTTCCCGATCCGCACGGGGGTGATCTTCGACCGGACGATCGGCCACGTGAAGGCCGTCGACGGCGTCGACCTCAGCATCCCGCGCGGCAAGACGTACGGCCTGGTCGGCGAGTCCGGCTGCGGCAAGTCGACGCTGGGGCGGGCGCTGCTCCAGCTCACCCCGCCCACCGGCGGCGAGGTCCGGTTCGACGGTGTCGAGCTGACGAAGCTGCCGGCGGGCAAGCTGCGGTCGATGCGCCGCCGGATGCAGATGATCTTCCAGGACCCGATGTCGAGCCTGGACCCCCGGCAGAACGTCGAGTCGATCCTCACCGAGGGCCTTCAGGCCCACGGCATCGGCGGCAACCGGGACGAGCGGCGCCGGGTCATCGGCGAGACCCTGGACAAGGTCGGCCTGCCCCGCTGGGCGCTCTCCCGCTATCCGCACGAGTTCTCCGGCGGCCAGCGGCAGCGCATCGGCATCGCCCGCGCGCTGGTGCTCGGGCCCGACCTGATCGTCGCCGACGAGCCGGTCTCCGCGCTCGACGTGTCGATCCAGGCCCAGGTGGTGAACCTCCTCGACGACCTCCAGGACACCCTCGGCCTGACCTACCTGGTGATCGCGCACGACCTCGCGGTGGTCCGGCACATCTCCGACACCGTCGGCGTGATGTACCTGGGCGCGCTGGTCGAGGAGGCGCCGAGCGACCGGCTCTACACGGAGCCGATGCACCCGTACACGCGGGCGCTGATGTCGGCGGTGCCGGTGCCGGACCCGGACGTGGAGGACCGCCGAGAGCGCATCCTGCTCGCCGGCGACCTGCCCTCGCCGGCCAACCCGCCGGCGGGCTGCCGGTTCCACACCCGCTGCCCGTGGGCGCAGCCGACCCGCTGCGCGGACGAGCGGCCCGCGCTGCGGGATGTCGGCGGCAGCCGGGTCGCCTGCCACTTCGCCGAGCGGATCGCCAGCGGGGAGCTGCGCCCGCACAAGGTCAGCGTGCAGCTCACCCGCCCGCTCGGCGAGGGCGAGGAGCCGCACACCGTCTCCGCCCCCAACGAGCCCGGCTCGTACGTCTGATCCGCGTCGCGGACGCGGTCCTCGTCGAGGGGGCCGCGTCCGGGCGGTCGGCGGGTCAGCCCTCCGGGCGGTGCAGGAGCGCGACCGCGATCCCGTGCACCGCGTCCAGCCCGGCCGGGTCGGCCAGCGCGACCGTGCCGCCGGTGACCCTGTACCACTCGTCGGCGTCCCGGTACTGCACCGTCAGCGTCACCTGGCCGTCGGCGTACGCGGTGCGCAGGGTCAGCTCGCCGGTGACCACCCCGACCTCGTCGGTCATCACCCCGCCCGGGCCGGGCACCACGTCGGCCGTACGCTCCCGCGCCGCGGTCGACGTGCCCTCGGCGTCGGCGGCCATCCCGGCCCCCGGCACGCCGGTGGTCGTGCCGGCCGCGCCGTCCGCCGTCATGCCGGCCGTGGTCGGCCCGGGCGGCGCGCTGCCGGTGGCCGCCGCCGCGTCCTCCCCGGTGGCGTCCGGCGTCTGCTCCGGGGCGGGGGTCGCCCCGGCTCCGGTCACGGCTTGCTCGCCCATGTGCAGCCCTCCAGCATGTCGGTCAGGGCGGCCTTCTCGGCACTGGTCACCGTCAGCCGCCAGTGGTGCTTGACCGTCACCCAGTTGTCGGCGTACTGGCACCAGAACGACCGGTTCGCCGGCTTCCACTGGGACGGGTCCTGGTCACCCTTTGCCCGGTTGGAGGACGCGGAAACCGCGATGAGCTGCGGCCGGTCCAGGTCGTTGGCGAACTCGCCACGCTTCGCGTCGTCCCACTCGTCGGCGCCCGAGCGCCACGCGTTCGCCAGCGGCACGGTGTGGTCGATGTCCACGTCGGACGGGTCGGTGAACGCGCGGTCGTCGTAGACGCTCTCCCAGCGGCCGCCGACCACGTTGCAGCCGGAGAGCTTGATGTCCTCCCCGTCGCGTTTCAGCACGCTGTCGCGTACATCGCAGTTCTTGCCGGTGTCCCGCCAGTGCGGGAAGCGGCTGCGGCTGTAGCCCTTCATCGACCCGGCGGTGGCCACGGTGAGTTGGGTCAGCTTCTGCGCGGCGTTGCCGCCGCTGCCACCGCTGCTCGGCGCGACGTCCGGCTCGTCGACGGCGACACAACCGGCCGCGCCGAGCGCCAGCGCCGCGGCGAGCGCGGCCGTCACTGCGGCGCGCGGTCCTGATCTGGTACGCACAGACGACACCTCTCCAGCTTGCGGGCTCCCGGCGATCCCGCACAGTACCCGGGCCGGGTTTCGGCGATTCGTGGCGTCTCTCATATCGTGCGGGGCAGATTGGACGCCATGACCGAAACCACGCCCGCGCTCCGGCTGGGCACCGCGCACGGGCGGGGCACCCTGCTCGCCGCCGTCCTCGCCTCCGGCATGGTCTTCCTCGACACCACCGTGGTCAACGTGGCGCTGCCCCGCCTCGGTGCGGACCTGGACGCCACCGTCGCCGGTCTCCAGTGGACGGTCAACGGGTACCTGCTGATGCTGGCCGCCTTCGTCCTGCTCGGCGGCGCGCTCGGCGACCGCTTCGGGCGGCGGCGGGTCTTCCTGCTCGGGGTGGTCTGGTTCACGCTAGCGTCGCTGCTCTGCGGCCTGGCCCAGGGCACCGAGTGGCTGATCGCGGCCCGGTTCCTCCAGGGCGCCGGGGGCGCGCTGCTCACCCCCGGCTCGCTGTCGGTGCTCCAGGCCAGCTTCCACCCGGACGACCGGGGTCGCGCCATCGGCGCCTGGTCGGGGCTCTCCGGCGTCTCCACCGCGCTCGGCCCCTTCCTCGGCGGCTGGCTGGTCGACGCGCTCTCCTGGCGGTGGATCTTCTT
This sequence comes from Micromonospora sp. NBC_01740, assembly GCF_035920365.1. Lineage (NCBI taxonomy): Bacteria > Bacillati > Actinomycetota > Actinomycetes > Micromonosporales > Micromonosporaceae > Micromonospora > Micromonospora sp. NBC_01740. Next base: position 1,195,313 of record NZ_CP109150.1, on the reverse strand, counting down.
CCTCAACCTGCCGCTGGCCGTGCTCGTGGTGCTGGCGGCGCTGCGCTGGGTGCCGGAGAGCCGGGACGAGGCCGCGTCCCGCACCGGGGGGCCGGGACGTCACCGCCGCCGGTTCGACGTGGCCGGCGCGCTGCTCGGCGCGCTCGCCCTGGCCGGCGTCACGTACGCGCTGATCGACGCCCCCGTCCGGGGCCTCGACTCGGTGCCGGTGCTCGTCGCCGTGCTGGCGGGCGTGGTCGGCGCGGTTGCCTTCGTGCTGGTCGAGCGGCGCCGGGGGGACGGCGCGATGCTGCCCACCGGCCTGTTCGGCAGCCGGCTCTTCTCGGTGCTGAACGTCTTCACCGTGCTCGTCTACGCGGCGCTCGGCGGCTTCACGTTCTTCCTCGCCGTCTACCTGCAGAACGTGGTCGGCTGGTCGGCGCTGCTCACCGGGGTCGCGCTGCTGCCGATGACGGTGCTGCTGCTGGTCGGCTCGGCGCGGGCGGGCGCGCTGTCGGCGCGGATCGGGCCGCGGCTGCCGCTGACCGTCGGGCCGGTGGTCGCCGCCGCGGGGCTGGTGCTGCTGCGCGGCGTCGGCCCCGGCGCGTCGTACTGGCGGGACGTGCTGCCCGGGGTGGTGCTCTTCGGGATCGGGCTGACGCTGGTGGTGGCGCCGCTGACCGCCTCCGTGCTGGCCGCGGTCGACGACCGGTTCGCGGGCGTGGCGAGCGGCTTCAACAACGCGGCGTCCCGGGCGGGCGGCCTGCTGGCGGTGGCCGCGCTCCCGCTGCTGGTCGGGCTCTCCGGCTCCGGCTACGCGCAGCCGGCCGCGTTGACCAGCGCGTACCGGGGCGCGATGCTCTGGTGCGCCGGCCTGCTGCTGGCCGGGGCGGCGATGGCGGCCCTGCTCATCCACCGCCCACCGAAGCGGTAGGAAGGGCACCCTGCCGCAACCGGATGCCCTTCCTCGCCGCGTCAGGCGCGGGCGCGGTTGACGGCGCTCGTCACGGCCTTCACGGAGGCGGTGACGATGTTCGCGTCGGTGCCGACGCCCCAGACCGTACGGCCGTCGACCTCGCACTCCACATAGGCGGCGGCCTGCGCGTCCCCGCCGGAGGAGAGCGCGTGCTCGTGGTAGTCGAGCACCCGTACCGCCACGCCCACCGACTGGAGCGCGTTGACGTACGCGTCGATCGGGCCGTTGCCGACGGCGGTCAGCGAGCGGGGCTCCGCGCCCAGGCCGACGCGGGCCTCGATCTCGACCTTGCCCTCGGCGGTGCCGATGGCGTAGCCGTCCAGGGCGAGCGCCGGGTCGACCTGGTGGTCGATCAGGTAGTGGGTGGCGAAGATCTCCCACATGGTGCCCGGGTCGACCTCGCCGCCGTCGTGGTCGGTGACCTGCTGCACCACGCCGGAGAACTCGATCTGGAGCCGGCGCGGCAGGTCGAGCTGGTGCTCGCTCTTCATGATGTACGCGACGCCGCCCTTGCCGGACTGCGAGTTGACCCGGATGACCGCCTCGTAGGTGCGGCCCAGGTCCTTCGGGTCGACCGGCAGGTAGGGCACCGCCCAGGTGTGCTGGTCGATCGGCACCCCGGCCGCCGCCGCGTCCTTGGCGAGCGCGTCGAAGCCCTTCTTGATCGCGTCCTGGTGGGAGCCGGAGAAGGCGGTGTAGACGAGGTCGCCCGCGTACGGGTGGCGCTCGTGCACCGGCAGCTGGTTGCAGTACTCGACGGCGCGCCGCACCTCGTCGATGTTCGAGAAGTCGATCATCGGGTCGACGCCCTGGGAGAAGAGGTTCAGCCCCAGCGTCACCAGGTCGACGTTGCCGGTGCGCTCGCCGTTGCCGAACAGGCAGCCCTCGACCCGGTCCGCGCCGGCCAGCAGCCCCAGCTCGGCGGCGGCGACGCCCGTGCCCCGGTCGTTGTGCGGGTGCAGGCTCAACACCAGGCTGTCGCGGCGGGGCAGGTGCCGGTGCATCCACTCGATCGAGTCGGCGTAGACGTTCGGCATGGCCATCTCGACGGTGGCCGGCAGGTTGACGATCAGCTTGCGGTCCGGGGTCGGGTCGATGACCTCGATGACCTTGGTGCAGACCTCCAGCGCGTACTCCAGCTCCGTGCCCGTGTAGGACTCGGGCGAGTACTCGTAGTGGATGTCCGTGTCCGGGGTGTGGATCTCCGCGTACTTGCGGCAGAGCCGCGCGCCCTGGGTGGCGATGTCGGCGATGCCGTCGCGGTCCAGCCCGAAGACCACCCGCCGCTGGAGCGTGGAGGTCGAGTTGTAGAAGTGCACGATCGCCCGCCGCGCGCCGCGCAGCGACTCGAAGGTGCGGTCGATCAGGTGCTCCCGGCACTGGGTGAGCACCTGGATCGTGACGTCCTCCGGGATCAGGTCCTGCTCGATGAGCTGGCGTACGAAGTCGTAGTCCGTCTGGCTGGCCGAGGGGAAGCCGACCTCGATCTCCTTGTAGCCCATCTGCACGAGCAGCTGGAACATCCGGCGCTTGCGCTCCGGCGACATCGGGTCGATCAGCGCCTGGTTGCCGTCGCGCAGGTCCACCGCGCACCAGCGCGGCGCGGCCTCGACGTGCCGGGTCGGCCAGGTGCGGTCGGGCAGGTCGAGCCGGAACTGCTGGTGGTACGGCTGGTAGCGGTGGTACGGCATCCGGCTGGGGCGCTGCCGGGCGATCGGGTCGGTCTCAGCGTCGGCGATGGGTTGAGCCATGACGGAGTGCTCCCTGGAACATGTGGCGTCAGCAATCGGAAGGTGTCGGCCAGGTGCCGGGCGACGGTGCCCGGGCGGTTGCCGATGGGAAGTTTCGGATGTGCTGGACGGCGCGGTTCGACTCCGCGACGAGGTGCCGGCCTTCAGGCCTCGTCGCGGCGACCAAGGAGAAGGTACGCCCGCCACATGACCAGGTAACCCTACGTGGCGGGCCGGGGTGCGGGAAGGCGGGTCCGGACTATGAGACGCACTTCGCAGCCTGGCTGGTCAGCAGGAGTTCGGCCAGGGGAAGCCGGCGGCGCAGGCCGGTCTCGGAGCGCAGCAGGTCCGCCGGGAGGCTGAGCGGGTCGCCGAGCTGCCCGACGGCCGCCACCACGTGCGGTCGTACGCCCGCCGGCAGGTCGAGGTCGGCGGCCAGGCCGGCGTGGTCGAGGTCGTGCAGTTGGCGTACGTGCAGGCCGAGCGCGGTGGCCTGCACGGTGAGGTGGGCGACGGCCTGGCCCAGGTCGTACGCGTGCCCGGCCGATCCGGTCCGGTGCGCGCCGAGCAGCAGGGCGGCGGCGCGCTGCGCCCACCGCTGATCAGCCTCCGGCAGGTTGACCAGGATCCGCTTGAACGTCTCGTCGTCGCGGTGCCCGAGCGCGAACCGCCACGGCTGGGCGTTGCCGGCCGAGGGCGCCCAGCGGGCCGCCTCCAGCAGCGCGGACGCGTCCTCGCGGGACAGCTCCGCCACCGGGTCGAAGGACCGGGGGCTCCAGCGGAACGCGAGCAGCGGGGTGAGGTCGGCCATGGGCCAAGTGTCCCGTAAGGGCGATTCAGCGGTTAAAGGTGGGATGTCCGAATGTGGCGAACGGCACCCGTAACATCACGGACGGTCACGGCGTTCCCGTGCTCGGGCTCGTGGTCGCCTCCGCAGTCGGATCAGGAGCCGCCGTGCCGAGCGGCTCGGCGTCGACCACCGGCCCGGCCAGCTGCACGGTGGCCGGGGCGGGCGCGGGCGTCCCGGCGAGGATCAGCGTGCCGGACGTGGTGTGCACCGCCGTGGGCGTGCCGTCGGCGTCGTAGCAGTAGATCCCCACGTCCAGCGGCGCGTTGATCGACGCCGAGGTGGTCTCCACCGAGTAGCAGGCGCCGGACGCGCCGGGCGGCGGCTCGGCGGGGGAGACGGCGAGCGGGGCCCGGCGGTCGGTCAGCACGTCCAGCCAGTCGGTGAACGGGTGCTGCACCCGGGGGTCGAGCCGGCGGGGCACGGCCTCGTCCCGGTCGCCGAGGCGTACGCAGGTCGCCGGCTCGGGCCGGGCGGCGGACGGCAGGGCGCACTGGAACAGCCCGTCGGCGGTGGCGGCGAACGAGACGTCGGCGGTCCCGCCGAGCGCGCCGCCCGGCACGTCGACCCGCCAGCTCCCGTCGTTCGCGCTGGTCACCAGGATCGTCCGGTCCGGGGACTCCGGGGCGCGCAGCGTGTAGCTGGCGACGAGGTGCCGATCCTGCGCGGCGGCCGCCAGCGCCGCCAGCTCGTCGCGCGCCGCGTCCACCCCCGCCGGCACCGGTGTCGAGGTGGGCGTGGGCCGGGTGGCCGGTTCGTCGGCGGTGCAGGCGACGAGGAGCGCGGGCAGGGCGAGCGCGAGCGGACCGGCCAGGCGTCGAGCCGGGCGCACCGGCGGGCGCGCGGGCTTCGCGGGAGGGCCGGCCGGGCGGAGATGGGCGTGCACGGGGCCATTCTGCGGCCCGGAAACGACGCGTGGGGCCCCTGCCACGCGTGGCGCCCCGGCGTGTCGCGCACCACCCCGCCCCGGGCTGCCGGGCCGGATCGTGGGATCACCTGACCCGGCCGAGTTGCCCGACCGATACCCTGGGTGCGTCTGACACGCGCCGCCGGCCCTGATCCGGCGGCGTCGGCACGCTCAGGGTCGTCGCTGGGAGGGAGTGCACCGTCGTGGCACTCGTGGTGCAGAAGTACGGCGGGTCCTCCGTCGCCAACGCGGAGCGGATCAAGCGGGTGGCCGAGCGCATCGTGGCCGCCCGCAAGGCCGGTGACGACGTCGTCGTGGTGGTCTCCGCCATGGGGGACACGACCGACGAGCTGCTCGACCTGGCCAACCAGGTCAGCCCGTTGCCGCCGGGCCGCGAGCTGGACATGCTGCTCACCGCCGGGGAGCGGATCTCCATGGCGCTGCTCGCCATGGCCATCCACAACCTGGGGTACGAGGCCCGCTCGTTCACCGGCTCGCAGGCGGGCGTGATCACCACGTCGGTGCACGGCCGGGCGCGGATCATCGACGTCACGCCGGGGCGGCTCAAGGGCGCGCTCGACGAGGGCGCGGTGGTCATCGTCGCCGGCTTCCAGGGCGTCTCGCAGGACACCAAGGACGTCACGACGCTGGGCCGGGGCGGTTCCGACACCACCGCCGTGGCGCTCGCCGCCGCGCTGCACGCGGACGTCTGCGAGATCTACACCGACGTGGACGGCGTCTTCACCGCCGACCCGCGGATCGTGCCGAACGCGCGGCACATCACCCAGATCACCTACGAGGAGATGCTGGAGCTGGCCGCCTGCGGCGCCAAGATCCTGCACCTGCGCAGCGTGGAGTACGCCCGCCGGGCGGGCTTGCCGATCCACGTCCGTTCGTCATACTCGACCAACACCGGCACGATGGTCACCGGATCGATGGAGGACCTTCCCGTGGAGCAGGCACTGATCACCGGGGTCGCGCACGACCGCAGCGAAGCCAAGATCACGATCGTGGGGGTGCCCGACGAGCCGGGCGCCGCCGCGCGGATCTTCGACACCGTGGCCGGCGCCGAGATCAACCTCGACATGATCGTGCAGAACGTGTCCACCGAGGGCACGGGCCGCACGGACATCTCCTTCACGCTGCCCAAGGCCGACGGCCCGACGGCCATGGCCGCCCTGAGCAAGATCCAGGAGTCGGTCAAGTTCAAGGGCCTGCTCTACGACGACCACGTCGGCAAGGTCTCGCTGATCGGGGCCGGCATGCGCTCGCACCCCGGCGTCGCGGCCGGCTTCTTCGCCGCCCTCGGCTCGGCCGGGGTGAACATCGAGATGATCTCCACCTCGGAGATCCGGGTCTCCGTGGTCTGCCGCGACACCGACCTGGACGCCGCCGTACGCGCCATCCACGAGGCCTTCGACCTCGGCGGCGACACCGAGGCCGTCGTCTACGCGGGAACGGGACGGTAGCCACCGTGTCGCCGCTGCCCACCCTGGCCGTGGTCGGGGCGACCGGTGCCGTCGGCACGGTGATGTGCGAGCTGCTCAGCGGCCGCAAGAACGTCTGGGGCGAGATCCGGCTGCTCGCCTCCGAGCGCTCGGTCGGGCGGCGGCTGCGGTGCCGGGGCGAGGAGCTGACCGTCCAGGCGCTGACCCCGGAGGCGTTCGACGGCGTCGACGTGGCGATGTTCGACGTCCCGGACGAGGTCTCGGCGCGGTGGGCCCCGATCGCGGTCGGCCACGGGGCCGTCGCGGTGGACAACTCCGGCGCCTTCCGGATGGACCGCGACGTCCCGCTGGTGGTGCCGGAGATCAACCCCGAGCAGGTACGCAACCGGCCGAAGGGGATCATCGCCAACGCCAACTGCACCACGCTGGCGATGATCATCGCGATCGCCCCGCTGCACCGCGAGTACGGGCTGCGCGAACTCGTGCTCGCCTCCTACCAGGCGGCCTCCGGCGCCGGCCAGAACGGCGTGGACACCCTGCACGCCCAGCTCACCAAGATCGCGGGGGACCGGGTGCTCGGCTCCCGCCCCGGCGACGTACGCCAGGCGGTCGGCGACGACGTGGGCCCGTTCCCCGCGCCGCTGGCGCTCAACGTGGTGCCCTGGGCGGGTTCCCTGGCCGACGCGGGATGGTCGTCCGAGGAGATGAAGCTGCGCAACGAGTCGCGCAAGATCCTCGGGTTGCCCGACCTGAAGGTCTCCGCCACCTGCGTACGGGTGCCGGTGGTGACCGGCCACTCCGTCGCGGTGCACGCGGTCTTCGCCACCGAGGTGGACGCCGAGGGCGCCCGCGAGGTGCTGCGGAACGCGCCCGGGGTGATCCTGGTCGACGACCCGGCCGCGGGCGAGTTCCCGATGCCGATCGACGCGGTCGGCACCGACCCGTCCTGGGTGGGCCGGATCCGCCGCGCCGTCGACGACCCCCGCGCCCTGGACTTCTTCGTCACCGGCGACAACCTCCGCAAGGGCGCCGCCCTGAACACGGCCCAGATAGCCGAACTCCTCGCCAAGGAACTCACCCCCCGCTGAGCCACCCCCGGCACGTCTCACGGCGGCGTGCCGAGGCGCTGCCCGCGCGACGCTCCGAGTCGCTGCCGTGCGGGGACGAGTCCCATACGCGGGGTGCGACCACGGCGAGCATCGGAAGACCCCGCGCGTGCGGGGACGAGATCTCCTTGGACGTGATCGCGTCGTGAAGACGCGGAAGACCGCTGCGCCGGCGTTGTCGCTGGCGCCCGGCAGTTCCTACCCGGCCACGACCAGCGTGCAATCCACGACCGGATCACCGCTCAATGGGGCAACACCATGGCTTCATTCGCTGGTTCGACACCACCTACGGCCAGCCCGCCTTGCCGGCGCAGTCCTAACCCTTCCCGACGGCGGCTCGTTCGCCTCGGGCGTCGGGGCCGTCCAGGTCCTCAAAGCGTGGGAATCTATGCAGTCCCAACTGTTGGTAGTCGCGAGCGCGATGCATCACCCCGATACTGTCCTATAGGGAGCGATGTCATGAGGACGACAACCTCCCATCGGGCGCCACGTCAGGCGTTCGGTTATGGGGGAGGGAGTGCGAGGCGTTCGTGGTGGGCACGCCCGCTATCAGCGAGAAGATCGCCGCCGTCGTGGCTGAGAATGCGCGAACGTTCGTCGCGGCGCGCGCCTTCCCTGCACGGGGACTGCGGACTGCAGCGTCTCCTGCGCCGCAGACGGCTTTGCGCCCGGAAGGCATCACTGCCCAGCGTGGACCCGGCGATGCCGAACGGGGCCGCTGATTGTGGCGTATCCGCTATCGGTGAACGCCGACTCGGCCCGCCCGCAGGTCCTCAAGCGCGTCGGTGTGCTGTTGGTGGCTCAGCGGCGGCAGGGCGGACAACGCGAAGAAGCGCAGCTCCTGGGTTTCACTGTCGCCCTCGGTCAGCTGGCCTCCGGCGACGGAGCAGCGGAAGAACACCGTAATCGGCTGCGTGACGTCGCCATTCGGGTAGACATGGCGGTACTTGGTGCACACACCCAGCAGGCCGTCAATCTGCACCTGCAGTCCGGTCTCTTCGGCGACTTCCCGCACCGCCGCCTCCTCGGCCGACTCGCCGAGCTCCATGGCGCCACCCGGTAGCCCCCAGCAGCCGTCGTCACTGCGACGTTGCAGCAGCACCTGGCCGTCATGCAGCACACACGCGCCCGCGAAGTTCAGGAAGATCGGGGCTTGGCCGACCTGCTGTCGCAACCATCCGATGTAGTCCGGCAACTGCAGTCCCTCATCGTTCCAAGATCCTCAGTGGGATCCTGACCTTACCGCCCACCATACGGAAGGACCACGCCATGGAACGCGACACGATCTCGCAAGGCCAAGCCGTCGGGTTTGAAGCGGCCATTGACGTCCTCGCTCAATTGATCGGCATCGCCAGCACCAAAGCCGACGAGGCAGAATCGCAGCAGAATGCCGCAGCTGCACGGCAGTGGACTAGCCGCCGGGACGAGTGGGCGGCGCGGCGGCGCACACTGCGGCCACGCGACACCGAACAGGTTCAGGACATCCTCGACCGCGACGGTGCCACGCTGCGGGAACTCCTCGGAAGCAGGGGGCAGTGACACAACCGGACCGCTTGCGATTCTTCCCGGCGGCGCGGGCCGTGGCCAGGGCGGTCTGCGCGGTGGCCAGCTCGCTGCGGAACCGTTCAAGGTCGGCGGCCTGCCGTAAGTGCGCAGAAGCCTCGGTACCGCGGCACCGCGCGCATACTTGCCGTCATGCCTTACTCGGAGTACGACGTCCATCAATGGTCTGAGGCGATCGCGAACCTGCACGCCAACACCGAGCATGACCCCGCCGACGGCCGCCAGGCGTACGAGGCGATCGCCAACGTCTGGTCCGCCTACGGCTACCAAGACGCACCGACCGAAGTCATCAAGATGCTGGTAAACGCCTGCGAGATCGGCTACATGGCCGCGCTCAACGACCTCCGTGATGGCGACCTCGACGCTCAGATCCAGATGTGGCGACCCGACCTGACCGAGCAGTAAGTCCCCGAGCGTCACCAACTATTGAGCGGGCACCGACATCGGCGCCCGCTCGATCCACATCAAGATCATCCTTAGCGTTACTTATCGCTCCGATGTTCCTTCTGCCGCGTATTGCATCTGATGCGAACTCGCGACACTTTGCGTGTCCGCTTCGCCGCGCGATCGCAGGGCTTTGACCAGGGCATACGCGACCTCTTGAGAGTCGGATTCCACCGTAGCGGACGTGATTCCCGCCGATTTCCGCCGTCCCACTTCGATGACTTGACCAGCCCAAACGCGGCTGCGGTCGCATCTGATGCGAGATCCACGCGTTGGATGCGAGTGACGGAGGGTGGTTTCGGATGGGGTTCAACGGACCAATGCCGGGCGCGGCGCGGCTGCATGTGGTCGACGGCGTGCCGTTGCTGCGGCCGGCCGAGCAGGTGTTCGACGCGATGCTCGACGGGTGGCGCAACCAGCAACTGGCGCGCAACCTCGCGGCGAGCACGGTCGAGGGCAGGCGGGCCACGGTCCGCGCGTTCGCCGCGGCGGCCAACGCGTTCCCGTGGCAGTGGATGCCGCAGATGCTCGACGAGTGGCTCGGTGATCTGCGCTCGATCCGGCACGTCAAGCGGACCACGATCCGCTCCTATCAGGACGCGGTGCGCTCGTTCTGCCAGTACGTCACCGACCCGGCCTACGACTGGACGCAGCAGTGCGAGGCCCGGTTCGGGTCGCACCCGATCCAAGTGGTCCACGAGTGGAACACCGCGGTGCACGCCCAGGAGAACGAGGCCGACGCCGCGAAGCGGGCGTTCACCCTCCGCGAGCTGCACACCTTCTTCTCCTACTGCGACGACCAGGTGGACCGCATCCGTAGCTTCGGCCGCAAGGGCTGGCTGCCGGCGTTCCGCGACGCGACCCTGTTCAAGACCGCGTACGCCTACGGGCTGCGCCGCAACGAAACCCGGATGCTGGATGCGACCGACTTCGGCCGCAACCCCCGCGGGACGGAGTTCGGCGAGTACGGCGTCTGCTACGTCCGGCACGGCAAGGCCAAGAAGGGCTCGCCGCCGAAACGGCGCAGCGTACTGACGGTCTTCGGCTGGACGACCGACGTGCTCGACGAGTGGTTCAGCGAGGGCAGGCCGCTGTTCGGCGTCGACGGCAACCCGGCGGCGTGGCCGTCCGAACGTGGCCATCGGGTCGGCAACCAGCGGCTGAACTCCCGGTTCGTCGTCTACCGCGATGCCCTCGGCCTCGACGCGGGCCTGGACTTCCACTCGTTCCGCCGCTCCTACGTCACCCACCTCATCGAGGCCGGCCACGACGCCCGGTTCGTGCAGGAGCAGGTCGGCCACGAACACGCCTCCACCACCTCGATCTACACCTGCGTCTCCTCGGACTACCGCACCAGCACCCTGCGCCGTCACCTGGACGCCACGACCGCGGCCGCGCTCGCCACCCAGACCGGGAGGAAGGCATGAAACGCAAGGTCAGCTACGACTGGCGGTTGCGCGAGGTGATGGCCCAGCACAAGATCTTCACCGCCACCGAACTGGTGCCGCTGCTACACGAGCGCGGCATCGACCTGTCCGCCTCGCAGGTCCACCGGCTGGTCTCCGGCACCCCCGAACGGCTGTCGCTGCAGGTGCTGTCCGCGTTCTGCGACATCCTCGGCTGCACCCCCGCCGAGCTGATCACCACCAGCGCCCAGAACGCCGGCGTCCGCAAGACCGCCACCGGCGACCTGCCCGCCCCGCCCACCGGTGGAAAGTTCCGGCCCCGGCCGGCCCTGATCCTGCCTGACGAATGAGCCCCGCCTACACCACCGCCGAGCAGTACGAACGCTGGCACAAGCGTGACTGCGCCCGTTGCGGCCGGCACGGCTGCTTCGCTGGCCGCTGGCCTGACGGGCACGTCTGTCGCACCTGCCACGATCGGGCTCTCCGCCAGCACGGCCGTTGCCCTGGCTGCGGCACCGACCGGATCCTGCCCGGCCTGCGCCCGGACGACGGCGCCGCGATCTGTCCGGACTGCGCCGGGTTCACCATGTCCTACGCCTGCTCCCGCTGCGGCCACGAAGGCAAGCTGCACGGCGGCCGCCGCTGCACCCGCTGCACCCTCGCCGACCGGATCGCCGAATTACTCGACGACGACACCGGCCGCATCCACCCACGCCTGGTTCCACTCGCCGAGCAACTGCGCGGCATGGACAAGCCGCTCTCCGGGCTGACCTGGCTGTCCGCCAGCCGCGGCGCGGCGGCCGACCTGCTCCGCGGCCTGGCCCGTGAGGAGATCCCACTGGCCCACGAAGCGTTCCGGACGCTGCAGCCCTGGCGCGCGGCCGCGCACCTGCGCGAACTGCTCATGGCCTGCGGCCTGCTACCTGCCGTCGACAAGCAGATCCTGCTGTTCGAGCGATGGCTCCACGAGCACCTCGCCGGCGTCGTCGAAGCCGAGCACGCCCAGATTCTGCGCCGGTTCGCGACCTGGCACGTCCTGCCCCAGCTCCGGACTCGCGCCGAGGTCCGCCCGATCAGCCCGGCCGGGCGCCGCTACGCCGGCGAGCAGGTCCTCCAGGCCACCGCACTGCTCGGCTGGCTCGCCAGCCACGGCCGCCAGCTCGCCGACTGCACTCAGGCTGATGTCGATGCTTGGTCCGTCGAGCAGGCCAACAGCAACCGCGTCAACGTCCGGGCGTTCTTGCAGTGGTCAGCCAAGGCCCGACTGACTCGCCGTTTCGAGCTGCCCGCCGCGCAAAGCCCCGGCGGCGCCCCGATGCCCGAGCGCGACCGCACCGCGCTGCTCGGCCACGTCCTCGCCGACGACAGCTCACCGCTGCGCAGCCGGGTCGCCGCCGTGATCCTGCTGCTCTACGCCCAGCCGCTCAGCCGGACCACCCAGCTCACCATCGACGACGTCATCCGCAACGGCGACCAAGTTCTGCTGCGGCTCGGTGACCCGCCATCACCGGCGCCCGGGCCGGTTGCCGCTCTGCTGCTCGAGTACCTCGGCCAGCGCAGCAATATGGCCACCGCCACGAACCGCGAATCCCGCTGGCTCTTCCCCGGCCGCCGCGCCGGCCAGCCACTCCGCTCCGACACACTGTCCGCGCTGGTCCACGACCTCGGCATCCCCGCGACCGCCGCCCGCGCCGCGGCGATCCGCCAGCACGTCCTCGACCTGCCCGCTCCGATCGTCGCCGCTGCGCTCCGCTACCACCAGGTCACAACCGCACGCCTTGCCGCCGAGGCTGGCACTACCTGGTCCAGTTACGCCGCCGGCGCCAACGGCAGGTAGGGCAGGAAACCGTAGTCAGCACCGGCCTTGCGTGACGATCAGGCGAGCTGATACTCCCAACCTTGGGCTTGCCACTCGAAATCGGCCGCGACCAGTTCCCGCACGGTCAGGCCGGTGGTTACGTGTTCCAGCGCCCGGTACGTCGCGAGGTGCCCGATCAGCATGACGCGTCGTCCAGTCCACCTGGACGGCAGATCGGCGAGGAACCCGACCACCCGCGCGATCGCCTGCTCATGACTTTCGCCGCCGGGATAGGGACGATCGCAGTAGTCGAGGCGGTCCTTCTTGACCTCGGCCCCAGGTGAGCCGTTGCGGGTGCCGAAGTCACACTCGCGCAGCCGCCAGTCATAGAGGATCGGAATGTCGGTGTCGCCGAACGCGATCTCCGCAGTCTCCGCCGCGCGGCGCAAGTCCGAGGTGAACACCGCGGCGATGCCGTCATCGCGTCGACGTCGGCCCATGTCGGCGGCGTTGGCTCGGCCCTGCTCGCAAAGGCGCCCGGGAAGCCAACCAGTGGCGATGCCACGCTCGTTGTCCTCGCTCAGCGCATGGGTCTCGAACACGATCTCGATCGGCATCACGCGAGGCTACAGGGAACGCTCCAAGCTCCGACTCGTAGCACACGGTGACCATTGGTCTTACCCACGCCGGGAACACACGACAGTTCAATAGGCGGTCTCACCAGTATCACCCGCCGGTCCACCGAGGGTGAGCCCCAATGCGACGGTGCCCGCCAGCCGCGGACGCGCACGAAATTCTTGCTGGACTCCACGTACGGCGCGCCGTACGTGGAGTCCAGCAAGAGCGGTTAGAACGGCGAGATCAGCTCGATGGCGGTGCGCGCCGCTTCTTGCGCACCTTCGCTTACGCCCAGGCTGACTCCGGCCGTGCCGGCGGCGGCGATCGGAGTGAGCCAGGTGCGAAGGATCGTCGCGGCCCGCCGGATCGGCCCGGGCCGCGGTTCGTCCCGGACGATCTCGGCGAGGATCTCGTTGCTGGCCGCGTCGACGTCTTCCCGGGCTTCCTCGGACAGGCCCATGGCCGAAACCTGTTGCAGCACCTCGGTCAGCGCCTTGGCGAGCGCCTCGTACCCCGGGGCGACCTGTTCGACCCGGTTGTTGTTCTGAGTCACCGACTCGTTGTTCCAGGCGATCTGCGCCCCGTTCGCGCTGCTGTGGTTGAACACGGGGCCGTTGTATGTCGAGGTCGACGTCGAGACCGTGGGCTCTTGACGGCGCAGGTAGGCGGACACGTTGGCGCTCCAATCGGCGACGCAGTCCATGCCATCCGGGGTGATGTCGGCCCGCAGCGGGCCGGTGTGGCCGAACGCGCCGGGGCCTTTGATCAGTTCCCGCTTCGCGAGGTATTGGGCAGCCAGCTCGATCTCCTTCTTGGTGAACGCGCTGCCCTCGAAGGTCGCCTCGGGAGCCGAGATGAACCCGCTCGGGAGGGGCATGTGGACCCCGGCGATGTGCTGGCGGTACATCCACCGCAGCAGTTCGTTACGGGCGGCGGCAGCGCGCAGCGCCGGATCTTCCCGGCGCCGGCGGCGCTTCTGCACGTAAGTCAGCCCGTCTGGAGTCAGCATGATGCTCGGATTCCCGAACGTGGACGCGGACCGAGCCAGGCCGCTGGCTACACAGATGTCCACCAGCGTGAAGCCGGTGTCGAGGTCGAGAGCACGTTCTTCCGCGAATGGCGTGACCGGGACATCGCTCATGGTGTCGCCGCCGGCCTGGTCATAGGCCCAGTCGAGTAGCGCGTCCCGCGTCGCTACGGTGTCGTCCATGATCTTCCTTGTCGGTGAGGTGTGGGCAGCCGGGGAGAACTCCCCCGGAAGCTACCGGCAGGCCGTTAAAGGCACGCAATGACGGCAGGCTTCATTTTTGTCTGCCATGATGTGGCCCGTTGGGCAGGCCCGGCGTCCTGTCTAACGGAGCATGCCCAAGTCAAACACGAAGATCTACGCAGTCCCATGCCCGGTCTCACTAGCTGAATCCTTTCTGTAGCTATTGATGTTCTAGGTGGCCGACAGCAATCCCGGCCGCGTCGGTGAGTTGACCGGGTGGTCGTGTTGCCCGGCGAAGCGCCGACTGTTTGCAGGGTGGGCTTCTGTGGTTTCTCCCTGCCAGCTCGGAAATTTGAGGCTTTCGTCGGGCACGAGCACCCAGGCTGCCTCTGAGGTGTTCTTGGTCTGTGGCACGGTGATTCGCAAGTACCGTTCGTGTCTGGCTGCCGATTGGTGCTTTGTCACGTCTTGATACAGCGGATCCGATATCGCCACCGCCATGCTGGCACTCGGGGATTCCGAGAGCGCCTGGCTTAACGGTGGTGCATCGACAAGTTGGCTGACGGTGTTGGCCGCATGGCCGGTGAAGCCGTGGGTCATGTCGGAGGTGACGACTCCTTCGTGCACTGCCACTCGCAGACGCAGCCGTGCCTTGTCTGCGGCGTAGCGGTTGTGCTCGCGCAACTGCCGGTTCAAGGCGGCCAGCAGCTGATTGAACACGGTGTGCTGTGGCGTCCCCGCCGGCAGGATTGCGAGTTCGCCGTCGCCGCTGGCCCGCCGTAGCCAGCGGTTGCTGTCCAAACCGGCTTCGGCTGCTGCCTCACCGATAATCAGACGGACTTTCTGTCGCCAGTGCGATTGCAGGCTTGAAGCCGCCTTGGCGAAACCCTCGACATCACAGGCCAGCAGCATTCGACGCACCGGCGACAGTATCGGCAGCGACGCGGTAAGGCTGGTTGTCGAGTCATCCGAGTACAGCGCCAGCGCTGCAGAGAGGCCAGGAAGACGCCGCGCCGCGACGTCGTATGCCGTCGAAGCTGTCAGCGACCGCCAGAGCCGTTGTAGCGACCGGCGGCTCAGTTCGCAATCGTCGGCACGGGCACGGCGCGAGCGCCGCGCCACATCGGCGACGCGTTCCCAATCACCGCTGCTGTACGCCAACAATAGTAGGAGATTGCGTTCGCCGTTACCTGAGCTAATGGTGTCTTTGCACTGCGCGAGCAATAGCGGGTCGACCGGTTCTCCACAGCGAAAAACGTCCCACCCGGCGTCAGCGGCGGTGTCCCTGCCCAGTAGGGATGCGGCCGTTTGGGCAGGAGCAGCGGCGGGAACGACCAACACCGCCGGTGGCCACTCGCTGCAAGGGTCAATGAACGAGGCGGTTAGCCGCTCTGCCAATGCCCTTGGCAACCCGTGTCCCGGAGACAAGGAGTGGATTCCCGGTGGGCTGGGCGGCACGTTGTGGCGGGAGAGCGGACCGATGGGTTCAGCTGTCTGGTCGTCTTGTGGCTGGACTGTGGCCGTCTCCGTTGCCTCTCGACGCGCTTGGTCGAGGATCCGCTGTGCTTCGGCCCGTAGGCCGTCGGCTTCCTGCTGCGCCTTCTTGACGATTGCAGCGGCTTCCTGCAGCGCTCTGTCGCGGTAGTGCTCGACGTCGGCTTGGGCGGCGGCGTGGGCCGCCACAGGAAGCGAGCTGCTGGGTGCGAAGGTGTCCGCCACGGTGCCCTTGAGTAGTGACGAGCAAACCAGCGATTGCCACTCAACTTCCCAAGCGCCGATTCTGATTTGCCCGTCGAGGGTGCTCCTGCTGGTGCTGCCGAACGCGCCCATTTTCGGGCGTGGTGCCGGCGCCGTGTTCGCGGGGGTGGTGCTGGCGATCGGCGCGGCCGCCTTGCGGCGGCGCACCCGATCTATGATGTCCTCGCGACGGCGGTCCAGTTCACCGTTACTGAGCCGCTCGTGGGTCATCGTATCGACGATGTCGATCATGTCGGCCAGCTCGCCGAAGAACTCGTCGCTCTCCACCGGGTCGCGGTTGAAGTCGCCGTGGTTCATCGGTTCTCCTCCCTCGGCCTCTGCCCGGCGGATGGGCCGGATCTTCTTCGGTCGTACTCCTTGACGTGTAGCCGCAATCGGTCGCGAGCCAGCTTGAAGTTCTGCCGGATTGTCGACTCGCTCTTGCGTAGCTCGTCGGAGATCTCCTTCATGCTCAGCCCGGCGAGGAAGCGGCTGAGCACCGCGTACTGGGTTGGTGGCAGCTCGGCGAGCAGTTGGGTCACCCATTGCTCGCCTTCCAGCTGGTCGAACTCGGGGGCCTCGTCCGTCCCATCAGGTAGCTGATCGCTCGGTGCGGGGAAGCATCGGTCGTCGCCGCGATCTCGGCGGATCTTGAGGATGGCCCAGGTGACTGCGCGTCGTGCGTACGCGACCGGGTGACGAATATCGGTCCATCGCCCGTACATGTCGGCCATGACGGTGCCGAGTGCCTCGTCCGCGTCGTGGTGGCTCCTGCCCCACACGGTGGCGAACGACAGCAGCGGCGCGTACATCGTGTTGAAGAACTCCCTGAACTCTTCGTCGACCAAGGACTGGGGCGAGGGCGGCCGGTGTTCGGTGCGTGGCTCCGGCGCCGCAGGGGCCAGTCCTTTCTCCGCTTGGACCACCGGCGGCCCTCCGATCTCGTCGACTTTGACGTCTGATTGCCTGCTGGGCCTGGACCGGGCCTGTCGGCGGGAAGCCGCCCGTCCGGCCCCTATGTGGTAGGACCGGACGGACGGTGCCGCGTGAAGTCCGCGACCAAGATTTTTTCCGGGGCTAGCGGTCGGCCATCACGATCACGGTCACCGCGATCGTCGCCGCGCGGACGGCGGGGTTGGACAACAGGCAGCCCTTCCGGTAGTCACTGCCGTGCTCGCGCTCGTAGACAAGGACCAGCCCCTCGACGTCGTGGCCAAGGGGCACCGTGCGGATCGGGGTGACCTACTCCGCCTGGCCGGTGGTGAACCGGACGACGGTGAGGACGAGCAGGACGGTGCCGGCGAAGGCGCCGCCGCCGGTGAGGACGGCGGTGGGTGGGTTGAGGCCGCCGGCCCAGGCGAGCAGTCCGGCGGTGGCGCCGACGAGGGCGGCGGTCAGAGTGGCGATCGCAAGCCAGAGGCCGCGGACGGCGGGGTTGGACAACAGACAGCCCTTCCGGTAGTCACTGCCGTGCTCGAACAGCACGCTCGTAGACAAGGACCAGTTCGGGGACGCCGTGTGAACAACCGCTGCTCAAAGCACTAGCAGGGTTGCTGGCGGGGTCGGTCGGGGCCGTCGGTTCGTGATGCCTGGGTGTGATCCGGTGAAGGTCCAGGGCCTGAGCCGGGGGCGGTGGGGTTCTTGGTTCGGGCTGCCCGAACGGTGGTGGTTCCGCGCCGACTCAGGTGGGTCACTATGCGGTACAGAGGCCGTCCGAGAGCCGGTGGCAAGCCGACCCGGACCGCAGCGCCGGCCACGGCGCGAGGACCGGAAGCGGCGCGGCAGCACCTCCTTCCCTGACCGTGCCCACTGTCCTACCGGGCAGACTCCGGTTCAGCTGTCGGCGCGGGTCTGTGCACCGCCGATGCTGCGGACCGTGTCGACGCCGCCGTCGGCACGGCGGTGGTGGCGGTAGGGAACGCGGTGGCCGCGACCGCTGCGGCGTCGGCCGGCCGAGAGTCGGGCACGGTGTCCTGGTCGACGTGGGGCAGTGGGGTGAGTTTGCTCCACACGAGTTGGGCCAGGCCGTCACGGAACGCCTCGTTGCCGTGGAGTTCGGTGAGGCGCTCGACGTCGGCAGGGTCGTCGAGCTGACCGATGGCCGTGGTCATCGCGGTGGTGAAGGCGGCGGCGAAGGCCGCTTCGTCGCCGGATCGAGCGGCGGTCTGAACGTGGTCGACGCGCACGGCCTGCCTGGTGCAGGCGTCGAGCAGGGCCCGGTCCGCCTGAGTGGTGGCCGCGACGATGGCGGCCGGCGTCATCGGGCTCACCGGCTGCGGTTGGTCCGGCTCGACGTCACGCTGCGGGGGCGCGGTGGAGGCCGCCGGCGCCGGTGGCAAGGCAGCGCGCACGACCTGGTGCACGGCCTGCCCGGCGGCGCTGTAGAGGGCGTGGCGCCAGTCCGGCTCGTCGCACCGAAGCATGACGGCCACGGCCATCTCCGTGCTGCCGGGGTCGGCCAGCGCGTGGCTGAGCGCGGTGTCGAAGGCGGCGGCAAAGGTGGGCAGATCGGTGGTGCGTGCGGCCTGCTGGACGGCTCTGTCGCCGGCGACGTTCTGTACCCGGCGTTCGAGCCAGCTCTGTTCGTCGGGGGTCAGGCCCTCGCGCAGGTCGGCTGGCATCCAGTCGGTGACCGTGACCGGCACGGCCGGCGGCACGCTCGGCGTGGGTGGCGGTGGGGCCGCCATGAGGTCGATGACGGCGTTGATGGCGCGGAGCCGGCGGCGGGTGTCCAGCAGTTCGGCCCGGCGCGGGAAGGGCTGGTCGAGTTGCTCGACGGCCCGGTCGATCTCGTCCTGTTGCTGCGCGATGCGCGCCTGCACGGTGTCCCGGGTGCTGTCGAGGTCGGTGAGCTGGTTCTCCAGACGGCGGACCAGGCCGGTGGGGTCACCCTCGATCGCGGCGGTGAGGCTGATCGTGGTGGAGGAGTCTGGGATTCCGTGGAATTTCAGGGCGACGAGCAGGCCGTCGCGGCCGGTCCAGAACACCGCGTCGACGCGGAAGCCGCCGAACTCTGCCACGCCGTCGGCTTCACGCTGGTCGGTGGAGGCGAGGCCCTGCGAGTGGGCGGTCAGGGCGTGTTGCAGGGCCCGGCCGGCCTCGGCGCGTTTAGTGAACCGATGTCCGGCGACGGTGGCCGCGAACTTGTCGCCGCAGGTGTCCTGGCGGCGGCTGACCGCGTCGTCGAGGACGTCGACGCGGCGGGTGTCCTTGACGATCCACGCCTTGAGGTCGCCGATCTGTCGGCGCAGCGCCGCCTGGGTGTTGTGGCGGCTGTCAACTGACTGTCGAATAATCCTGGACCGTCTCCTCGTGAAACCTCACGTTCGGGGGATCCGGTTCGGGCTGTTCGGGCCATCGGTGTCAACGTGACCGAGTGTCGATCGGACTCTCGGTCGCCGTGTGATCACGCTGGGATGAAACTTTCTCCGGACGGAGCTGGTGGATCAACCTTCAAAAGGCTTAAATGGGACGAAGGGCCGAAGGGGTGGGGCATTGCCTCATGTTCGTGCTTCGATGTGTTTCATCCCGTTGCAGGTCCGGCTCCGTGGGTTGAGGTATCCCGCCCGATCGGGAAACCTGTAGCCGACTCGGCTGCCAGTGTCGGCCGATCAGCGCTACCGGTTTTCTCCATCGGGAAAACCTCCGAGTTGCTGCCTGCTGGTCCGGGCCGGATTTCGGAAGAAGCGCAAATGGAAACCCCCCGTTGCAGCGGGGGGTTTCTGTTTTTCGGTGCGTATCGACAATTCCGTTCGCGTCGCGGGTTCGCGCAGGACGGACGTACGGTTTTCTGCGCCGGTTCCGCGCATTGACGACAACGGTGTCCGGCGGCGGCCGTCCCGGCGTTTCAGCTTGGTTCACGCGCTTCAGTTGGGCCGGTTCCGTGCCCGATGATGGTCGGGTACCGCCGGCCACTGGCTGCAACCAGGGGCGGTACGCGGGCCCGCGTCGCGGGCCCGCGCTGTGCGCAACAACCGACTCCCCCGGGAGGCCCGGACCAGCACCACCGGGGCGGAGGCGCTGCCTCCGCCCCACCCGCCGGGGCGGACGCCCGCCCCGGTCAACTCGGCGGCGGCCGCGCGGCCGCCACGACCGAAGGAGTTCCGAGCCGGATGACCGAACAACCATCCCTCGACCCCCGCCGGGCGGCCGTTCCATGCGGCCTCCCGGCAACCCGGCGACCGGCCCCGCAGCCGGGGGCCTGGTGGCCCGGCGTCATCGTGATCGTGATCGTGATCGCCACGTCGGTGGCCCTGCTGCTGTCGGGGCGCGCCCTGGACGAGACCCTGCTGACGGCGGGTGCGGTCGTCCTGCTGGCCGGCGAGGTGGCCCGCCGGACCGTTGGCGTCCACGGGCCGCTGCCCACGGCACTCGTGACTGCGGCGGTCGCCGTCCTCGCGGGTGCGGTGCTGCTGACCGGTCGGCCACCGACCGAGGTCGCGCTGGCGGTCTGTCTGACCGGCGCCGTCGCCGGCCGGGTCTCCACCTGGCTGTTCGGGGCGCCTGGCCCTCGGTGGGGGGTGTAGCGCCGACGAAGCGCGCCGGTGCCGGACCCGCGTCCGGCACCGGCGACCACGGCGCGCCGCCGATGTCCACGAACACGAACAACGCCGGGCGTGAGGGCCCAGGCTCCGAGAACGGCAGCCCTCACCTCACCGAACTCGTCCGTCAGCTGAAGCTGACCTACCGGCAGGCGGGGAACCCGTCCTACCGCACGATCATCCGGACCACCTCGATCGGCCTGTCGACCTCCACGATCAGCCGCATCTTCACCGCCAGGAAGCCGCCGAAGTGGGAGAACCTGACCGAGCTGCTGCTCGCGCTCGGGGTCTCCCGGGAGGACATCAAGACCACGTGGCACCGGCTCTGGATGCTCGCCGACAACGAGGCCAACCCGCTCACGGGGACCGACAACGCCGGCGGGGAACTGCTGCCCGCGGGGCGGCGACCGAAGGACGTCGAGGTCTGCCACCGGTGCGGGGCGTGGATCGCGGACACCGCGCTGCACACCCGGTGGCACGCCGGCGTCGCCCGGGTCGAGATGCCCCCGAACGAGCAGAAGCCGGTGAACGTCGCCCGCCGCCGACGGTGACCGGACGGAGGCGGTCAGGCGGGGGCCAGGCGTACGCCGTCGCGGCCGTGGTGTTTCACCGCGTAGAGCGCCTGGTCGGCGCGGCGCAGCGTGGCCTCGGGTGACTCGCCCGGGCGGGGAAGGGCCACCCCGACGCTGATCGTGCGGCCGATCTGCCGCGCCGCCTCGGCCAGGCGCTCGGCGATCCGGACCGCCTCCTCGGGGCGCCCCACCTCGATCACCGCCACGAACTCGTCGCCGCCGATCCGGTAGAGCTCGTCGCCGTGCCGCAGCGCCCCCTCCAGGGCCCGGGCCAGCCGGACGAGCACCCGGTCGCCGGCCTGGTGGCCGTACGTGTCGTTGACGGCCTTGAAGCCGTCCACGTCGATCGCCAGCAGGGCCGTACGCCCCGGGGTGGCCACGGCGATCCGCTGGCCGAACGGCCCCGTGTGCCGCAGCCCGGTCAACGGGTCCGAGTTGGCCTGCTCGCGCAGGCGGGCCAGGGTACGCAGCCGGTCGAGGCAGCTCCACGCCTGGCCGGCGAGCAGCTCCAGCAGGTTGACGGTGGTCGGGTCGGGGCGCAGCAGTCGTTCGTCGGCCACCAGCAGCACCCCGCCGTCGTCGGGCCGGCCGACGGGCACGGCGACCAGCGTGCGCACCCCGGCCCGGGTCAGCGGCCGGTGGTCGGGCACGGGCGGGTGTCCCGCCTCGCCGAGCGTGTAGCCCACGCCGTGGCGGTGGGCGCGAGCCACGAGTCCGTCCAGCGCGGCGGGGTCCGCCTCGGTCAGTTCCGCCCGGATCCGGGCCTCCAGCTCGCCGGGGGTGGCCGGCGGCGTACCCAGGCGGGGCCCGTCCGGGCCGGCGAGCACCAGTACCGCCGCGGAGAGCGTGGACACGTCCCGGGCGGCGGCGATCGCGGCGGCGAACAGGTCCCACTCCGTCGACGCGGAGGTCAGCGCGGCGGCGTGCCGTAGGAGCTTCTCGCTGCGGCTCTCCGGCGGTGGCCCGCCGAGCGCCACGATCCGGGCCCCGAGGCGGGCCGCCAGCCGTTCGGCGGTGTCGCGCCACGGGCCGAGGTCGGCCGGGCCGCACCACTGGAGGTCCAGCACCCCGATGGGCCGGCCCGCCGGGTCCAGCACCGGTACGCACACCTCGGCGGTGACGTCGGGGCGTACCGGGATGTAGTCGGGGTCGGCGGCGACGTCGGGCACCACGGCGGTCTCGCCGGAGGCGTACACGCGGCCCACGATCCCGGTCTTCGGCGGCACGGTGGAGAAGACCTGCCAGGAGCCGGTGGCCGCGACGCAGCGGAGCCGGTCGTGGACGTGCAGCAGGACGGAGATGGTGGCCGGCGCGTGGCGGGCGAGCGCGGTGACGGTCCACCGGCACGCCTCGACGACGGTCGACGCCATGGGGAGGCGGACCGTGACGTCACGGATGACTCGCTCGTGATCCACTCGGCACGTCGTTCCAGGTAGGGAGGGCCGCGACCGGCGGGCGGGCCCGCGATCAAGCGTACTCAGGCAGGCGCGGGACCAGCGGGATTCAAGATCGTCGAGACTTTCGTACACATGTGCCATCCACAGGCTGTGGACAGGGCCTGTGGGTACGGGCGGGCCGCGCGCCGGGGCCCGCGGCGATAGCGTGAGGGTCCCGGTCGAGTGGAGGCACCGATGCTCATCGCCCAGCTCAGTGATCCGCACCTGACCACCGGCGTGCTCGCCGCCGAGCCGGCCGCCGGCCTGCACCGCGCCCTGGGCCGGGTGCTGGCGCTGAACCCACGGCCCGACTGCGTGGTGATCACCGGCGACCTGGTCGACCGTGGCCGCCCCGACGAGTACGCGACCCTGCGCGAGGTCATCGGCCGGTTCCCGCTGCCGGTGCACCTGGTCGCCGGCAACCACGACGACCGGGAGTCGCTGCTGGACGCCTTCGGGGGCACGCCGTGGCTCGGCGGCGGCTTCTCGGCGCACTACCACGTGGACCACCCGGAGGCGACTGTCGTGGTGCTGGACTCCCTGATGCCGGGCGGGGGCGACGCCGGCTGCCTCGGCGAGGACCAGCTCGGCTGGCTGGACGGGGTGCTGGCCGGTCGACCCGAGGTGCCGGCCGTGGTCTGCCTGCACCACCCGCCGGCACCGGTCGGCATCCCGTTCCTCGACGACATCCGGCTGACCGACGGCGACGAGCTGGCCGAGGTGATCGCCCGCCACCCGCACGTGGTCCGGGTGGTCGCCGGGCACGTCCACCGCCCGGTCACCGTGACCTTCGCCGGCACGGTGCTCACCACCGCGCCGAGCACCTGGCGACAGAGCTCACTCACCACCAGCGCCGACGACCAGTTCGGCTGGGTCGTCGAGCCGACCGGCTTCCTGCTGCACAAGGTCACCGGGAGCGGTTGCGCCACGCACCTGGTGCAGGCCAGCCACGCCGCCGGCATGACCTGCGGCTTCTGACCGCCGGGACCGGTCGGCCGTGGTGGGCGAGGTCTGGTACGTCGCGTACGGGTCGAACATGCACGCCGCCCGGCTCGGCTTCTACCTGGCGGGAGGCTGCCCGCCCGGCGGGCGGCGGACGTATCCGGGCTGCCGGGACCCGCGACCCCCCAGGCGTACGGTGCCGGTGTCGCTGCCCGGCGGCGTCTACTTCGCCGGCGAGTCGCGGGCCTGGACCGGCGGGATGGCGTTCTACGACCCGGCGCTCCCCGGCGAGGCGGCGGCCCGGGCCTACCTGCTCGACGTCGGGCAGTTCGCCGACGTGGCCGCCCAGGAGATGTACCGGGAACCCGGCGCCGACGCCGGCCTGATCGCCGAGGCCGTCGCCACCGGGAGGGCCACCCTCGGCCCCGGCCGGTACGAGACCCTGCTCTGCCCCGGCCGGCTCGACGGGCTCCCGCTGCTGACCTTCACCGCCCCGTGGGCGGCGTCCGAGGTGCCGTGGCGGGCCCCGGCCCCGGCCTACCTAGACATGATCGCCCGTGGCCTGCGCGAGTCGCACGGCTGGGACGCCGACCGGATCGCCCAGTACCTGCTGGCTCGGCCGGGGGTCGCCGGCGCCTGGGACGCCGTGGCCGTCGCGGCGCTGCTCGCCGGGACGCACCGGCGCGAGGGTGCCGGGCTGACCACGGACCTGCCCGAGGTGCCGGGCTGACCGACGCACCGTACGGCCTCCGACGCCGAACGCGGGCGGGGGCGGGACGCTCGGTGGCCGCCGTCGCGCCGCACGGTGACCCCGGCGGTCGGTCGGACGAGCGGCGCACGTCCCGCCGGCCGACAGCGGATCAACCGGGCGGACGCAATCGCCCGGGGCGGCCGTTTCACCGTCCACAATCACCGCCGGAGATCGATAACCTCGGCCGGCCGTGCGCGGGTACGGCTCATCCGCCGGCACCACGACCGGCCGTCTGTGTGGGGGAATCGCATGAGGAGAAGGCTGATCGGTCTCGCGGTGGCGCTCGCCGTCACGGTGGGCGTGTCGCTGACCACCGCCGGCCCGGCCCAGGCCGCCACCCCGGCCGTCCAGATCACCAAGGCCTACTACAACTCGCCGGGCGCCGACAACCGCTCGAACTCCAGCCTGAACGCCGAGTACGTCCGGCTGACCAACCGGCGCTCCACCACCGTCAACCTGAAGTACTGGACGCTGCGCGACCAGTCCAACCACGTCTACAAGTTCTCCGGCGACTTCCGGCTGGCCCCGGGCGCCAGCGTCTTCGTGCACACCGGGAAGGGCACCAACAGCTCGACCCACCGCTACTGGGGCTCGGGCGCCTACATCTGGAACAACACCGGAGACAAGGCGTCCCTGCGCAACTCGTCCGGCACCCTGATCGACTCCTGCTCGTGGGGGAGCAAGGGCAGCTACACGTACTGCTGAGGCGGGCGGCCGGCCCCGGGCAGCCGGGGCCGGCGGCACCCCTCCGCCGGCCGGCGCCCAGGCTGCCGGGCATGTCGGAAACGCCCGTCCGGACGGTCGCCGGCCGCGAGTTTGCGCAGGTCTGCACCCCCGCCCCGGTCGACCGGGGCGGGCGACGATGAGAGGCTGTCCGCGACGCGGCGGCGCTCGGCCACCCTCGCCACCGCGACCGAACCTGTCGACGGCGCGGCCCGCCCCCGGGGTGGACCGTCACCCGGGTGCCCGCGCCGGCTTCCCACGAGGAGTTCCATGTCCATCCCCGGGATGCGCCGGGCCGCCATCGGCCTGACCGCGCTCGCCGTGACCGCCTTCGGCGCGGTCACGACCACCCCCGACCAGGCGGACGCCGGCCCGAAGCCGGTCGCCGTCAAGCTGCTCGCCCTCAACGACTTCCACGGCAACCTCGAACCGCCGTCCGGCTCCAGCGGCAGCATCGCCGGGCAGCCCGCCGGCGGGGCCGAACACCTCGCCACCCAGCTCGCCGAGCTGCGCAGGCACGCCAAGAAGCAGAACACCATCACCGTGGCGGCCGGCGACCTGATCGGCGCCTCCCCGCTGCTCTCCGCCGCGTTCCACGACGAGCCGACCATCGAGGCGCTCTCGCTGGCCGGGCTCGACTACGCCAGCGTCGGCAACCACGAGTTCGACGAGGGCGCCGACGAGCTGCTGCGCATCCAGAACGGCGGCTGCCACCCGGTCGACGGCTGCGTCGACGGCACCCCGTACGAGGGCGCCGGCTTCCAGTACCTCTCCGCGAACGCGTTCAAGACCGCGACCGGCCAGCCGCTGCTGGCCCCGTACGCCATCCACAAGGTGCAGGGCGTCAAGGTCGGCTTCATCGGCATGACGCTGGAGGGCACCCCGCGGATCGTCAGCCAGCAGGGCGTCGCCGGCCTGACCTTCGCCGACGAGGCGCAGACCGCCAACCGGTACGCCCGCGAGCTGCGCCGCCAGGGCGTCGAGACCATCGTCGTGCTGCTGCACGAGGGCGGCACCCAGGACGCGACCGGCGGCATCAACGACTGCAAGGGCATCTCCGGCCCCATCGTGGACATCGCCAACCGGATGGACCCGTCCATCGACGTGGTCGTCAGCGGCCACACCCACCAGGCGTACAACTGCGACATCGCCGGCAAGCTAGTCACCAGCGCCAGCTCCTTCGGTCGCCTGGTCACCGACATCGACCTCTCCATCGACCGGCGCACCGGCGACGTGATCAGCGCCAAGGCCGAGAACGTGGTGGTCACCCGGGACCTCCCCAAGGACCCGGCGCAGACCGCGCTGATCAACCGCTACAAGACCGTGCTCGGCCCGGTGGCCGGCCGCGAGGTCGGCCAGACCACCGAGGAGATCAAGAAGACCCAGGAGACCCTCTTCGGTACGACCCTGGGCGAGTCCCCGCTGGGCAACGTGATCGCCGACGCGCAGCTCGCCGCCACCGACGACGAGCAGGGCGCCGTCGCCGCCTTCATGAACCCCGGTGGCGTACGCGCCGACCTCGACGCCGGCCCGGTCACCTACGAGGAGGCGTTCACGGTGCAGCCGTTCGGCAACAACCTCGTGACGCTCGACCTCACCGGCGCGCAGCTCTACTGCATGCTGGAGCAGCAGTTCGTCACCGGCCGGACGCTCTACCCGTCGTCGACCGTCCGCTACGTCGTCGACCCGGCCGGCACCACCGGCACCGTCGCCGACGCCTGCACGGGCACCCGGGTCGTCCGGGGCAGCCTCACCCTCGGCGGGGTGGCGGTCACCGCCGACGCCACGTACCGGGTAACGGTGAACAACTTCCTCTCCGGCGGCGGCGACGGCTTCACCGTCCTCACCGGCGGCACCAACGCGGTCACCGGCATGATCGACCTGGACGCGTTCGTGGCCTACCTGACCGCCGAGTCCCCGGTCTCGGCGCCGGCTCTGGACCGCATCCGGACCACCGCGGAGGTCCCCACCGCCTGACGGCAGCGGTACGCACCGACGGGCCCCGGAACATCCCTTGCGGATTCCGGGGCCCGTCGCCGTCCGCGGTGGGGCGGTGCGGTCAGGCCTGCACGGGGGCCGGTTCGGTGGCCGGCGGGGCGGCCGGCGCGCGGCCGTCCTGGGCCGGCGTGAGCAGCCGGCGCAGGGAGAGCGCGATGAGCGAGGCCACCAGGCAGCCGCTGACGACGACCACGACCCAGATCCGGCCGTTGGCCGCACCGAGCAGCGGGCCCGCCGTGACGGGGCCGATCACGCCGCTGATGCCGAAGATCATCGAGCTCATGGCGTTGTACCGGCCGCGCAGCGCGTCCGTGGCGAGCGCGTTCGTCAGCGCCGGCATCACCGGCGACAGCAGCGTCTCGCCGAAGCCGAAGATCGCCGAGCAGGCCACGACGCAGAGGGCGGCAAGCAGCGCGTTGCCCGGTCCGACCACGCCCCCGGCCCCCAGGACCAGCCAGGCGATCGCGAAGACCCCGCCCACGACCGCCAGCCCGCCCGTGCGGCTGCGCCCCTCCATCCGCCGCAGGACCAGCAGTTGGGAGAGCACGATCATCACCGTGTTGCCGGCCAGCGCCCAGGCGACCACGCGCGGCGTCACCTCGGCCACCCGCACGGCGTAGGCCGTGAAGCCGACCTCGATCTGCGCGTAGCCGCAGGTGGTCAGGACGAGGCCGAAGATGACGAGCCGCCGGAACGGACGGTCGCGCAGCACGGTGAGGTAGCCGCCGGCCGACGTCCGCTCCCCGGCCGGTCCGGCGGCGAGCCGGTGGCCCACGTGCGGCAGGGTCAGCAGGATCAGCGCGGGCATCAGGTAGCTGATCGCGTCGAGCACGTAGATCGCCTGGAAGGTGACCTCCCGGGCGGTGTCGACGATCGCGCCGGAGGTCAGGCCGCCGACGCCGATGCCGAGGTTGAGCAGGGCGAAGTTCAGCCCGAAGACCCGCTGCCGCTCGTCGGCGTCGGTGAGCGAGGCGAGGATCGTGTTCTGCCCGGGCCAAATGACCGAACTGCCCATCGCCACCAGCGTCATCACCCCGAACGCCGAGGCGCTCGAGTCGACCAGGGCCAGCGACCCGGTGCCGACCGCCTCGATCAGCAGGCCCGACAGCAGGATCCGGCGCGCGCCGAACCGGTCGATGAGCGCGCCGCCGATCGGCGAGAGCGCCAGGGTGATCACGCCGTACCAGCCGATCACCAGGCCGGCGCGGGTGTCGGTGAGACCCCGGACGTCGGTCAGGTAGATGAACAGGAACGGCAGGGTGAGGCCGCGCCCGATCGCCGACAACAGCGTGCCGATGAGCATCCGCCGGGCTTCGGAACGGCGGGGCAGGGCGCGACTGAGCATCCCCCGATTCTGTGTGCTGGGTGTGACACGGCGCGAGACCTTTTCGCGCCGAGTTTCCCGTTCGCCGTGTGCGCGGGGTCACACCGCAGGCGCGTCGGCGCGGCGTCGTACCTCTCTGCGATCCTGGTCGGGATGACCACAGCCTGGCGACACCTGCCCCCACCGGCCCGCGAGATCGCCGCCGCCACCACCGACGCGGTCGCCGCCGCCCGCGAGCGCGCCTCCGAGGCGTACGACGTCGCGGTGGCCCGGCTCGCGGCGGCCGAACGGTCGGGCCTGGTGCTCGGCGCGGTGGTCCGGCTGCTGCTGGAGGAGACCCACCCCGACGGCCTCGACGGCGACGACGTCCGTCAGGTGCTCGAAGGCTGCGTCCGCGACGCCGCGCAGTGGCGGCCCGACGTCGACCCGCACGTGGTCCTCGTCCTGTTGGCGGGCGCCCTCGGCGTCTACGACCCCGACGGCGACGAGTCGCCGCCGGACCCGCCCGCCGTGGCGCAGCACGCGCCGCTGCTCGTCGCCGACCTGCTCACCGTCACCGGCCGGCCCGTCGAGGGTTACCTGACCGCCGCGTTCACCGAGATCGCACGCACGGAGCGACACGACTGAGCGCGCGCTGACACGGTTGCTGTTCCTCGCCGCTGCATCTCATCGAACGCGGCGGGTGGGCGCGGTCGAACGGCTTTCGGGGCGGAACAAATAGTCAAGCTCGGCAGGGGTAATGCGGGCGATGAGCCGGCCACGAAGCTCGCTGACCTGACTTCCGATTGAACGTCGTCGCGCGGACGACGTGGAACTGAATGACCTGCGCCTTTAGTCGCCACGCTGGCATCCGCCGGGATCTGTCGCGGCTTCCAAAGGTTGTGATCAATGTCTCTACCTGGTTGCATGGGCGTCTGCACCCTTTACCGCACGCAGTCGTACGGCTACTTTGTGTGTTGCCATGGCCCCTACGGCAAGGAGTGCACCGGACAATGGGCGTAAAGAAGCTTCTCGCAGCCGGGTTGACCACAGCTTCTGCGGTCGTCTCTGCGGCAATCGGCACCAGTTCACCCGCCATCGCAAGTGACGTCGGCCCCGCCGGCACGGCCTACGGATGCGGCTATCCGCAGGTCTGCTTCTACAAGACCCAGGCCAACTGGACCGCGAGGGACTGGACTGCGGCCTACCAGGACATCACCGGCAGTTACCAGAACCTGAGCTCTGGCGCCTACGGGTCTTACTACGTATACAACTCCCGGAATGACGACGGAGCCTTGCTGCATTACACCAACGGCTACACCTACTGTCTTCACCCCAGCACCTACGTCAACAACTCGACGAATCCCACGGGTTTCTGGACGGTAGACAAGATTCGCATCATGGATTCGCCGACCTGCTAGCAACAGGAAGGGCGTAGCGCACAGTAGGCGCTGTGAGGCTGGAGGGTGTCGCCGACCTGTGCGGGGCACGAGAGGGCGCATCCATCGACTGGATGTGCCCTCTTACCTCTGGTCGGGGTGGCCGGATTCGAACCGACGACCTCTTCGTCCCGAACTCTCGGCGAGTGGGCCGGATCGAGCTTAGTGCGAGGTCAAGGGGCCCGCTGACGCACCTCTCGGCTTCGTTCGGCTGGCTCGGTTGCTGTACTTCGCTGCTGTACTGCTGGCGTCAGATGAGGCGCTGGATGCGGACCTTGGGCTGCTCGTTCCTGAGGTGTCCTTCCTTGTGTTGGCGGACCTGCTCGTCCCAGACCTCCTGGTCGTAGTCGGGGTCGGGTGGGATCCACTTGTGGGAGCCGTCGCTGTAGTGGAACTTCTCGTCGCCGGCCCGCAGGATGCTCATCGGGTCCAGCCGAGGAACCGACGGTGCAGGCGGCCGGCGGGAACGTGGGCCAGGTCCTGGGCGGCGTCGACGAACTGGGCGGCGAGGTAGAGGGCCAGCGACACCGGGGCACGGTCGTACTCCGCTCGTAGTTCGCGCCGTCGGGGCTGGCAGGGCCAGTCGGCACCGCAGCCGCCGCACGTCCAAGCCGGTGTCACCGGGAGGTGTGTCGTCATCGCGGCGCATCCTGGCTCGGCCAGTGGCCGCGGTTGATCGGGATGGGATGACGGCTTCGGCAGGGCAGGTCGCTTCCGCAGCGGCAGATACGCCGCCAGTGCCGCCACGACCAGACGGGCCGGTGCCGGCGGGCGAGCGTCAACGCCGCCGCCAAGACGTACTCGTCGTAGGGCACGCGTCGCCGGCTGTTGTTCTGCCTCTGGTGGTAGCCGGTGTCCCGCACGGGACCTGCGGTCGGAGAAGTTGCATCGTTCGGTCTGGTCACTGTGCCTCCCCGCCGACGCTGAGGATCCCGTGGGCACCCGGTCAGCCGTGTCCGGAGACAGGGCACCCACGGCAGGACGACCCGGCCGCCAAGCTGGGTAGCCCCACCAGCAACTTAGGACGCAATGTGCGCAGGGTCAACAGCTACGACACATAGCGTTGTAAGTCGAGCCGGAGGTGTGGTCTGCTTGCACCAGCCGCCAAGCTGGGAGCACCACCTATGTCTGAAGCCGCCTACCTACAGGTAGCCCGGGATATCCGCGAGCAGGTCAGCTCCGGCCAGTTGAAGCCGGGCGACAAGCTGCCCTCGTTCGCCGCCCTCTGCGAGCACTACAAGGCCAGCAACACCGTCATCCGCGCCGCCATGCTCCTACTCAAGGCCGAAGGGCTGATCGACGGCCGGCAGGGCAAGGGCGTCTACGTCGCCAACCCGCTCCCCCGGTAAGGGCGGTCGTCCATCGAGGCTCGACACCTCGCTTATCCCCTCTGTGTGGATCGTCCGAGGTCGTCTTCTGTCCACGTTCGCGAACCTCGGGCGACTGTCCGCACGCCTCCGCCGACGGGCGCCCGTACGCCGGTCGCTGTCAGCAACTCCACCCGACCCAAGCTGTCGTTCCGGGCGATGACCCGTTGGGGTGCCGGTCGTGCAGTTCCGCTGGAAGTAAGACCCCCGGTCGCCCGACCTCCCGCGTGATCCTCGGTACGGCTGCTGACCTGCTGGAACGCCTTCCGTCAACTTCCGGCGTCTTCCGCTGTTACTCGCGCTCGGTTGTGCCGAATCTGTGCCCGACCTTCAAGCGATGGGTTGCGGCGTGGTCCCCGCTGACTGCCCGGTCGCAGCCTGACGCCTCGCTTACAAGAACCGTGCGCTTCGTCTGCCTGCGTCCGCATCCGTCGCCCGCCTCGGCCGACCGTCCATGCGGCGCCGGGCGTGGTCGTCTTTGTTCCGGCTCGTAGCTGTCACCGTTGCTGTCGACAGCCCGCCCGGGCAAAGGTCACAATTCCCCGTCCGCCTGACGTTTGAGCAGCCGGGCCAACGCCAGCGCCGATGAGGTGATTTCATTCGATCATGATGCAGCCCATACGCCATGGCGCCTACCGGTTCTACGCCCGCCGCCTCCGCGCCCAACTGGCCGGGAAGTCGCTGCCACGGCACGTGGCTATGGTGATGGACGGGAACCGCCGGTGGGCCAGGCAGGTGGGCTTCGATGACCCCGGGGTGGGCCACCGGTACGGCGCGGAACACGTCCACGAGGTACTGGGCTGGTGTGCCGACATGGGCATCCATCACGTCACTCTGTTCATCGCCTCCGTCGACAACATGCGTAAACGGGCATCCGAAGAGGTGGAGAACCTGATGCGGATGATCGAGGAGGTCGTCGCGGAGCCGCTCCTCCGCCCGGCCAATCCCTGGCAGCTTCACCTGGCCGGCCGTGCCGACGTCCTACCCGACTCGACACGCCACGCCCTGAAACTCGCGGAAGACGCCACCCGCGAACGCGGTGCCGAGTTCCATCTCACAGTCGCCATCGGCTACGACGGCCGCGAGGAAATCGTCAGTGCAGTTCGCTCCCTGCTGGAACAGGAGGCACGAGCGGGCGCCACACTCGACGACGTCGCCCAGCGACTAACCGCCGAGGCTCTCGCGGCGCACCTGTACACCGGCGGCCAACCCGACCCTGATCTGGTCATCCGCACGAGCGGAGAACGCCGCATGTCCGGGTTTCTGCTCTGGCAGGCCGCCTACTCCGAACTTTACTTCTGCGACGTGTACTGGCCCGGCTTCCGGAAGATCGACTTCCTGCGCGCCCTGCGCTCCTACTCGGCCCGCAGTCGACGATTCGGAGCGTGACAACCACATCCCCCTGCTCCCGGTTCCGTGGCGCAACCGCAAAGACCGGCGACCGTCAGACGTTGAAGCGGAACTCAGGTGCGCCCTGCCGTGGCCTGCGGCAGCCTGGTCGCCGCGCTGGTCACGTCCCGTTTTGGGCTCACGTCATTGGTCGCTGGTTGCCGACGTTTCACGCTGTCTTGTGCCCCGTGTGTGCCCCGGACGGCTCCATGACCTTGAACGGCTCTCGAAGTATGGCGGGCAGGTCGCCCAGGGTATCGAAAGCCAGTCCGCCCCAGCCCGGGTCGGTGTCGTTGTGCTCCGTGGTCCGGAAGACGGTCATACCGACCGCTGCCGCCCCCGCCAGCTCACCGTCTGCGCCGTCACCAACAAAGACGCACTCCGCCGGTCCAACGCCCAAGTGCTCGGCAGCAAGGTGATAGATCGCCGAGTCGGGCTTGGCCAGCCCGACATCGCAGGAGAAGACCGCGACATCGAACCGTTGGGCGAGCGGACTCTGCGGCCATGCCTCGGCAGTGTCCGAGGTGGCGTTGCTGATGAGTGCCAGCGGATGCCCATCGCTGCGTAGCGCGTCGAGCACATCCAGGGTGGCGGCCGAAATGCTGTCCAGCACCCGACGCCCGAGGGCTCGCCGATGCTTACCGGCCCGTGTCACCTGTTCGATGGTTGGTGTGCCGCCGAGGCGTCCGGCGAGGATGCGAATGGTCTCCTCCACGTCCCACCGGACCAGCCGGTCCCGCCAGGTGGCGTGGTACGCGGCAACCAGCTCGGCCGGAGCTACCCCGACCATGACCGCCATCTCGCCGACTACCCGGTCACGCTCCTCGTCGGCCCCCTGGATCAGGGTATGGAAGAGGTCGAAGATCACTGGCCGAGACATCTCAGCATCCTACTGAGATCGCCACCGCTGTCACCTTGCCTGCCATCCCGTCTGCCATCGACCCGCCCGTGTGGGGAGCGGGCCGCCGCCCGGCCCGCCACGTCAAGCGGACCTTGACGGCTCGTACGGACGCTGGCGGGCCGGGCGGCGGCCCGCTCGGCTCGCCCGGGTCGACGGCAGGCGGGATGGCTCCCGCAACCACCCACGAACCGTGACCCGCCGGCGGAGTCCGGCCATCCTGGAGCCGGAGCGCCCCCGCCGGAGGCGCAGTAACCGCAACCCCCGCAACCGCCGCCAGCTCGCCGACGCGGCCGGCGTGCGCTCCCCTACGCCGCGCGGCTCGTGGCCGCGCGGTCCGGCCGGCTGCCGGCCCACCACCACCCGGTCAATGCTGCTGTCGTTCTGCGGCGGCCCACCGGGCTCCCCGCTCTCCGCGCCAGCCGCCGGGCGTGTTGCGTGGCCGGAGCGGAGCGACAGCGGAGTGCAGGCCGCGCGCCCTGGCGGCGGCGCGTGCGGCCCGCTCAGGGCCGCCTTGATAGATGTACAGAAAGTCCTCCCACACCCGGCCGGCAGTCGGTGTCCTCCGTCGGCTGATGTGCAACAGCCGTCCGCCAACTGTTTTTGCGACGCCTCAGCGCGCTGATCGCGGCACATGCAGTCATTTCGTCGAGGGCCTACCCGTCGTGCTGTGCTGCCTCCCGGGCAAACTGAAGGCCATGGGGTCCGGCGCGCGCGAGGCCACTGAGGTCGGGAAACTACGTCGACCGTGGTGGGGCTGAATGATGAACAGTTGGTGGAGCGGCTCAACTGACCAGCTCGCGGTCTGCTCGCGCAGTGCCCTGGTGGAGATCGCCGCGGTGCTACCGGCAACGGGCAGGTTCGTCGTTGCCCGGCTTGACGGAATGAGGATGACGGATGCGGACCACGCCCTCTACGAGTTCTCCGACGCGCTCCTCTTTCCTGGCTACTTTGGCTGGAACTGGGACGCGTTGTCCGACTGCCTCCATGATCTGAACTGGTTGCCGGCGGACGGGTACCTGATCGTGGTCGAGAACGCGCCCCAGTTGCTGTCGAGCAGTGCCGAGGATCAGCACACGTTGTTCCGAATCCTGTATCAGGCCGTTCGTCACTGGGCGAGCCCGCTCGGCCAGCCGGACGGCAAGGGCAGCCCGTTCAAGGTGCTGCTGCTGTGCGATCGCGACGAGGATGCGGCGCTGTTGCGGCAGGAGATCGCCTACGCAGTCCACAAGATGCGGTGAACCGTCATGCGCGCGACCGCCGTCTACCACCCGCTTATCGAATGAGCGGACGTCCCGCCGACGGTCAACCTGCCGCATCTAGACCGCCAGCCCTTGTTACAGATCACCTGACAGTCGCGACGCGCAGATTGGCCCCCGAGCTGGCTGGCAGCACGGATCCTGGTGGGCATGTCGTAGCGTCGATGGCATGACAGCTGTGGTGGTGTCTCTCGCTGCGTTCGTCGTGTTGCTAATCGCGGCGTTCATCTTTGTCGGCTGGCGAGACCGCAAGCGGCTCTCCTCACATGAGGATTCGGCTGCGGCGCGCGATGCCGCATCCGCCCAGGCGCGACACGCGGCCGAGCGCCATGGCGCGCAGGGTGAGGTATGGCGAAGCGGGCAAATCCCTAACTAATATCACGTAAGCGGCAACTTCCTGGGACCGCAGCGGCTCAGACGCGCCTACGTGGTTACCTGATCCGCCAACCGACGGTTGGCTCGCATCGGTCACCCTGTGCGTGACTGATTCCCAACCTTCCCGTCACGTCCGGCCATCCCTTGCTCGTGACGTCAACCACCTTGGACCGCTACACGCACTCGACTCGAGACCAGGATCGCAGGGTGCTCGCGTCGTTCGCTGCCTTCTCGCTGCCTTCGAGAAAGCAATGATCGTCAGAAACGAATCAAGGCCCCTCGTTGGAGGGGCCTTGACCTGCTCTTACCTCTGGTCGGGGTGGCCGGATTCGAACCGACGACCTCTTCGTCCCGAACGAAGCGCGCTACCAAGCTGCGCCACACCCCGAGGCGTGCCGACAAATAGTAGCCCACCCCCGTCGGTGGTCCAACTCGGTACCCCCACCGCCCTGCGGGTCCTCCCGGACCGTGCGGTACCCGCCGGGCGCCGACCCCGTCTGGCGCCTGATGTCGTGAACGACTCAGCTCGACAGGGCGAACACAGCCAGGTCCCCCGGGCGGATCCGACGCTCACCCTGCACGGCTGCCTGCCGGCAGCCAATTCCCGCCTCGCTCGTCAACCGGCCGAGCCGCCGAGCCGTAGGCGGCAGCCCGGCGGATCACCGGCGCAAGGGTCAGCGGGGGATCAGGGTGAGCACGCTCGCCTCCGGTGGGCAGGCGAACCGGACCGGCGCGGTCGGGTGGGTGCCGAGGCCGGCGGAGACGTGCAGCCACGAGTCGGAGCCGGGCCAACGGTGCAGGCCGCGTGCCATGGAGCGGGGCAGGCCGCAGTTGGTCACCAGGGCGCCGACCCCCGGTACGCAGACCTGGCCGCCGTGGGTGTGTCCGGCGAGCATCAGCCCGAAGCCGTCGGCCGCCATCCGGTCGAGGACGGCCGGCTCGGGGGAGTGGGTGAGCGCGATCGACAGGTCGGCGGTGGGCGACACCGGCCCGGCGACCGAGTCGTAGTCGTCACGTTCGACGTGCGGGTCGTCCACGCCGAGCAGCTCGACGACCCGGCCGCCGGCCTTGACGGTGGTGCGGGCGTTGTTCAGGTCCGCCCAGCCGGCGCCGACGAAGACGTCCCGCAACTCCTCGTGCGGCAGTTCGACGCCCTCGGTGTACTCCCGGTCGGGCAGGAAGTAGGTGAACGGGTTCTTCCAGACCGGCCCGGTGTAGTCGTTGGAGCCGAAGACGAAGGCTCCCGGGAGGTCGAGCAGCGGCTGGAGGGCGTGCAGCACGCCGGGCACGGCGCCGGGGTGCGCCATGTTGTCCCCGGTGACCACGACCAGGTCGGGGTCGAGGGCGGCCAGCGACGCCACCCAGCGCTGCTTACGCCCCTGGTCGGGCATCATGTGCAGGTCCGACAGGTGCAGGACCCGCAGGGGCTCCGCGTCGGCCGGCAGGACCGGCACGTCGTACCGCCGCAGGGTGAACATGTTGCGCTCGACGAGTGACGCATAGGCCAGGGTCGCCGCGCCGAGCGCGGCGGTCCCGGTCGCGAGCCGGAATAGTGTGCGCTTTCGCATGCCGTTCAGGGTAGTTTCACCGACCATGAGCACGCTGAAGGACCGTCTGACCGCCGACATGCGCGCCGCCCTGAAGGCGCGCGACGAACTGACCACCTCCACGCTGCGGATGGCGCTGGCCGCCGTCGGCACCGCCGAGGTCGCCGGCAAGGCCAAGCGCGAGCTCACCGACGACGAGGTGCTCGCGGTGCTGACCAAGGAGGCGAAGAAGCGCCGGGAGGCCGCCACCGCCTTCGGTGACGCCGGCCGCACCGAGCAGGCCACGAAGGAGATCGCCGAGGGCGAGGTGCTGGAGCGCTACCTGCCGAAGCAGCTCCCCGACGCCGAGCTGACCGAGCTGGTCTCGGGGGCGCTCGCCGCGGGCGGCTTCACCGGCAAGTCGCAGATGGGCCCGGCCATGAAGGCGGCCCAGGCGGCGGTGGCCGGCCGGGCCGAGGGCGGTCGCGTCGCCGCCGAGGTACGCCGCCAGCTCGGCCTCTGACCCCGGCCGCACCGACCCGCGTACGCGAAACGGGCGGGCACCCCGCGAAGGGTGCCCGCCCGTGGCGTTCGTCCGGCCGGCTCAGCCGCCGGATCGACCCGGCGGTCGGCCGGGGGTGTTCGGCCGGTTGTTGTCGGGCGTCGTGCCCGGGGCGGTGCCGCCGCCGGAGCTGATCTGGATGGTGACCACGCCGCCCTTGATGGTCCGGCCGTCGGGGCTGGTGCCGGCGGCCTTGCCGGCCGGGCAGCTCGACGGGACCTTGATGTCGGAGATGATCGCGTCGAAGCCCTCCGCCTTGATCCGGGACTTCGCCTGCTCCGGGTCGAGGCACTTCACGTCGGGGATCCGGCGCTGGTCGCCCTCGGAGATCTTCTTGCCCGGGGGCTCGAAGTTCTTCCGGTCCTTGCCCTTCATGGCGTCGCGCAGCGTCTCGTAGACCGGCGGGTTGATGCCGTCCTTCTGCTTGTGCTTCATCTTGACGTTGGTCTGCGGCCAGTCCGGGTCGGCCATGATGCCGGCCACCGCGTACTGCTTGGTCATCGCGACCAGGGCCGCGCTCTTCTCCGAGTCGGTGGTGCCGGACTTGCCGGCCACCGGCGCGTCGACGACCTGCTTGACCTCGGCCGCCGTACGGCTGCCGCCGCACTTGCTGGTGGAGGAGTTGTCACCGACCGGGCAGCGGGCGGCGTCGACGGCGGCGCGGGCCACCTCGGTGCTGACCCGCTTCTCGCAACGCGGGTTGGCGATGTCGAGCTTCTTGCCCTCCGGGTCCTTGATCATCTGCACCGGGATGGGCTCGCAGTACTTGCCGTCCGCCGCGAGGGTGGCGTAGGCGTTGGCCAGCTCAAGCGGGGTGGTGCTCGAGACGCCCAGGGTGAACGCGCCCCAGTCGTGCGCGGCCGCCTTGTTGTTGGCCCAGTCGTTCTCCCTGCTGACCCGGAACTGGATGCCGAGCCGCTTGGCCACGTCGACCACGTTCTCCGCGCCGACCTGCTGCTGGAGCGGCACGAAGTAGGTGTTGATGGAGGAGGAGAAGGCGCTCCACATGTTCTGCACGCCGCCGGCCTTCTTGCCGGAGTTGGTCGGGCAGTACTTGTTGGTGCCCGGGCAGGCGGCCTGGCTGCCCGCCTCGACGATGTATTCCGACTTGAACGCCTGCGGGGCGTTGATCGTGTAGCCGAGCGGGATGCCCTTCTCCAGCGCCGCCACGATGGTGAAGATCTTGAAGGTCGAGCCGGCCTGGTAGCCCGTGATGCCGTCGCCGCCGGTGAGCAGCGGGTTGACGGTGTTCGGGTAGTTGCCGCGCTTGCCCTTCTTGCGCTGCTTGGGGTCGCTGTGCTCCTTGTTGGCCGGCTTCTTCGGGTCGTCGAGCTTGAAGTTCCGGTTCACCGCCAGCGCCCGCACCCGGCCGGTGCCCGGCTCCACCACCGCCACCATGGCGGCTTCCTTGCTCTTCTCCGACTTGGCCTTGCGGACGGCCTTGTCGGCGCCCCGCTGGGCCTGCGGGTCCAGGGTGGTGATGACGGTGTAGCCGCCGCTCTTCAGCCGCCGCTCCCGGTCGTACGAGGTCGAGCCGAACGTCTCCTGCCCCATCCACCAGCGGTAGAAGTAGTCGCAGAAGAAGCCCCAGCCCTTCTCGTTGGTCGAGACGCAGCCGTTGGGGGCCCGCTTGCCGGTGACCACGAGCTTGGTGGCCTTCGCCGCGTCCGCCTCCTGCTGGGTGACGGCGCCGGTCTCGACCATGTTCTGGATGACGTAGTTGCGCCGGGCGAGGGCCGCCGCGTGGCCGCTCTTGGTGGTCGGGTCGTTGGTGCTCGGCGCCTTCACCATGCCGGCGAGCATGGCCGCTTCCTCGAGCTTCAGCTTGCTCGGCGGCTTGTTGAAGTAGACCTGGCTGGCGGCGTAGATGCCGTACGCGCCGTTGCCGAACGCGGCGATGTTGAGGTAGCGCTCCAGGATCTCGTCCTTGGAGAGTTCCTTGTCGATCTGGATCGCGTAGCGCATCTCGCGCAGCTTCCGGGCGCTGGTGTCCTCGGTGGCCGCGACCACGTCCGCCGGGTGGCTCGCCGAGTAGGCGATGGCGAGGCGGACGTACTGCATGGTCAGCGTCGAGGCGCCCTGCTGGCTGGACGCGTTGGACTGGTTGTTGACGAAGGCCCGGGCGATGCCGTTGAGGTCGACGCCGTTGTGCTTGTAGAAGTCGTGGTCCTCGGCGGCGATGATCGCCTTCTGCATGACGGGCGCGATGTCGGCCAGCTTCACGTCGCGACGGTTCTCGTCGTACATGGTCGCCAGCGGTGTCTTGCCGTCGGAGGCGAGAAGGTAGCTGATCTGCGGCGCGCGGGCCACGGTCAGCTCCTTGGGCAGTGCGCCGAAGGTCTCGGCGCCGGCCTTCGCGGCCAGTCCGGACATCGCCACTGCGGGGAAGGCCGCCGCCGCGACCACCACGCCGGCCAACAGGCCACAGATGAGTAGCGATGCGGCGTTGGTCAGCACATTGTGGTCACGTTTCCGCATCCAGGTCACCTCGACAGGGTACGCGAGTAGGGAACGAGGGGCGCCGGGGCGTTCTTTCCCCATTTCCTGCGCGCGCCGACCTCGTTGTGCTAAACGCACGACCCCCGGTGCGAGGTTGCGTGAATCCGCCGCCGAGTTTCCCTCCTGACGGAGGGGGCCCGCAGCGTTTTCACGGACCCCGACGGGGTAACCGGCGGTCGCGAAGCCCGGGAAGCCGGGAGTGTCCGGAATGATGGATTTCGCCGACAACGTTGCGTAATCAGGCGACTACAGAGCATGATGGTGGCGGCGACAGCGCCACATGTCGTCCGTGCCGCCTTGGGGAAGGCGGGCAGGGCGATCGGGGGGATTGCCGGCTGGTCCGCGACGGGGTCGGTAGGTACTGCAAGGGGGGACGTGTACAGATGGGCATGATCACTGACTGGCCGTCGCTGGCGGCGTGTCAGAACGGGGACCCGGACGCGTTGTTCGTACAGGGCGCCGAACAGAACGTGGCGAAGCGGATCTGCCGGAGCTGCCCAGTTCGGTACGAGTGCCTGGCCGACGCGCTGGACAACCGGATCGAGTTCGGAGTGTGGGGCGGCATGACCGAACGCGAACGTCGCGCGCTGTTGCGCCGTCACCCACAGGTGGCGAGCTGGCGCAAGATGTTCGAGGCCGCGATGAAGAAGAACGCCAAGGACAAGACCGGCAAGGACAAGATCCTCGTCACCACCGCCGGCTGAGCACCGTCACGGCCGGCTGATCGCCGCGCCGATCGTCCGCAGCCCGTCGACGTCGTGCACGTCGGCGGGCTGCGCCGTCACCGACACCGCCGGCACCGCCGGGAACGCCTCGGTGAAGCGGGCCGCCACCTGCCGCTCGCGTACCGCCTGCTGGGCCAGCGTCGCGTGGGCCCGCAGCACGTCGACGGTGCCCTCGTGCCCGCCGAGGCCGGCAAGCCGCTCCGCGGCGGCCAGGCTCTCCGCCGCGTCGATCCCGGGCACCGCCGAGCGGTGCACCCGGTTGAGCACCAGGCCCGCCAGCGGCATCTTCTCCTCGCGCAGCCGGCCCGCGAAGTAGGCGGCCTCCCGGACCGCGTCCGGCTCCGGCGCCGCGACCAGCAGGAACGCCGTCTCCCGCGCCTGGAGGATGCGGTACGTCTGCTCGGCGCGCTGCCGGAAGCCGCCGAACATCGAATCCAACGCGGCGACGAAACCGGAGAGGTCGGTCAGCAACTGGGCCCCGAGCACCTTCTGCACGACCTTGGAGAACATCCCGAACGAGGCCGTGACCAGGCTGAACATGCTCCGCCCGCCGGTCCGCGCCGGGGCCAGCAGCAGGCGCAGCATCCGCCCGTCGAGGAAGCGGGACAGGCGGGCCGGTGCGTCCAGGAAGTCGAGCGCCGAGCGGGACGGCGGGGTGTCCACCACGATCAGGTCCCACTCGCCCCGGGCGTGCAACTGGCCCAGCTTCTCCATCGCCATGTATTCCTGCGTGCCGGCGAAGGTCGAGCTCATGGCCTGGTAGAAGGGGTTGGCGAAGATCTCCGCCGCCTTCGCCGGGTCGGTGTGCTGGAGCACCACGTCGTCGAAGGTGCGCTTCATGTCGAGCATCATGGCGTGCAGCTCGCCGCCGCTGGCCTCGACGTCGATCCCCTTGACCTGGCGGGGGGTGTTGTCCAGCTCGGTCAGCCCGAGCGACTGGGCCAGCCGGCGGGCCGGGTCGATGGTGAGCACCACCGTGCGCCGGCCGTGTCGCTCCGCGGCGCGCAGCGCGAGCGCGGCGGCCGTGGTCGTCTTCCCCACCCCGCCCGCCCCGCAGCACACCACGATCCGGACGCCCGGATCGGCGAGGATCTGGTCGACGTCCAGCTGCGGCGCCGCGTCTTCGGAAGGCACCAATCGAGCGTATCGGGCCGGGTCGGTCCGTGCGCCCGGGCCGGTCGCAGGTGTGAGTCAATCCGCCCGGACGAGGGTCGCGGCGAGCTGGTCCAGGCCGGCCCGGTCCACCCCGTCGGGCAGCAGCGGCAGCTCGGTCATCGGCAGCCCCAGCTCCACCAGGTCGGCGCGGAGCGAATCCTCCAGCTCGCGGCGGATGGCCTGGTCGCGCGCCTCGGCGACGAGCCCGACGACGGTGTCCCGGTCGGTCGGCAGCCCGGCGGCGCGCAGCCCCCGCTCCAGCTCGGTGGCGGCCACCACCCGCCCCGCGGGCAGCGGGGGGCGGGCGCCGTTGACGATCACCCGTCCCACCGGGAAGCCGAGCTGGGTCAGCTCGGCGATCGCGTCGACCGTCTCCTGGACCGGCATCTCCTCCAGCAGGGTGACGACGTGCACGGCGGTGATCGGGGAGCGCAGCAGCGCCGCGACCCCCTCGCTCTGGGTCTTGATCGGGCCCACCTTGGCCAGCCGGGCCGTCTCGGCGGTGACGTTGAGGAACCGGCCGATCCGCCCGGTGGGTGGCGCGTCCAGCACCACCGCGTCGTACGCGCGCCGCTGGCCGGACGTGCGGGTGGTCGCCTCCTTCACCTTGCCGGTGAGCAGGACGTCCCGCAGGCCGGGGGCGATGGTGGTGGCGAAGTCGATCGCCCCGAGCTTGCGCAGCGCCCGGCCGGCCGCGCCGAGCTTGTAGAACATGTCGAGGTACTCCAGCAGGGCCTCCTCGGCGTCCACCGCCAGGGCCCGCACCTCCCCGCCGCCCGGCGCGTCGGTCAGGTGCCGCTCCTCGTACGGCAGCGGATCGGTGCCGAAGAGCTGGGCGATGCCCTGCCGTCCCTCGACCTCGACCAGCAGCGTGCGCCGGCCGCCGGCGGCCAGCGCGAGGGCCAGCGCCGCCGCGACGCTGGTCTTGCCGGTGCCCCCCTTGCCGGTCACGACGTGGAGGCGGGCCGGCCACTGGGTGCCGGCCGGGTCGGCCGGCGACTCTGCTGCGCGCACCCGTCGAGCCTATCCAGGCCGTGGGCTCAGGCGACCTCGCAGACCCACCAACCCGTCTTCTTCACCACGGTGAACCGCAGGTCCTGGTCGGCCACCTTCTCGTCCGCGGTGGTCATGGTGACCTTGGTGGTGACCGTGGCGCGGTCGCCGGTCTGGTTGTCCACCTTCGGGGTGCTCCACCGGAACCGCGGGTTCTGGTGGGCCGAGACGTGCTTCTCGACCTCGGCCACCTTGGCGGCGATCTTCTTCTCGTCCCGCGACGACGAGCAGACCAGGCCGGCCGCCCGGTCCGCGTCGCGCTCCTGGTAGACGGCCTTGAGGAACTCGTCGACCGCGACCGTCGGCTCCTTGGCCCCCGTGCCGCTGTCGGCGTCGCGCAGCGTCAGGAACGCGACGACGCCGCCGCCGGCGCAGAGCAGCAGGATCACGGCCAGGGCGATGGAGGCGATGAGCACGCCGCGCTTCTTCTTCGGCGCGGCGGGCGGCTGGTAGGGCGGGTACCCGACCGGGGCCGGCGGGATCGACGGGTCCGGGGCGACGGCGGGGCCGGGCGGAGGAGCGACGGCCGAACCGGGCGGAGGGGCGGCAGCCAGGCCGGGTGGGGTGGCGGGACCGGGTGGGGTGGCCGGACCGGGCGGAGGAACGGCGGCCGGGCCGGACGGGGTGGCCGGGTGGGGCCCGGCGGCCGGGTCGGATGGGACTGCCGGGCTGGATGGGGTCGCCGGGTCGGGTGCGGCGGCCGGGCCGGGAGCCGCCGGGGAGCCGGGCTGGTCGGCCGGCGGTCCGACGGGGCCACCGCTGGGTGGTTGGGTCATCTCATCCCCCGGGTTGCGGCGTCGCCGCCTGACCGGGCGACGAGCGTGATCGAGCTGGCGGCGAGCCGGCGGAGCGCCCGTCCGACCGGAAGGGTAACGGTCGGGTCCCCGCTCCGGGGGGCGGCGGGTGCCGTCAGGTTCCTTACCGATGGTGTGTCGTATATGTGACTTTGGGTGATCGTCTGTGCGCGTCCGGTTGGCGTGTCTGTCGCCGCCGACCTACGTTCTCAGCGGCGCGGGGGGCGGGCCGGGCGGAGGGCCCGGACCCGCAAGCGATGACCTGACCAGGTACGACGTCCGGAGGCAAGGCATGCGCGACGTGGACAACAATCCTCGGGCACAGTTCCCGGTGGGCGACCGGGCGCGGCGGCCCGGCTTCCCGGGGGAGGCCGAGGGCGGCGTCGGCCTGCCCGTCAACGAACGGTCGTACCGGCGGCTCGCCGAACCCGTCGAGGTGGTGCGCGTGCCCTCCCGGCCGGGAGCC
This sequence comes from Micromonospora sp. NBC_01740, assembly GCF_035920365.1. Classification (NCBI taxonomy): domain Bacteria; kingdom Bacillati; phylum Actinomycetota; class Actinomycetes; order Micromonosporales; family Micromonosporaceae; genus Micromonospora; species Micromonospora sp. NBC_01740. The sequence continues at coordinate 1,151,771 of NZ_CP109150.1, read as the reverse complement.
CGGGACGAGGAGGAGCCCGGCTTCGTCATCCACCTGCCGATCCGGGTCGCCGACCTGAGGGCGGCCACCGCGCTGGCCGGAACGGTCGCCACCTCGCTGAGCTTCCTCAGCGAGCTGGACGCCGGCGAGACCACCGTCTCCAGCACCGACGACCAGAACAACCGGCACCGGGTCTTCTGCGACCTGCTGCTGCCGGACCGCTCCCGCTGCCCCCAGCCGTACGAGCACGGCGGCTCCTGCGGGGAGGTGCCGGCGCCCCCGGAGCAGCGTCCCGCGCCCCGCCCGTCCGCCGGACCGTAGGCTGTGCGTCGAGAAGTCGAACTCCAGCCAAGGGAGCCCTCCACCGATGCAGAAGTGGGAATACTCCACGGTCCCGCTGCTGGTCCACGCGACCAAGCAGATCCTCGACAACTGGGGTGAGGACGGGTGGGAACTCGTCTCCGTGGTTCCCGGTCCCAACCCGGAGCAGCTCGTCGCCTACCTGAAGCGGCCGAAGGCATGAGCGAGCGGAGCGAGCGAATCATCCTGACCGGCGCGTCGAGGGCTCATGACGCCGCCGAGCGCAGCGAGGTGGCGGCATGAGCAACGGTCCGCACGCGAAACTCGCCGAACTCGGGCACACGCTGCCCGAGGTGGTCCCGCCGTTGGCCAGCTACGTGCCGGCCGTCCAGTCCGGGCAGCACGTCTACGTCTCCGGGCAGCTGCCGATGGTCGAGGGGAAGCTGCTCGCCACCGGCAAGGTCGGCGCCGGCGTCTCCGCCGAACAGGCCAAGGACCTGGCCCAGCAGTGCGCGCTCAACGCGCTGGCCGCGATCGACTCGCTGGTCGGCCTGGAGAACGTCGTCAAGGTCGTCAAGCTGACCGGCTTCGTCGCGGCCTCCTCGGGCTTCACCGCCATCCCGGGCGTGATCAACGGCGCGTCCGACCTGTTCGGCGCGGTCTTCGGTGAGGCCGGCCGGCACGCGCGCAGCGCCGTCGGCGTGGCCGAGCTGCCCCTGGACGCCCCCGTCGAGGTCGAGGTCGTCGTCGAGGTCTCCTGACCCGCACCACATCCCCGCGATCTTGCGTTCGGTGCCCGGCAAAAGCCGTGAACCGGTACGTATCAGAGGCGGAGCCTGCAAGATCGCGGGGAGTGGCCGGCGGGGCCGTACGATCGCAGCCATGACCGGGCACTTCACCGCGCCGGCGGCGGCGCTCGCCGACGGGTTGCCGGGTTGGGTGACGCTGCTGCGTGCCCCGAACCCTGGGCCGATGACGCTCGACGGCACCAACACCTGGGTGCTGCGCGCCCCTGGCCGGGAGCACGCCGTCGTCGTCGACCCGGGTCCGGCCGACGAGGGGCACCTGGCGGCGATCGCCGCGCAGGGGCCGATCGGCCTGGTGCTGATCACCCACGGCCACCCCGACCACACCGACGGCTCGCGCCGCCTGCACGAGCTGCTCGGCGGGGTGCCCGTACGCGCCGCCGACCCGGCGCACACCATCGCCGGGGAAACGCTGACCGGGCCGGGCGGGGAGCTGGACGGCCACGGGCTGGGCGTCCGACTCGTGCCGACCCCCGGGCACACCGGCGACTCGGTCTGCTTCCTGGTCGAGCACGGCGACGAGCGGGTGGTCCTGACCGGCGACACGATCCTGGGCCGGGGGACCACCGTGGTCGCCCACCCGGACGGGCACCTCGGGGACTACCTGGCCAGCCTGGAGCTGCTCTCGACGTACCGGGGGATCCCGGCGCTGCCGGGGCACGGTCCGGCACTGGCCGACTGCGGCGTCGCCGCGGACTTCTACCTGGCCCACCGCCGGGCCCGGCTCGACCAGGTCCGGGCGGCGGTCGCCGCGGGCGCCTCCACCGCCGCCGAGGTGGTCGCGACGGTCTACGCCGACGTCGACCGGTCGCTGTGGTGGGCCGCCGAGTGGTCCGTCCGGGCCCAGCTGGAGTACCTGGGCCGGGAATCCGGCGGAGGTGCCGCAGGGTTGGAGCAAGCGTGACCTGCCCGGTGTGTGGAACCGTCGCCGTGCCCGGCGCGCGGTTCTGCCACAACTGCGGCGCCGCGCTGCCGGCCGCCGCGACGCTGCCCGCGGCCGAACGCCGCGTGGTGACGGTGCTCTTCGGCGACCTGTCCGACTTCACCTCCTGGTCCGAGGACCTCGACCCGGAACGCGTCGGCGCGGTCACCGACCGGGTGCTCGCCGCGCTGGCCGGCGCGGTGAAGACGTTCGGCGGCCACGTCGACAAGCTCACCGGCGACGGGATCATGGCGGTCTTCGGGGCGCCGGTCGCGCACGAGGACGACGCCGAGCGGGCCGTGCGGGCCGCGCTGTCGATGCAGCGGGCGGTCCGCCGGGTGCTCGACGACGAGCGGGGCGGCGGCGCGCCGCTCGGCCTGCGCGTCGGGCTGAACACCGGCGACGTGATCGCCGGCATCCAGGCCGCCATCGAGTACACGGTCATCGGCGACACCGTCAACACCGCCGCCCGGCTGGCCGACGCCGCCGCCGTCGGCGCGGTCTACGCGGGGGCGCGGACCTCCGCCGCCACCCGGCACGTGGCCTCCTGGCGGGCGTTGCGCCCGCTGCGGCTCAAGGGCAAGCGGGAGCCGGTCGAGGCGTACGAGCTGCTCGGCCTCCTGGACGCCCCGGGCACCCGGTCCGGCCTCGGCGACGAGGCGCCCTTCGTCGGCCGGGAGACCGAGATCGGCCGGGTCGCCGGCCGGCTCGCCGAGGTGATCGACCGCGCCGAACCCCGGGTGCTGCTGATGACCGCCGAGGCCGGGATCGGCAAGTCCCGGTTCGCCGCCGAGGTGGAACGCCTCGCCGCCGGCTACGACGTCGGCCCGGGCCGGTACGCCGCGCACACCGGAGCCCGGGTGCTGTCGGTGCGCTGCGCCGCGTTCGGCGAGCGACGCCGGCTCGCGCCCCTGGCCGACCTGGTCCGGGCGGCGGTCGGCCTGCCCAACGACGCCGCCACCGCGCTCACCCGCCCGGCCGTCGAGGAACGCCTGCGCCGGCTCGGCCAGCGACTCAGCCGCACCGGCACGCCGGCGCCGGTCGCCATCGACCAGCTGCTGGCCCTGCTCGGGTACGCCGAGCTGCCCGGCGGCGGCCCGGCCGACCAGGGCGAGTGGGGCACCGCCCAGCCCGCCGACGCCGACACCGTGCCGAACGCGGTCGCGGACCTGCTCACCGCGCTCGCCGGGGAGGCGCCCCTGGTGGTCGTCGTCGACGACCTGCACGACGCCACCGCCGAGACCATCGAGGCGCTCGGGATCACCCTGTCCCGGCTCGCCGGCCCGGTGCTGGTGCTGCTGCTCGGCCGGCCCGAGCTGGTGCGTACCGCCGGGGCGCTGACCCGGGTCGCCGACGCCGAGGTGCACGCGCTGCCGCCGCTGCGCGGCGCCGACGCGGCCCGGCTGCTCACCACCTACCTCGGCGGCGGCAGGCTGCCGCAGTCCGACGCGGACCGGCTGCTCGCCACCGCCCAGGGCAACCCGTTCTACCTGGCCGAGCTGGTCACCCTGCTGATGGAGCGGGGCGCGCTGACCACCGTCGCCGAGCGGAACTCCCCGAGTCCGGGCGGCTGGCGACTGGTGCCCGGCTCGCTCGGCAGCCGCCTGCTCTCCCGCGACCTGGCCGCGGTGCTCGCCGCGCGCATCGACGCGCTGCCGGCGGAGGCCCGCTCCGTGCTGCGGGACGCGGCCGTCGTCGGCGACACGGTGCCGGACGGTGCGCTGGAGGCGCTGCGCGAGCAGCGGGCCGGCCGCGACGGCCGCCCGGCGGCGGTGGTCGCCGTCGAGCTGGAACGGGCGGTGGAGGAGCTGCTGCAACGCCGGATGCTGCACCGCACCCGCGCCGGGTACGCCTTCGCGACCCCGCTGATGCGGGAGGCCGCGTACGCCGGGGTGAGCAAGGCCGAGCTGGCCGAGCGGCACGCGGCGCTGGCCCGGTGGGCCGCGGCCGGCCCGTCGGCAGGTGCGGGCGCGCCGGGCGGCTTCGCCGAGGCGGCCCGGGACGTCTTCGTGGCCCAGCACGTGGAACGGGCCGCCGCGCTGGCCGACGCGGTCGGGCTGCGGCCGGACGCGCCGGCGCGGGCCGTCGTCGGTCTGGGCGTCACCGCCCTCGGCGGGGCCGCGCGCCGCTCGTTGCAGGCGGGTGAGCCCGCGCTGGCCGTGGAGTACGCCGAACGCGCGGCCGAGCTGGCCCGGGACGGGGTGCCGGCGGCCGACCGGGTGGTGCACGCCCGGGCGCTGCTCCAGGTCGGACGCCCCGCCGACGCGCTCGCCTTCGCCGAGAAGATCGCCGCCAACGCCGGCGACGAGTCCGCCGTCCGGACCAGCGCGCTGCTGCTCGCCGGGCAGGCCCACCAGACCATGGGCGACCAGGCGCGCGCGGTGGGCTGCTGGCAGGAGGCGTTGCAGGTGGCCACGGCCGGCGGGCTGCCGACGCTGCGCGCCTCGGCGATGCGCCGCCTCGGCATGGCCGACTTCGTCGCCGGGCGGTTGGGGCAGGCCAGCAGCCGGCTCGCCGCGTCGTACCAGGTGAGCCTCCAGTCGCAGGACCGCCGGGGGCAGGCGTGGTCGTTGCAGAACCTGGCCTGGGTGACCACGACCCGGGGCGACTTCGCCGGCACCGACGCCGTGCTCGGCCGGGCCGCCCGGCTCTTCGCCGAGCTGAAGGACCCGTACGGGCGGGCCTGGCTGCGCGGCACCACCGCCTTCGCCCGGCTGCTCGCCGGCCGGCTGCGCGAGGCGTGCCGGATGGCGCAGGTCTTCCTGCCGTTCGGCGAGCGGGTCGGCGAGGCGTGGGCGGTGGGCACCCTGCGCGCGGTCGAGGCGTTCGCCACCGCCGAGCTGGGCGAGCTGGGCGAGGCGGACCGGGGGGCCCGTCGGGCGTACCGCGAGTTCGCCGCCGCCTCCGACGACTGGGGGCGCGGGTTCGCGCTGGTCGTCCGGGGCGTCGTGGCGCGCGGGCTGGGCGAGCCGGGGCACGCCGCCGACCTGCTCACCGACGCGCTGTCGTACGCGGAGCGGACGTCGCACCCGTTGCTCACCGGGATGGCCGGCACGCTGCGCGGGTTCGTGGCGCTGGACCTGGGTGACTGCGACACGGCCGAGCGGGACGCCCGGTCGGTGCTGACCGCCGTCGAGCCGCACAACCCGCAGGCACCCGCCCAGGTGGGGCCCCGGGTGCTGCTGGCCACCGCCCGGCTGGCCGCCGGCGACTCCGCGACCGCCGTGGGGCTGCTCGCCCCGGTGGCCACCGCCGCCGCCACCGTGCCCTCGCTGCTCTTCTCCCGCCGCCAGACCATGGCCCGGTACGCGTCCGCCCTGCTCGCCCACGGCCAGTGCGAGCAGGCGCTGGACTGGGCCCGGCGGGCCGTCGCCGCCCCGGCGGAGGACGTGCGCAGCCAGGTGGTCGCCGCCCGGGTGCTCGCCGAGGCGCTCGCGGCCTGCGGCCGGCCCGTGGAGGCGCTCGCCAGCGCCGAGGAGGCGGTCCGCCTGGCGTACGCGACCGAGCAGCGCAGCGAGCGCGCCGCCGCCGACGCCCTGCGGGCGCGCCTGACCACCCCCTAGTCCCGCGGACCCCGGAACCGGAAGGTCTGGCGGTTCTGGGGATGCGGTGTGTCGGGGATGGCCGATAGCGTGTCAGGTCCGAGGGGCGGTCGGTCGTGCGACCGCGTCGGGTCTGGGGAGGGCCGTGATGAGGTTGCCGCGTTCGGCCGCCGGATGGACGATCGCGGTCTTCGGCGTGCTGGCCCTGCTCATGGGCGCGGTCGGGCTGGTCTGGCCGGAGGCGCTGCTGCGAATGCTCGGCTTCGAGGTGCCGGCGACGCGCGCGGTCGGCGACCACACCGGCACCTTCCTGATCGCCTCCTCGATGGCCTCGTTCAACATGGGGGTCTACTACCTGCTCGCCACCGCCACCGAATGGCGGTCGTTCTTCCGCTTCACGGTGGTGTTCCGGCTGGTCACGTTCACGGTGTTCAGCATCGCGGTGCTGGCCGACATCGCGCCCGGGAGGTTCTTCGGGGTGGCCGCCTGGGAGGGCCTCGGCGCGGTGGCGACCGCCGTCGGGCTCTGGTGGGACAACCGTCGCGCGGGCCCGGGGGCGGTGGGCGGCGGAGGCGATTCCGCAGCCGGTGCCGTTCCGGCCGCTGATGCGGTTCACTGAGCCGTCGGTCCGGTTGGGTATTTTCGAGCTGTGACCGCGACCCCGCCCGGCGCCCTGCCGGCGCCCATTGTGCCCGGTCTGACCGATCTGCGCGTGTTTGCCAGGGGAGGCTACGCGACGATCTACAAGGCGACCCAGATCTCGGTGGGGCGAGAGGTCGCGGTCAAGGTGGAGAATCGCACCCTCGACAGCGAGCACGACCAGGCCCGCTTCCTGCGCGAGGCGCGGGCCGCCGGGCGGATGTCGTCCCACCCGCACGTGGTCGACCTCTTCGACGTCGGGGTCACGGTCGACCAGCATCCCTATCTGATCATGGAGCTCTGCGACGGCTCGTACGCCGAGCGGATGCGGACCTCGCCGCTCGGGCCCGCCGAGGCGCGCGACCTCGGGGTCAAGATCGCCGACGCCGTCGCCCACTCGCACGCCGCCGGCGTGCTGCACCGCGACGTCAAGCCGGCGAACATCCTCTACTCGCACTTCAACTCGGCGGTGCTGGCCGACTTCGGGCTGGCCGTGGTGGCCGAGATGCGTGACGCCTCGGTCGCCCTGGAGGTGCTCACCCCGGCCTACGCGCCGCCGGAGATGTTCAACCACAGCCCGCCGTCGCCCGCCGTCGACGTCTACGCCCTCTGCGCCACCCTCTACGCGGTGATGCACGGCCGCCCGCCGCGCTGGCAGTCCGAACGCAACCCCAGCCTGGTCACCGTGCTGGAGATGTTCCACCAGCCGGTTCCCGGCCTGCCCGGGGTGCCGGCCGAGATGATCGACGTGCTCCGGGCCGGCATGTCCAACGATCCCGGCGAGCGTCCCTCGGCCGTCGAGCTGCGCGACCTGCTGGTCGGCCTGCCGCTCGGTCCCGCCGGCGCCCAGGCGGGCGGCACGGGCATCCCGGGTCCGGTCAGCGGCGTGCCCGGCCCCGTCGGCCCGTACGGCGTGGACCACGTCTCCCGGCCCGCTCCGCGACCGCCGGTGGAGGACCTCCACCCCACGGTGCCCACCGCCCGCCAGCGGCGTCGGCGGCGCTGGTTTCTCGGCGGCGCCGGGATGGTCGCGTTGGCCGCCTCGGCGGGCGCCGGTGCCTGGCTGGCCGGCGCGGTCTCCAGCCCGGGCCCGTCGCCGACGGCCGGCGTGGCGGCGACGAGCACGGTGCTGCCCGCCTGCGCCCTGACGACCGCGTTGCCGGCCGGCGCGGGCTGCGCCGACGAGTTGGAGTGCTTCGGGCCGATGGAGGTGCGCGGCGCGCGGACCCGGGCGCCCCGGGTGCCCTGCGACGGCCAGCACACCTGGGAGAGCTACGCCGAGGGCAAGCTCCCCGACACCCTGGTCGGCGCCGGCCACGACCAGGTCAGCGCGGACGCGGCGGTACGCGGGGTCTGCAACGAGACCACCTTCCGGCTCACCAGCGGGATCAGCTACGCGGACGGCTGGAACCTGGAGGTGCTGCCCCCGGCCGGGGCCGACGCCGACCGGACGTACCGCTGCCTGGCCGGGCGTGGGCTCGACGCGCTCGTCTCACCCACCCTCACGGGCCGCTGAGCCGCCGCGTCCCCGGTGGCGCTCGCGCATGGCGCGGACGGCATCCCGGTGGTCCAGCGACTCCAGCGTGTCGGCGTCGACGCCGTACAGTCCCCCGACGGGCTGCCCCGGGCCGTTCGGCGTGACCGCCGGTTCCGGCCCGTCGTCCTGCCGGGCCGCCGCCACGGACACCGCCGCGATCATCGTCGCCAGTACGCAGAGCAGCGCCAACGTCACGCCGACGAGATCCTGGCGCCCCCACACGATCAGCGTCACCAGCAGGGAGGCCGCCACCAGCGCGGCTGCCACCGCCTTCGCCCGTGCATCGGGCCTCGCAAGTCTCACCCGTCCAGGATGTCCGAGCGGGGCCCGCTGTCAACCGGGTCGCCGGCACCGGATGACCGCCGGTGTGGATGGCCGGCATCAGGTGAGCCGGCGCGCGGGCTGACGCCGGGCCACTGCGCCTGGCCGCCGCCAAAAGCGTCGACGGTGAACAATTCGTTACATCGGTCAGCGGTTTGTCGGATATGCGGCCGTTCGCCGGCCGGTAATCCTGGTCCGCCGTTCCTAGAGTGACGGAGGTCGAGCCACGGCTCGACCGTCCTGTCGCCCACCGGAAGGCGTCCACATGCCACGACGAAACCGGTCCCTCGCCGCCGCGGGAATCGCCGGCGTGCTCCTCGCCGGCGCCGCGGTCGCACCCGCCGCCGCCGCACCGTCCCCCGCCGGCGGGGACCGTCCGGTCACCTCCGACCGGACCAGCCCGCAGGAGGCCCGCCGGGTCGACCGGGTGCCCACGCCCGCGCTGGACTGGTACGCCTGCTACGGCTACGCCGAGTGCGCCACCGTCCGGCTGCCCCGCGACTACGACAAGCCGAACGGCCCGACGACCGAGGTCGCCGTGCTGCGGGTCAAGGCCCGCGACCAGCAGCGGAAGATCGGCAGCCTCTTCGTCAACCCGGGCGGCCCCGGCGGCTCCGGCACCGACGTCGCGCTCGCCGCGCCGTACTTCCTCGGTGACGAGGTGCTGGACCGCTTCGACATCGTCGGCGTCGACCCGCGCGGCGTCGCCGCCAGCCAGCAGGTCAGATGCTTCCCCTCCGTCAAGGAGCAGACCCGGGCGTACGCCGGGCTGAACGTGGCGTTCCCGTGGACGAAGGCCGAGGAGAAGGCCTACGTGGCCTCCTCGAAGGCCGTCGGCAAGGGCTGCTCCACCACGGGCAAGCCGCTCATCGGCGCGATGTCGACCGCCGAGGTCGCCCGCGACATGGACGTGCTGCGCCGTGCCGTGGGTGACCGGAAGCTCACCTTCCTCGGCTTCAGCTACGGCAGCATCCTCGGCCAGTACTACGCCAACATGTTCCCGGACCGGGTCCGCGCCCTGGTGATCGACGGCGTGCTCAACCCGAACGAGTGGGTCGGCCAGGGCAGGGCGCGCAACCTGTCCCAGGAGGACCGGATGCGCAGCGCGCAGGGCGCGTACAAGGCGCTGCGGGAGATCCTGGTGCGCTGCGACAAGGCCGGCGCGGAGGCGTGTGCGCTGGCCGAGGGCGATCCTGTCGCGTCGTTCGACCTGGTCGCGAAGCGGCTGCGGGCCAAGCCGGTGGTCATCGAGGACCCCGACCTCGGCCCGGTCACCATCACGTACGCCGACTTCGTCGCCGCCAACCTCAGCATGCTCTACGGCCCGACGGGCTACGCCGAGGTCGTCGACCTCACCGCCGCCCTGCTGGTGCTCACCGACCCGGCGTCGTCGCCGGCCGCCCGCCGCCCGGCGACGGCGGACGTGACCCGCCAGGCCGCCAAGGCCCGCGAGCAGGCCCGACGGTACGACTTCCCGTACGAGAACGGGTTGGAGACCTTCCTCGGCGTGGACTGCACCGACGCGTACCACCCGAAGGACGCCGGCTCGTTCCCGGCGCTGGCCGCGAACGCCGACAAGCGCGACCCGTACTTCGGTCGGCTGTGGACGTGGGTCACCTCGCCGTGCGCCCGCAAGAGCTGGACCGTGCGGGACGAGGACGCCTACACCGGCCCGTTCAACCGGCGGACCGCCGCGCCGGTGCTGGTCGTGGGCAACTACTGGGACCCGGCGACCAACTACCGGGGCGCGGTCAGCTCGGCCCGGCTGCTGCCGAACAGCCGCCTGCTCAGCAGTGACAGCTGGGGGCACACCGCGTACGGGACGTCGGCCTGCGTGACCGGCGCCGTCGACGCGTACCTGCTGCGCGGGGCGCTGCCGGCCAACGGCAAGGTCTGCGTGGGCGACGTCCAGCCGTTCGCCGAGCTGCCGGCCGAGCCGGAGGCGACCCGGCGGGCGGAGGCGTCGAAGGGCGCGCTGGCCGCCGAGGGCGCCCCCGGGCGGGGTGAGCCGAAGCGGCTCCCGCCGGTGGTCGCCCCGCTGCCGGCGGTCGGCTCGCTGACCGTCCGCTGAGGACCCGGGGTGCGGCGGGCGATCGGGCGCCCGCTGCACCCCGGCCCGCGACAGCGCGCGCAGGAGATGCCCGAGCGAGGCGGAACCGCGGCAGGTCGTGGTCGACATGGGCTGGCTCGGCGACGCGGCTGAGGATCCTCATCGTCGTGCCGAAAATGCCGACACCCGAAATCGATCGACGAATCCCTATGCGATTTGTGGTCCTGCGGCGACTCTGTCCCTACCGGTTCCATCACCCGCAGGGGGCACGCATGATCCAGATCCGCGCCGGACATCGACGCGTTGCGGTCGCGATGGGCGCCGCGCTGATCCTCACGGCCGCGCCGATCGGCACCCCACCGGCGTACGCCGACAGCCAGGTCGAGGCGTACACGATCGGCACGGGCTACGGCCTCTACAAGTCCACCGGCGGCGCACCAGCCCTGGTGCACGGTGAGCACGTCGCGCCGCCCGGGGCCGGCATCGCCACCATCCGGCCCGCATCCGGCAGCGTCACCGCGTTCGCGATCGGCCTGAACGGCGGTCTCGTCATGTCGCGGACCCTGCCGCTCGGCCCCGGCCCCGCCGTCACCATCGACGGCCCCTCCGGCCTGGCCCCACCCGGGGCCCCGACAGCCGCCGCCGGCCTGGACGTCTTCTTCGTCGGCCGCAACGGCGCGGTCTTCAACAGGTCATACCTGAGCGGCGCGCCGGTCGGGCCGCGGCCGGTCACCGTCGCCGGCATCGCCCCACCCGGCGCGGTTGTCGCCGCGATCCCCGGGACCACTCCCGGAGTGGCGTTCGTCGGCACCGACGGCGCACTCCGCGTGGTCCGGTCGAACAGCACCGGCACCTGGACGACGGCACCGGCCAGCCCGCCGAACTTCGCCACACCCGGTGGCGGGCTCGCCGCCATCTCCGCCCTCGCCGGGTTCGTCACCGGGCTCGACGGACGGATCTGGCAGGTGAGGCTGACCGGCGGCCCGATACCGGACCCGTGGCAACCGGTCGCCGTCGCCGGTGCCGGGACCGCACCGGCCGGGGCGCACCTCGCCGCGGCCCAGTTCGCCGGCGGCCCGGCCATCGTCATGTTCGCCGGCCACGACGGCGCCGTCCGGGCCACCTCGAACGTCGCCGGAACCTGGCACGAGCCGACGGCCGCCACCGCATCCGGCGTCGCCATCCCCGGAAAGCCGATCGCCACCACCATCCACGGCGACCACCTCGACGGCGACTGGTGCGGCAACAGCCTGGCGTGGCAGATCCGCATCCCGAAGCCGAATCCGCCGTCCGGCCCCCATCCCGAGCCGTGGAACGCTGTCGTCTCCTCGTTCCAGGCCCCCAGCATCCAGGCCGGCGGCCACATCGCCAACGTCCTGCGCTAGCGCTACGCCATCGGCCGGATGCCGTCACGGCTGACCTGCCGGCCGCCGCCCAGTCGCGCCGGGGCGCGGGGCGGGTGATCAGGATCCTATGGACGTCATCCGGCTGCTTTGAGGTCCATGGCGTCCTGATCACCGGGGCGGGCGCTCACGCGGAGGTGTCGTCCTTCACCGGCGGCCAGCAGCTCCAGCTTCGTCCAGGACATCAAGGGCGGCAGGTCCGACGCCTGAGCGACGATGTCGAGTGTGGTCACCGGCTGCACCCGGCTACCGGACAGCTCCGTCGCCCGGCCAGGGTTGCAGGACGGAACATGGCCCGCTGCGTCAGCCCTGCTGAGTGGAACGATGGACCGATGAGCGATCTCGGAAGATGGGAGCCGGAGACTCCTCGACAAGTCGTGGACCGGTTCCGCCGCAGCGACGTCCGACAGCCGTGGTGGATCGCCGGCGGCTACGCGATCGAACTGTTCGCCGGCCGCAGTCTTCGCCCCCACGGTGACATCGACGTCCTGATCCTTCGACGTGATCAGTGGATGGTCCACCACGTCCTACCCGGCTGGGACATCCAAGCCGCCGATCCGCCCGGGCAGCTGCGTCCCTGGAGAGAGGGGGAGCTGCTTCCCGAACACGTCCACGACATCTGGTGCCGAGAAGGTCCCACCTCGCCCTGGCGGATCCAGTTCATGATCGACAACGCCGAAGGGCAGCATTGGCACTCGCGACGCCACCCGGCGGTGACACTTCCTGTCGACCGCCTCGGTCGACGCACCCGCGATGGCTGGCCGTACCTTGCTCCAGAGGTCCAGCTTCACTACAAGGCGAAGCCGGCAAACCAACTGGCCAAGGATGAGATCGACTCGCCGCAGCCCTGCCGCTTCTCAGCCAACCAGCCAGCCGATGGCTCGACGAGGCCCTGGGAACCACCCTTCCTGACCATCATTGGCGCCGAGCACTGAAGACCCACACCGCCCATCCACGATGAGCGGTGCTCCCCGCCGTCAGAGCCTGCCTCAACGGGTGGATCCCGTACCTGGCACGGGGCGAGCCGGAGTCAGTAGGACTTGTCCTGACCGAGGACGTGCTGGGCGACGAAGTTGAGGATCATCTCGCGGCTGACCGGGGCGATCCGGCCGGCGCGCACCGCGCCGAGGAGCGTGGCCACGCCGTACTCGGTGGTCATGCCGGCCCCGCCGAGCACCTGGACGGCCGTGTCGACCGCCAGCGCGGCGGCCTCCCCGGCGGCGTACTTGGCCATGTTGCCGGAGACGCCGGCCTCCAGGTCGCGGCCCGCGTCATAGAGGGTGGCCGCCTTGTGGATCATCAGGCGGGCCAGCTCGACCTGCACGGCGGCGTGCGCGAGCGGGTGGGCCACGCCCTGGTGGGAGCCGATGGTCCGGCCGCCCCAGACCTTGCGGGTGGCGGTGTACTCGCTGGCCCGCTCGATCGCGTACCGGCCGGTGCCGGCGCCCATCGCGGCGACCGTGATCCGCTCCGGGTTGAGCCCGGCGAAGAGCGCCGGCAGGCCGGCGTCCAGCGACTCGCCGACCAGCGCGTCGGCGGGCAGCCGCACGTCGTCGAGGTAGAGCAGGAACTGGTTCTCCGGGGAGACGATCTCCATGTCCAGCTTGGAGCGGGTCAGCCCCGGCGCGTCGGTCGGCACGATGAACAGCGCCGGCTTTAGTTTCTGCGGCGTGGCATCCCCTGTGCCGGCCTGGCCGTCTTCGACAGCGACGCGGGCGACGACCAGCACGTACGACGCCTCGTCGACGCCCGAGATGTAGCACTTGCGACCGGAGAGCAGCCAGTCGTCGCCGTCGCGGCGGGCCACCGTGCCGAGCCGGTGGAAGTTGGAGCCGGCCTCCGGCTCGGTGATCGCGAAGACCACTTTCAGCGAGCCGTCCGCGAAACCGGGCAGGAAGCGCTTGCGCTGCTCCTCGGTGCCGTGCCGGGCGATCACCGTGGCCGCGATGGCGGGGGAGACCACCAGCAGCAGCAGCGGGCAGCCGGCCGCCGCCAGCTCCTCGCAGACGATGGCCAGCTCGGTGATCCCGCCCCCGCCGCCGCCGTACTCGGTGGGGATGTTGACCCCGAGGTAGCCCAGCCGGCCGGCCTCGTCCCACAGCTCGGTGGTGTGCTCGCCGGATCTCGCCTTGGCGACGAAGTATTCGTGGCCGTACCGGCGGCCCAGGGCGCGCACGGCGTCGCGGAGCTGGTCCTGCTCGGGGGTGAGGTCGAAGTTCATCGGGGGGCCTCCAGGATCACTCGGGGTTGACCACGGCCAGCACGGCGCCCGTGTCGACCTGCCCGCCGGCCGCGACCGGAAGCTCGGCGACCACACCGTCGGCCGGGGCGAGCACGGGATGTTCCAGCTTCATCGCTTCCAGGGTCAGCAGCAGGTCACCGGCCGCCACCCGCTGGCCGACCTCGACGTGCACCCGGGTCACCGCGCCGGGCAGCGGCGCGACCAGCGACCCGGCCGCCAGCTCCGCCGTGGGCTCGGGGAAACGCGGCAGCTCGGTCAGGCTCGCCGCCCCGTCCGGGCCGTCCACGAAGACCTCCGAGGACACCCGGTGTACGCGGTACGCCCGCCGCACCCCGTCGACGTCGAGCACCACCCGGTCCGCGGTGGCCTGGACAAGGCTCACCACGGGCGTCGGCCCGCCTGCCGGGGCCGCCTTGTTCGACGACGACCCGCTGGCCGGGACCGCTCCGTCCGGGGCCGGACCGTCGGTGCGGGCGGTGGAGCCGGCGCCCGGCGAGGCCGACCACTCGGCGAGGCCGCCCGAGCGGTCCAGCCGGTAGCGGACCTCGATCTCACCGTCCGGTCCCACGTAGCGGGTGACCTGCGGGAAGGCGGGCACGTTGCGCCAGCCCGACGGGAGGCCGGCGAGCACCGGCGCGGCGGCGCGGCGGGCGGCGGCGGTGGCCAGCGCGGCGGCCAGGGCCACCAGGGGGAGCTGGTCGGTGGGCAGCAGCGGGGCGAAGACCTCCCCGTGCCGGTCCAGGAAGCCGGTGTCGATCTCCACGGCGCCGAACTCCGGGCTGCGCAGGATGCGGACCAGCAGGTCCCGGTTGGTGGCCACCCCGTGCAGCTCGGCCCGGGTCAGCGCGTCGGCCAGCAGCCGGATCGCCTCGGCGCGGGTCTGGCCCCAGGCGATCACCTTCGCCAGCATCGAGTCGTAGTGCACCCCGACGGTCGAGCCGTCCACCACGCCGGAGTCCAGCCGCAGGCCGATCGCCCGGAGGTTGCCGAACTCCCGCGCCACCCCGGGGACCGCGAACCGGTGGAGGGTGCCGGTGGCGGGAAGCCAGCCCTGCGCCGGGTCCTCGGCGCAGAGCCGCACCTCGATCGCGTAGCCACGCATCCAGTGCGGGTCAATGGCGTTCTCCGGCAGGGGCTGGCCCTCGGCGACCATCAGTTGCAGCCGGACCAGGTCCAGCCCGGTGCAGAGTTCGGTGACCGGGTGCTCGACCTGGAGGCGGGTGTTCATCTCCAGGAAGTAGATCTCCCCGTCGGGCGCGAGCAGGAACTCGACCGTGCCGGCGCCCACGTAGTCGACCGCCCGGCCGGCGGCCACCGCCGCCTCGTGCAGCCGCTCCCGCACCTCGTGCGGGAGGACGCCGGGCGCCTCCTCGACGATCTTCTGGTGCCGGCGCTGGATCGAGCACTCGCGCACGCCCAGGGCGGCCACCGTACCGTGCGTGTCGCCGAAGATCTGGACCTCGACGTGCCGGCCGCGCTCGACGTACCGCTCGACGAAGACCGTGCCGTCGCCGAACGCCGCAGCCGCCTCGCGGCGCGCGGAGGCGACGGCCTCGGCGAGGTCGGCGGCGCCGCGGACGATCCGCATGCCGCGCCCGCCGCCGCCGGCGGACGCCTTCACCAGCACCGGGAAGTCGGTGATCTCGTCGGCGTCGGTCCAGGTGGACAGCATCGGCACGCCCGCCTCGGCGAGCAGGGCCTTCGCCGCCACCTTGTCGCCCATCGCGGCGATCGCCTTGGCCGGCGGGCCGACCCAGATCAGCCCTGCGTCGGTCACCGCCGCGGCGAACTCGGCGTTCTCGGCGAGGAAGCCGTAGCCGGGGTGGACCGCGTCCGCACCGGCCCGGCGGGCCGCGTCCAGGATGAGATCGATGCGCAGGTACGTCTCGGCGGGCGTGTTCCCGGGCAGCCGCACCGCCTGGTCGGCCTCGGCGACGAACGGCGCGTCGGCGTCGGCGTCGGAGTGCACGGCCACCGTCTCGACGCCCAGCGTCCGACAGGTGGCGAAGACCCGGCGGGCGATCTCGCCCCGGTTCGCCACCAGAAGTCTCGTGATCACTGAGTCTGCCTTTCGTTCGCGACTGCGGGACTCCGCTTCGCTGCGTTCCTCGCGCTCACATGCGGAAGACGCCGAAGCCGTCGGCGCCCCTGACTGGTCCGGTGTGGATCGCCGACAGGCAGAGCCCGAGGACGGTACGGGTGTCGCGGGGGTCGATCACCCCGTCGTCGTAGAGCCGGCCGGAGAGGAAGAGCGCGCCGGACTGCGACTCGATCTGCTGCTCGACCATCATCCGCATCGCGGCGTCGGAGTCCTCGTCGTAGTCCCAGCCCCGGGCGGCGGCGGCCTGCCGGGCCACGATGGACAGCACGCCCGCGAGCTGCGCCGGCCCCATCACCGCCGATTTGGCGTTCGGCCAGGTGAAGAGGAACCTCGGCTCGTACGCCCGCCCGCACATGCCGTAGTTGCCGGCGCCGTAGGAGGCGCCCAGGTTGACCGTCAGGTGCGGCACGGTCGAGTTCGACACCGCGTTGATCATCAGGGCGCCGTGCTTGATGATGCCGCGCTGCTCGTACTCGGTGCCGACCATGTAGCCGGTGGTGTTCTGGAGGAAGATCAGCGGGGTGTCGGCGGCGTTGGCGAGCTGGATGAACTGGGCCGCCTTCTGCGCCTCCTCGCTGAACAGCACGCCCCGCGCGTTGGCCAGCACCCCGACGGGATAGCCGTGCAGCTCGCCCCAGCCGGTCACCAGGGCGGTGCCGTAGGCCGGCTTGAACTCGTCGAACTCGCTGCCGTCGAGCACCCGGGCCAGCACCTCGCGCGGGTCGAACGGCACCTTCAGGTCGGCGCTGGCGATGCCGAGCAGCTCCTCCGGGTCGTACTTCGGCGGAGCCGGGAACGGGTTGCGCGGCGGCGGGCCCTGCTTGCGCCGGTTCAGCCGGCGTACGCACTGCCGGGCGAGCCGGATGCCGTCGGGCTCGTCCTCGGCGAGGAAGTCGGCCAGGCCGGACGTGCTCGCGTGCATGGCGGCCCCGCCGAGGGACTCGTCGTCGGTGACCTCGCCGGTGGCCATCTTCACCAGCGGCGGCCCGGCCAGGTAGACCTGCGACCGGTCCCGGATCATGATCACGTGGTCGGACATCCCCGGCACGTACGCGCCCCCGGCGGTGGCGTTGCCGAAGACCACGCTGACCGTGGGGATCTTCGCGGCCGAGAGCCGGGTCAGGTCGCGGAACACCCGCCCGCCCGGGATGAAGATCTCCGCCTGGGTGGGCAGGTCCGCGCCCGCCGACTCGACCAGGTTCACCATCGGCAGGCGGTTGGCCAGGGCGATCTCGCCCGCCCGGCGGGTCTTCGCCAGCGACCACGGGTTCACCGCGCCGCCGCGTACCGTCGGATCGTTCGCGACGATGAGGCACTCGACGCCCTCGACGACGCCGATGCCGGTCACCACGCTGGCGCCGACGGGAAAGTCGGTGCCGTACGCCGCCACCGGCGACAGCTCCAGGAACGGGCTGTCCGGGTCGAGCAGCAGTTCGATCCGCTCCCGGGGGAGCAGCTTGCCCCGCTTGTGGTGCCGGGCCACGTACTTCTCGCCGCCGCCGGCGCGGGCCTGGTCGAGGGCCGTCTCCAGCTCGGCGAGGCGCTCCAGCAGGGCCTCCCGGTTGGCGCGGTACCCCGGCGAGGACGCGTCGACCGCGCTGCGCAGTGTCGTCATAGGCCCATGCCCTTCGCGATGATCTCGTTCATGATCTCGGTGGTGCCGCCGCCGATGCCGAGGATCCGGGCGTCGCGGTAGTGCCGCTCCACCTCGGCGTCGCGCAGGTAGCCGTAGCCGCCGTGCAACTGGAGCGCCTGGTCGACCACCTCGGCGCAGGCGGCCACCGCGACGTTCTTCGCCATCGCCACCTCGGTCACCACCGGCTCGCCCGCCGCCACCCGGGCCGCCACCTGGTGCACGTACGCGCGGGCCGCCTCGGTGCGGGTGTGCATCTCGGCCAGCCGGTGCCGGATCAGTTGCCGGCTCGCCAGGGGGCGGCCGAACGTGGACCGGTCCCGGCACCAGCGCACCGCCAGCTCCACGGAACGCTGCGCGATGGCGTACGCCTGGGTGGCGAGGGAGAGCCGCTCCGCGGCGAAGTTCTGCATGATCGCCAGGAAGGCGGTGTCCTCCGCACCGACCCGGTTCGCCACCGGCACCCGGACGTCGACGAAGGACAGCTCGGCGGTGTCGGAGCAGTGCCAGCCGAGCTTCTCCAGCCGACGCCCGACCGTGAAGCCTGGCGTGCCCTTGTCGATCACCAGCAGGGTCAGGGCGCCGGTGCCCGGCGGCAGGGTGCAGACGGCGGTGGTCACGAAGTCGGCCCGTACGCCGCTGGTGATGTAGGTCTTCGACCCGTTGACCACGTAGTGGTCGCCGTCGCGCTGGGCGTGGCTGCGGATGCTCGCCACGTCCGAGCCGCCGTCCGGTTCGGTGATCGCCAACGCGCCGATCATGGTGCCGGCCAGCGTGGGCCGGACGTACCGGTCGATCAGCTCCGCGTCGCCGGAGGCGACGATGTGCGGCAGGGCGATGCCGTGGGTGAACAGCGCCGCGATCAGCCCGGACGAGCCGCCGGAGCGGATGATCTCCTCGGTGACGATGACCGAGTCGAGCAGGTCGCCCCCGCTGCCGCCGACCGATTCCGGGAAGCCGATGCCGAGCAGGCCGAGCTTGGCGGCGGTGGCGTGCAGTTCCCGGGGGATCTCGCCGGCCCGCTCCCAGTCGTCCAGGTGCGGCAGCACCTCCCGGGTGACGAAGGCCCGGGTCAGCTCCCGCAGTTGCCGGCGCTCCGGCGTGTCCACGATGGTCATCGGCCCTCCCGGGGCGTCGCGCCTACGGCCGGGGAGTCCGGGCCGGGCGTGAGTTCCGCCGGCAGGTCGACGAGCCGGGACCGGAGCAGCTCGCCGAGCGCCTTGGCCTGCGGATCGAACCGGGTGGAGGCCGCCACCCCCTGGCCGAGGAGGCCCCGGACGACGAAGTTGACGGCCCGCAGGTTCGGCAGCTCGTACCGCTCCACGGTCAGCGGCGCGGTCTCCGGCAGCAGCTCGCGCAGCCGCGCGGTAGTCAGCCAGCCGCGCAGCCACCGCCAGGTGGCGTCCGTGCGGGCCCAGACGCCGAGGTTGGCGTCGCCGCCCTTGTCGCCGGAGCGCGCCCCGACCAGCTCGCCGAGCGGCGCGCGCCGGACGGGCCGGTCGGCCGCCGGGGCCGTCCCGTCGGGCGCCGTCCCGTCGGACGCCGTTGCGTCGGGTGTCGGTCTGTCGGGTGTCGTTGCATCAGGCGGGCCGGCGGGGGATCCCGGCTCGTCGGGCGGGCCGGCGGTCCGCGCCGGCGGCGGGATCGACACCCGCTCGCCGGAGGGGAGCACCGCGACGTGCGGCACCGCGTCCTGCGGCACGGAGTCGGCGGTGAACACCCCGTAGGGCGTCGCGTCGCCCGGCAGCGTGGTCAGCGTGCAGCCGGGGTAGGAGGCCAGGGCCAGTTCCACCGCGGCGGCCGAGAAGGCCCGCCCGGCCCGCGCCTTGTCGCCGTCGCGCAGGTGTACGTGCAGCAGCGCGCTCGCCGCCTCGGTGTCGACCGCGTCGGCGTGGTCGGTGCGGGCCAGGGTGAACGCCAGCCCTTCCGTGCCGACCGCCGCCTCGACCTGGCTCCGCACCAGGGCCGCCTTGGCGGGGATGTCGAGCCCGCACAGGACGAAGGTCATCGAGTTGCGGAAGCCGCCGAGGTTGTTGACGCCCACCTTGAGCGTGGCTGGCGGGGGCGTACCCCGGACGCCGCTCACCCGTACCCGGTCCGGCCCGTCGGCGCTCAGGGTGACCGTGTCCAGCCGGGTCACCACGTCCGGCCCGAGGTAGGCCGGGCCGCCGACCTCGTAGAGCAGCTGGGCGGTGACCGTCTCCACGGTGACCGCGCCGCCCGTGCCCGGGTGCTTCGTGATCACACAGGAGCCGTCGGGGTGCAGCTCGGCGACCGGGAAGCCGGGGCGCCGCCCGCCGTCGGGCAGCTCCGTGAAGAAGCTGAAGTTGCCCCCGGTCACCTGCGCCCCGCACTCGACCAGGTGACCGGCGACGGTCGCCCCGGCCAGCGCGTACAGGTCGTCGCGCCCCCAGCCGAACCGGGCGATCGCCGGCCCGACCACCAGTGACGCGTCGGTCACCCGGCCGGTGACCACCACGTCCGCCCCGCCGTCGAGGCAGGCCGCGATGCCGTACGCCCCCAGGTAGGCGTTCGCCGTCAGCGCGTCCGGGCGGGCGAGGGCGTCGCCCTCGACGTACCCGACCCGGACGGTCAGGCCGAGCCGGTCGGCGAGGGACCCGATGGCGGCGGCCAGGCCGGCCGGGTTCAGCCCGCCGGCGTTTGTCACGATCCGTACGCCCCGGTCGAGCGCCGTGCCGAGGCAGCCCTCCAGCTGGCGGAGGAAGGTCTTCGCGTAGCCGAGGGAGGGGTCGCGCAGCCGGTCCCGGCCGAGGATCAGCATGGTCAGCTCGGCGAGGTAGTCGCCGGTCAGCACGTCCACTTCGCCGCCGTCGAGCATCTCCCGCCACGCCGTGAACCGGTCACCGTAGAAGCCGGAGGCGTTGCCCACCCGCAGCACGTCGCTCACGCCGGCACCCCGCCCGCCACGCCGGTCCAGCCGGCCGCCCCGGCAGCGGGGACCGCGTCGGTCGTGTTGGCCGCGTCGGCTGTGTCGGGTGCGGGAGCCGTCGGCGGGCGGCCGGGACCCGGTGGGCCGGCGAAGGCCTGCGCGACGTCCAGCCAGGCGTCGGCGACCGGGCCGGTCGCCGCCAGCGCCAGGTCCGCGCGGTGCCTCCGCTGGGTGACCAGCAGGCAGAAGTCGAGCGCGGGACCGGTGACCCGGTCGGCGGCGTCGGCCGGGCCGTACGCCCAGGTGTCGCCGTCCGGCGCCGCCAGCTCGACCCGCACCGGCGCCGTGGGCACCGGCCGGCCGTGGGCGGCGAAGCTGTGGCCGAGGGTACGGAAGCCGAGGTGCGCCACGTGCCGCAGTCGGGCCGTGCCGGGGCGGGTCACGCCGAGCGCGTCGGCCACGTCCGTGCCGTGCGCCCAGGTCTCCATGATCCGAGCGGTGGCCATCGAGGCGGCCGACATCCGGGTGCCGAACCAGGGCAGCTTCCCGCCCGCCGGCACGCGTGCCAACGCGTCGGCGAGCGCCGCCCGGCCGGCCCGCCAGCGGGGAAGCAACCCGCTCGGCGGGGCGAGGAACTCCGCCACTCCGACATCGACGAGCCGGGCCGGGTCGGGGGCGGCGAGCACGACGGCGAGGAACGCCTCGGCGTCGGTGGCGGCGAGCAGTGCGACGTGGTCGGTCCAGGCGAGGTGGGCGATCTGGTGCCCGACGCTCCAGCCCGGGGACGGCGTGGCGCGCTCCCAGTCGGTCGGCGGGCCGGTCACCAGGTCGTCGAGCTGCTGGGATTCGTCGGCCAGGTCCGCGAGCAGGTCCTTGAGGTCGACCATGGTGCCTCCGGGGGCTGGGCGGGCGGCCAGGGCGGGCCGGTCGGGGCGGGCGGTCAGGGGGTGAGCAGGGTGGCGAGCTGGCGCTTCCAGGTGTGCAGCAGGGCGGCGCGGCGGGACGAATCGTCGTTGAGCAGGTTGGCCACCCCGAGCCCGCGGAGCAGGTCGAGGGTCGCCTGCACCGCCTCGCGTACGCCCGGACGGCGTTCGTCCACGTCGAGCAGCGCGACGGTGAGCCGGTGCATCTCGCGGCCGACCCGGGCCTCCAGCGGCACCAGGGCCTCGCGCAGCTCCCGGTCGGTGCGCGCGGCGACCCAGAGTTCGAGGGCGGCGACGAAGAGCGGGCCGGTGAAGGCCGCGCCGAGCAGGTCGATCACCCGGTCGAGCCGCTGGGGGCCGGGCGGCAGCGCCTCGGCCTCGGTGCGCAGCTCCTCCGCCCGCCGCTCCGCGAGGTGGGCGACGGCGGCCGTGACCAGCGCGGCCTTGGTGGGGTAGTGGTGCAGCTGGGCGCCGCGCGAGACGCCGGCCCGGGCTGCGACGACGGTGGTGGTGGTGCCGGACCAGCCGTGCTCGACCAGGCACTCGACGGTCGCCTCCAGCAGCCGCGCCTGGGTGGCGCGGCTGCGTTCCTGCTGAGGGACGCGGGTCGATGCGGACATGGAGACAGCGTGCCGCCGCAGAAACAAACAGTCAAGACTGACTTTTTCTCGGCGGGCGACTCGACCGCATGCCTCGCCGGTCCCGGTGCTTGCAAGCCCGCCATCCGCGCCACCGCGATGGCCCGCGGACAGCGTGGCGGGCAGGGCGCCGGGCAGGGCGGCGGATGACCTACGCGGCCCTGTCGAACTGATGTCGTAGACGACTCACGCGACCGCGCCTTCCTGCGGCGACCGCAGAGACGCGGCGCCGGATTCCTCTGATGTCGTAGGCGATTCAGTTCGACAGGGCGGTGGCCGGGTTCTTCCTCCGTTCATCCTCCGCGTCCCTCGTCCCGTCGCCCTCCGCGTCCCTCGTCCCGCCGTCCTCAGCGGCCGTCGCGCGGGGCGAAGACCGCGAGGGCCGCGGCGTCGCTGTGTCGGGAGCGCAGGTACTCGTCCGCCCAGTCGGCGGCGTCGGGAAAGCCCGACTCGGCCGCCACCCGGGCGCAGGCGGCGTCCACGTCGAAGGGGGTACGCCGCAGGTCCACGCCGGGCCCGAGGAGCGCCCAGAAGGCGCCGGGGCCGCCGTAGGGCATCCCGATGCTGCCCGGGTTGACGATCAGCCGGCGGTCGGCCAGCCGGGTGAACGGCATGTGGGTGTGCCCGCAGACCACCGTTCCCACCTCGGCGGGGACGTCGGCGAGCACCTCCGCCCAGCGTTCCATCCGGGAGTCGACGAGCACGACCTCCTCGTCGTCGCGGGGGGTGGCGTGGCAGAACAACACCGGACCGAGGCCGGCGATCTCCAGGGTGACCGTCAGCGGCAGCGCCGCCAACCGGGCCAGCTGGTCGTCGCGCAGCAGCTCGGCCGCCCAGTTGGAGACGTCGACCGGAGAGAGGTGCCCGGCCCGGGCCTCCACCAGCTCACGGTCGGCGTTGCCGCGCACCCAGCAGGCCCGGTCGCCGAGGTCGGCGAGCAGGTCCAGCACCTCGACCGGCTGCGGGCCGGCCGCGATGTCGCCGGTGAGCACGATCAGGTCGGCGGCGGCGACGTCCGGCTCGGCCAGCACGGCCTCCAGCGCCGGCAGCGCACCATGGATGTCGGAGAGAACGGCGACCCGGTTCAGCATCGCTCCACCGTGCCCACCGGCCCGTGCCGGTGTCCAACGATTCTGCCCCGGGCAGACAGAGCCCGGGGCAGATCAGCCGGGTGCGTCAGACGCGGGCGCGGCGGGCCAGGCGCTCCGGGTCGAGGATGATGATGCTCTTGCCGTCCAGGCGCAGCCACCCACGCGAGGCGAAGTCGGCCAGCGCCTTGTTGACGGTCTCCCGGGAGGCGCCGACGAGCTGGGCGATCTCCTCCTGGGTGAGGTCGTGGGTCACCCGCAGCACGCCGCCGTCGCGGGTGCCGAAGCGGCCGGCCATCTGGAGCAGGTTCTTGGCGACGCGGCCGGGCACGTCCGTGAAGATCAGGTCGGCCAGCGAGTCGTTCGTCCGCCGCAGCCGGCGCGCGAGCACGCGGAGCAGCTGCTCGGCGATCTCCGGCCGGTTGTTCAGCCACGGGCGCAGGGCCTGCTTGCGCAGCCGCACCAGCCGGGTGTCGGTCACCGCGGTAGCGGTCGCCGTGCGGGGGCCGGGGTCGAAGAGCGACAGCTCGCCCACCATGTCCGACGGGCCCATCACCGCGATCAGGTTCTGCCGGCCGTCGGCAGCCCGCCGACCCACCTTGATCTTGCCGGACAGCAGGATGTAGAGACTGTCGCCGGGCTCGCCCTCGTTGAAGACGATCTCGCCCTTGCGGACCTCGAGCGTCTCCATCTCCTTGGCGAGCGCCTCGGCAGCCTCCGGGTCGACGCCCTGGAAGATCCCGCTGCGGGCCAGTACCTCGTCCATCGCGCACCTCCGCCTGCGCGTGCCGTCCGTCGGCCGGGTCCGCCGTCCGCTGATCCCTCGCGCGTCGCCAGTCTAGGCGCACGTGAGCAGCAATCAGAGGTGCACCCCTGGAAACTTGATCGTTGGGCGTAACCTGCCGGGCCTGATCAAGCAGTAAAATCGCGCGCCCTCCCGGACGCCGATCCGGCCCCCGACACCCGGGTCGTAGGGTCACCACGTGCTGAGTGAACCCGTGCTGACCGCCCGCCAGGAGGACGGTCGGGACGTCCCGCTGCTGTTCTGGCGCGCCGACCGCCCGCTGCGCGCGGTCAGTTCCGCGCCGCTGGGCGGCGGGATCGGCGTCCGGCACTGGGTCGTCAACGCGACCGTGCCCATGTCGTACGACCGGGACGACCCCGCCGAACACCTGGCCGAACTGGCCGACCGGCTCGACCTCGACGGGCCCGGGGTGGGCCTGCTGACCGGGGTGGACGTCGCCGAGGTGGTCGCCCGGACGGACACCGGCGTGCGGGCCTGGGCGACGGTCGGCCTGGGCACCCCGGTCCGGGCGGCGGAGCCCGCCCCCGCGGCGCTGGCCCAGCGGGTCGGCACCGTCAACATCGTGGTGTACGTCCCGGCGCGGCTCGGCGACGCCGCCCTCGTCAACGCGGTGGCCACCGCCACCGAGGCGAAGGCGCAGGCGATCGCCGAGTTGGGCGTGCCGGGTACCGGCACCCCGACGGACGCGGTCACCGTGCTCTGCCCGGTCGACGGGCCCGAGTCGGCGTACGGCGGACCGCGCTCCACCTGGGGCGCCCCGCTGGCCCGGGCCGTGCACGCCGCCGTGACGGCCGGCGGGGCGGGCACCGTGGTCCCGTGGTCGGACCGACTGGCGGGCTGAGACTCCGTCCGATCGGCCCTCGTTTCGGCGTTGCCCAGCCGATAAGGTCGCGCTCGATGTACGCTGCCGCCTCCTCTCCGCGTCGCCGGGCCGCACTCGCCCTCGGCGGACTCCTCGCCGTCCTGCTCACCGCCGGCTGTGGAGGTCCCGGGTCCGGGTCCGACGCGGTCTGGCAGCCCGGCGCGGGCGGCGGCAACACCGGCGCCCCGGTCCGCTCCGGCGAGCCCACGAGCACCACCCAGCCCGCCGAGCAGGCGATCTCGCTCTCGGCGACCGGCGACATCATCATGGGCAACGCGCCGAACCGGCTGCCCCCCAACGGCGGGAAGGGCTTCTTCGACTCGGTCGAGAAGGCGCTCGCCGCCGACCTGGTGATGGGCAACCTGGAGGAGCCGCTCACCGTCGACACCGGCACCGGCAAGTGCGGCCCGAACTCGACCCGCTGCTTCCAGTTCCGGGCCCCGCCGGAGTACGCCGCGCACCTGCGCGACGCGGGCTTCGACCTGCTCAACCAGGCCAACAACCACGGCTACGACTTCGGGCCGAGGGGCTACGAGAACACCCAGAAGGCGCTGGAGAAGTACGACCTCGCGCACACCGGGGCGCCCGACCAGATCACGGTGGTCGACGTCAAGGGGGTCAAGGTCGCGGTTGCCGGCTTCTCGTCGTACGTCTGGTCCAACAGCCTCACCGACATCGCCGCCGCGAAGAAGGTGATCACCAAGGCGGCCGGCATGGCCGACATCGTGGTGGTGCAGGTGCACATGGGCGGCGAGGGCTCCGAGAAGACGCGGGTGCGGCCCGGCACCGAGATGTTCCTCGGCGAGAACCGGGGCGACCCGGTCAAGTTCTCGAAGGCGATGATCGACGCCGGGGCGGACCTGATCGTCGGGCACGGCCCGCACGTGCTGCGCGGCATGGAGTTCTACAAGGGCCGGCTGATCGCGTACAGCCTGGGCAACTTCGCCGGCGGAGGCAACTCGCTGAGCAACGCCGGCCGGCTCGGCTGGGGCGGGGTGCTGAAGGTCTCGCTGAAGCCGGACGGGAGCTGGGCCGGCGGCTCGTTCGTCTCCACGTACATGAACTCCATCGGCAAGCCGACCATGGACAAGGACGACCGCGGGCTGGGCCTGATGAAGCAGCTCACCAAGAGCGACTTCCCGGAGACCGGGGCCGACTTCGACGACTCGGGCGCGATCAGCGCGCCGCAGGGCGGCTGACCGGGGCGGCACGGCGCGTGGACCCGGCCGACCGTCGGCCGGGCGACGTAGGCTGGCCGGCGTGACCACGAGTTCCTCCGGCTTCACCGAGACCGACCTCGGGCGCACCCGTCGCGCCCGGCGGATCGGCCGGGCGCTGACCGACACCCACCCTGACGCGCACTGTGAACTGGACCACTCCAACGCCCTGGAGCTGGCCGTCGCGACGATCCTCTCCGCGCAGTGCACGGACAAGAAGGTCAACGAGGTCACCCCGAAGCTCTTCGCCCGCTACCCGAGCGCGGCCGACTACGCGGGGGCGGACCGGACGGAGCTGGAGGAGCTGATCCGGCCCACCGGCTTCTACCGCAACAAGACCGACTCGCTGATCAAGCTCGGCCAGGCCCTCGTGGAGCGGTACGACGGCCGGGTCCCCGGCAAGCTCGCCGACCTGGTGACGCTCCCCGGCATCGGCCGCAAGACCGCCAACGTCATCCTCGGCAACGCCTTCGACGTCCCCGGGATCACCGTCGACACCCACTTCCAGCGGCTGGTCCAGCGCTGGCGGCTGACCGCCGAGACCGACCCCGTCAAGATCGAGCACGCGATCGGGGCGCTCTTCCCCCGGCGCGACTGGACCATGCTGTCGCACCGGATCATCTTCCACGGCCGGCGGGTCTGCCACGCCCGCAAGCCGGCCTGCGGGGCGTGCACCCTGGTGAAGCTGTGCCCGTCGTACGGCACCGGCCCGACCGAGCCGGCGGCGGCCGCGAAGCTGCTCAAGGGCCCCCGGGCCCGGGACCTGGCGGTGGCGGCCGGGGTCGACCCGGAGCTGGTGCCGGTCCAGGCCGTCGTGGCGGAGGCCCCGTGAGCGCGAGGAGTGAGCCGGTGTTGCGAGCCCCGCAGTCGCGAACCGAGGTATCGCCGTGAGCGCGAGGAGTGAGCCGGTCTTGCGAGCCCCGCAGTCGCGAACCACGGTGAACCGATGAGCGCGAGGAGTGAGCCGGTGTTGCGAGCCCCGCAGTCGCGACCGGTGAAGCGCCGGCTCGTCGCCCTGCTCGTACCCGTGCTGCTGGCCGTCGCGGGGTGCACCGCCGGCACCGAGGAGAAGGACCCGGGCCCCACCGACCGGCAGAAGGCCGCCGCGAGCCGGCCGTCGCCCTTCCAGGACTGCTCCGCCCTCGGTACGCCGCCCGCGTCCGCCGCACCCGCCGCCCCGGCCGGGGGCGGGGGCCAGGCGTTGCCCGAGCTGACCCTGAACTGCTTCACCGGCGGCGCCCCGGTCGCCCTGCGCGCCCTGCGCGGCCCGGCGGTGATCAACGTCTGGGCGTCCTGGTGCCCGCCCTGCCGCAAGGAACTGCCCGCCTTCCAGCGGCTCAGCCAGCGGGCCGCCGGCCAGCTCCAGGTGGTCGGGGTCAACAACCAGGACGGCCGCGAGGCGGCCCAGGCCATCGGCGAGGACTTCGGCGTCCGCTTCCCGGTCCTGGTCGACCAGGGTGAGCGCCTGAAGCGGGAGCTGAACCGCAAGGCCATCCCCCTGACCGTCTTCGTCGACGGGCAGGGCCGCATCCGGCACGTGGACTCCAGCGGCGCCCTCGACGACGCCCGGCTGGCGGACCTGGTCCGCCAGCACCTCGGCGTGACGGTGCCGGCGTGAGCCGTCCGACACGCGCGACGGGGCGCGGGGGTGCGGGCACGGGCCACCGGCAGGACGCGGGAGTGTCGGCGTGAACCGGCGTCCGCCGGGCTGGTTCGACCCGCTGCTGACCCGGCTCGGTAGTGCGCGCAGCGAGGACTTCACCCGGCTGGTCACCCCGGAGAGCGGGGGGCGGGAGAGCGCGGTGCTGGTGCTGCTCGGCGAGGAGCCCGGCGCCGGCCCGGACGTGCTGATCCTCCAGCGGGCGGCCACCCTGCGCAACCACGCGGGGCAGCCCGCCTTCCCCGGCGGCGCGGCCGACCCGGAGGACGCCGACGCCCGGGCGACCGCGCTGCGCGAGGCGAACGAGGAGGTCGGCCTCGACCCGACCAGCGTCACCGTCCTGGCGGAGCTGCCGAAGCTCTGGATCCCGGTCAGCGACTTCGTGGTCACCCCGGTGCTCGCCTGGTGGCACGCGCCGCACCCGGTGCATCCCCGGGAGCCGGCCGAGGTGGCGCACGTGGCCCGGCTGCCGGTCGCCGAGCTGGTCGACCCGGCGAACCGGATGCGGGTCCGCCACCCGAGCGGCTGGATCGGCCCGGCCTTCTCGGCGCGCGGGATGCTGGTCTGGGGCTTCACCGCCGGGGTGCTGGCCGCCCTGCTCGACATGGGCGGCTGGGCCCGGCCGTGGCCCCGCGACCGGGTCGTGGACCTGCCGCCGACCGGGGCCACCCCGGCGCCCTCGGCCGGCACCGACGCGGTCGACGAGACCCCGGTGCGCTGACCGGACGGTCACCTTCCGCAAGCGATGGTCATCTCGCGAGCCCGGTGCCCGTACGCTTGACGCGTGTCCGCCGTGGATCTCGTACTGCTGCTGCTCATGCTCGTGTTCGCGATCAGCGGATACCGCCAGGGCTTCGTCATCGGGGTGCTGTCGTTCTCCGGCTTCTTCCTGGGCGCGTTGGTGGGCCTCCAACTGGGGCCGCTGCTGGCACAGCAGTTCGTCGACAGCGGCACCCGGGTGCTGATCTCCCTGGTGGCGATCTTCGGGCTGGCGGTGGTCGGCCAGGCGCTCGCCGGCTGGCTCGGTTCGCACCTGCGCAAGACGATCACCAATGACGTGGCCAAGCGGGTCGACGACGTCGGCGGGGCGTTCGTCTCGCTCTTCGCCGTGCTGCTGGTCGCCTGGCTCGTCGCGGTGCCGCTCGGCTCGTCGTCGCTGCCCTGGCTGGCCTCGTCGGTGCGCAACAGTGCGCTGCTCACGGTGGTCGACCGGGTCCTGCCCGACCAGGCGCAGCAGCTCTCCACGGCGCTGCGGGACACCGTCGACACCAACGGCTTCCCCGACGTCTTCGGCGACCTCGCGCCCACCCGCGCCCGTCAGGTGTCCCCGCCGGATCCGGCGCTCGCCGGCTCGCAGGTGGTGGTCAACAGCCAGCGTTCGGTGGTCAAGGTGCTCGGCTCCGCCCCGAGCTGCTCGCGCCGGATCGAGGGCTCCGGCTTCGTCTACGCCGACGACCGGGTGATGACCAACGCGCACGTCGTCGCCGGGACCCGGTCCACCGTCGTCGAGCTGAACGGCGAGCGGTACGACAGCAAGGTGGTCGTCTACGACCCCGACCGGGACCTGGCCGTCCTGCACGTGCCGGGGCTGCCCGGCCCGTCGATGCGGTTCGCCGCCGGCAACGCGGGCAGCGGCGCGGACGCGATCGTGCTGGGCTTCCCGCTCGACGGGCCGTACAACGCCCAGTCCGCGCGGATCCGG
Organism: Micromonospora sp. NBC_01740; assembly: GCF_035920365.1. NCBI lineage: Bacteria > Bacillati > Actinomycetota > Actinomycetes > Micromonosporales > Micromonosporaceae > Micromonospora > Micromonospora sp. NBC_01740. Next base: position 1,122,511 of record NZ_CP109150.1, on the reverse strand, counting down.
GACGTCAACCGGATCACCGGGCCCGACATCTATTCCGGCGGCAACGTGACCCGGGAGGTCTACACGATCCGGGCGCTCGTGCAGAGCGGCAACTCCGGGGGCCCGCTGGTCTCGTCGAACGGGCTGGTGCTCGGGGTGATCTTCGCGGCGGTGGCCGACGATCCGAACACCGGCTTCGCGGTGACCGCGGCCGAGGCCCGCCCGGTGGCCCTCGCCGGCGCCGAGCGCACCCGCGCCGTCGGCACCGGCGAGTGCACCTGACCGGTCAGCTCCCCGTACCCGCCGCCGGCCCGTGACCCGTGGGCGGCGCCGGGCGGCCCGGCGGGTCGGCCCGCCAGACGGTGAGGGCGGCGGCGGTCGCGGCCACCACGGCCGCGCCGAGCAGCCAGCCGGCCAGCACGTCGCTGGTCCAGTGCACGCCGAGGGCCACCCGGCTGAACCCGGTCACCAGGGCGAGCAGCAGGGCGGCCGTCCACACCACCCGGCGCCCGGCCGGCCGGGCGTACGGGAGGAACACCACCAGCAGCACCCCGGCCGCGAGGGCGGCGTTGAGCGCGTGCCCGGACGGGAAGGCCAGGCCGGGCGCCTCGGCCACCGGGTCCGGCAGGTCCGGCCGGGGCCGGCCGACGAGCAGCTTGAGCAGCGGGCTGAGCAGGCCGCCGACCGTCATGGTGACGGCCACCCAGACCGCCAGCTGCCGGGCACCCCGGCGGACCAGCCAGAGGACCAGGACCAGGGCGCCGACGCGCAGCGGCATCGGGGCGAACACGTCGGTCCAGAGGGTCATCAGGCGTACCCACGCCGGGTGGTCGGCGGCGTAGCCGACCAGCGTGTCGGTGACCGCCGTGTCCAGCCGGCGCAGCGGGGACCAGTCCCCCAGGACCAGGACGGCCAGCAGCGTGAACGGCACCGCCACCAGGAACGCGGCCGCCGCGGCGAGGGTCAGCCGCAGACCCCGGGCGTGGTCCGGGTGCAGGCGGCGGCCCCGCCACGAGGAGCGCGGCGGGGCGGTGAGCGTACGCGGGCCGGACGGGCTCATGACCGTGCACCTACCCGGGACGCGGCCCGGTCAGACCCGATCCGGGGCGTCCACCCGGGGCCGGTTGCCCGGTCGGGGCGCCGGCGGTTCCTCCCGCGAGGGCGACGACGACCGGGCCGGCCGGTCAGGGCGCCGGCGGGCGACGCCACGTCCCGGTGCTGCGCCGGGGCGAGGCCAGCGGGGTCCACTGGCGGAACCGGCGCACCATCAACGCGGCCCCGGTCAGCAGGGCGACGAAGAACGCGGCCCCGGTCCACAGCTGCTCCGGAGTGGTCTCCTCCTGCGCGCCCGCCGGCTGCGCCGCCCACCGGGACTGCTGGCGCGGCACCGTGAAGCCGCGCGGGTCGCCGCCGACCCCCGCGACGTCGGGCTGCGTCGCCCCCGGGGCCGGGCCGAAACCGACCACGCCCGGCGAGGACTCGTCGTCCAGTGGGTTGCGGCCCACGGGGCTCACCTCGGCGTCCAGCGCGGCGACCGGGTTCACCATGCCGTACCCGAAACGGTCGTCCCGGCCGGTGGGGCCGATGTCGCGGGCGGTGGCGAGCAGCCGGTTGACGACGTCGCCGGCGGACATCTCCGGGTAGCGGGCCCGCACCAGCGCGGCGGTGGCGGCGACCAGCGGCGCCGCGAAGCTGGTGCCCTGCACCCGCCAGTAGCCGCCCGGCCGGGCCCCGACCAGGCCGGTCGCGGGGGCGGTGAGCACGGTGGCCCGCCCGGTGATCGAACCCGACCAGAGGTTGTCGCTGTCGCGCTCCGACCCGGCGACCGCGATGACGCCCGGCTCGCGGGCCGGGTACCAGACCTTCGCGTTGGACGAGTTGCCCAGGTTGCCGGTGCAGGCGACCACGACGACGTCCCGGGCGAAGGCGTAGTCGAGCGCCGCCGCCAGGGCGGGGCTGTCGCCGCTGCCGCCGAGGGACAGGTTGATCACGCGGGCGCCGTTGTCGACGGCCCAGCGCACGCCCTTCGCGACGATCAGGGCGTCGTCGTAGCGGTTCTCGGCGTCGAGGACGCGCACCGGGAGGATCCGGGCGTCCGGCGCCAGGCCGACGGCCCCCCGCGCGTCGTCGTTGCGGCCGGCGATCAGCCCGGCCACGGTGGTGCCGTGGCCGACCGGATCGGGGTCGCCGGCGGCACCCCGGGGCGCGACCAGGTCGAGGCCGGGCAGCACCTGGCCGGCCAGGTCGGGATGGGCGGCGTCCACGCCGGAGTCGATCACCGCGACGGTGACCCCCCGCCCGGTCGAGCTGCGCCACGCGGTCTTCGCCTGCAACACGTCGAGCTGCCACTGCTCGTCGCGGACCTGGTCGGGGCGGTTCTTGCTGTCGGGCGCCGCGAGCGCCACCGGGACGACGACGGCCGGCGGGTCGAGGACCGGCCGGGCGGCGGGCTGCGGAGAGGCGGCGTCGGCCGCCGTGACCGGACCCGCGACCGACACGACGGCGGCCGCCAGACCGAGCAACGTACGTCCGGCGATCCGCCGAGCCGCTGGCGGACAGCTGTGCCGCACGGTCGTCACATCCTCAGGGATTCATCACGACGCAAACATGACGATCGGAGATTACCGGTTCCTCGCCGCCTTGCGGGGCGTTCCCGGGACACCGGTCACGGCGGCGGCAGATGGGCCAACTGGACGAGGCGTACGCCCTCGCGCCTGGTGACCAGCCGGCCGCGCCCCGGGGGCAGCGGACCGGGCCGGACCGGGCCGACCAGCGCCCCCTCCTCCGGGCTGCCCGCCATCACCAGCCCCGAGGTGGAGAGCTCCCGCAGGCGCTGCACGAGCGGCTCGTACTGGGCCCGTCCGGCGCCGCCCGAGCGGCGGGCGAGCACCAGGTGCAGCCCGACGTCCCGGGCGTGCGGCAGGTGCTCCTCCAGGGCGCGCAGCGGGTTGGACGGCCCGCCGGCGACCAGGTCGTAGTCGTCGACCAGCACGAACAGTTCCGGCCCGGACCACCACGACCGCTGCCGCAGCTGCGCGGGCGTGACGTCGGGCCCGGGCACCCGCCCCGCCATGTAGCCGGCGGCGGACTCGACCAGGTCGGTGGTGTGCGCCGCGGCGGAGCCGTAGCCGATCAGGTGCGGCGACGCCGATTCGGTCAGGTCCACCAGGCTGCGGCGGTAGTCGACCAGGATGACCCGGGCCTGCTCCGGGGTGAACCGGGTCATGATCGAGGTGGCCAGCGCGCGCAGGAACGACGACTTGCCGCACTCGGCGTCGCCGAAGACCACGAAGTGCGGCTCGGTGCCGAAGTCCAGCACCACCGGGCGCAGGTCCGCCTCGGCGATCCCCACCGGGATGCGCAGTCCGGTGGCCGCGGCCAGGTCCAGCTCGGCGTACGGGAGCACCGGCGGGAGCAGCCGCACCGGGGGCGCGACCGGGCCGGCCCAGCCCCCGGCGGACTGCTTGACCAGATCCGTGGTGTCCCCGCCGGAGGCGGCGAGCTGCGGCAGCGCGGTGAGGAAGTGCAGGCTCTCCGCCGTGACGCCCCGGCCGGGGGTCTTCTCCGGCACGTTCGCCGCCGCCCGGCGGGCCACCAGCGAGTCGGCCGGGTCGCCGAGGCGCAGCTCCAGCCGGGAACCGAAGAGGTCCCGGATCGCCGGCCGGAAGTCCAGCCAACGCACCGCCGTCGCCACCACGTGCACCCCGTACGACAGCCCCCGGGTGGCCAGGTCGGTGATGAGGGGCTCCAGGTCGTCGTACTCGCCGCGCAGCGTGGCCCAACCGTCCACCACCAGGAACACGTCGCCGAACGGGTCGGCCCCGGGCTGGCCGGTGCCCGCGAGCGCGGCCCGGCGCTGCCGCCAGGCGGCCATCGACTCCACGCCCAGCTCGGCGAAGCGCTGTTCCCGGTCGACCAGCAGGGTCGCGATCTCGCCGACCGTACGCCGGACGGCCGTCGGGTCGGCGCGGCCGGTGACCCCGCCGACGTGCGGCAGGTCGCGCAGCGCGGCCAGCCCGCCGCCGCCGAAGTCGAGGCAGTAGACCTGTACCTCGGCCGGGGTGTGGGTGAGCGCCAGGGCGCAGATCAGCGTGCGCAGCGCGGTCGACTTGCCGCTCTGCGGGCCGCCGACCACCGCGACGTGGCCGGCGGCGCCGTCCAGCGCCAGCCAGAGCGCGTCGCGGCGCTGCTCGAAGGGCCTGTCGACGACCGCGACCGGCACCTGGAGCGCGCCGTGCAGCTCCGGGTTGCCGAAGGTGAGACCGCGCGCCGGGTCCACGCCGACCGGCCCGAGCAGCTCGTCCAGCGCGGGCGCCCGGCCGAGCGGGGGCAGCCAGACCTGGTGGGCCGGCGGCCCCTGCCCGGCGAGCCGGTCGACCATCAGCTCCAGCAGGCTCTCCGTGCCGCCCTCGTCGGCCGTCGCGGGCAGGGCGGGCGGCCCGACCGGCTCCGGCTTGGGCACGAGGTGGGTGGAGAAGGCGAGCAGGCGCGGGGCCCCGGTGCCGCCCGCGCCGGGCGCCGCACCGCGCCGGCGCAGCGCCCCCGAGACGTACGCGGCCTTGAACCGCACCAGCGGCTCGGTGCCGAAGCGCAGGTAGCCGTGGCCGGGGGAGCGGGGCAGCTCGTGCGCGTCCGGCACCCCGAGCACCGTGCGGGACTCCAGCGCCGAGAAGGTCCGCAGCCCGATCCGGTACGACAGGTGGGTGTCGAGTCCGCGCAGCCGCCCCTCCTCCAACCGCTGGCTCGCCAGCAGCAGGTGCACGCCGAGCGACCGGCCCAGCCGGCCGATCTGCACGAACAGGTCGATGAAGTCGGGCTTGGCCGAGAGCAGCTCGGAGAACTCGTCGCAGATCAGCAGCAGCGACGGCAGCGGGGCGAGCGGGGTGCCGGCGGCGCGCGCCCGCTCGTAGTCGCGCAGGCTCGCGAAGTTGCCGGCCCGGCGCAGCAGCTCCTGGCGGCGGACCAGCTCGCCGTTGATGGCGTCGACCATCCGGTCGACCAGCGGCAGCGCGTCGGCCAGGTTGGTGATCACCGCGGCGGTGTGCGGCAGCCGGTCGAACGAGGCGAAGGTCGCGCCGCCCTTGAAGTCGATCAGTACGAAGTTGAGCTGCTCCGAGCTGTGCGTGGCGGCCAGCCCGAGCACCAGCGTGCGCAGCAGCTCGGACTTGCCGGAGCCGGTCGCCCCGATCAGCAGGCCGTGCGGCCCCATCCCGTCCTGCGCCGACTCCTTGAGGTCCAGCTCGATGGCGCCGCCGTCGGTGCCCACCCCGATCGGCACCCGCAGCCGCTCCCGGGCGGACCGGGGCGCCCACCCCTGCTCGGCGGTGAAGCTCTCCGGGTCGCCGAGACCGAGCAGCTCGGGCAGGCCCAGCTCCGCGCCCGGCGGGGCGTCCGGGCCGCGTGCCGCCGTGGCCAGCCGCAGCGGGGCCAGCCGTCGGGCGACGGCCTCCGCGTCGACGAGGTCCAGCCGGTCCGCCGTACCGACCTCGGCGTGCCCGTCGGCGGAGTGGGAGTGCAGCCGACCCCCGCGCAGCTCCAGCAGCAGCGCGAACCGGTCCAGCAGGCGCGGCGGCGGGGTGTCCAGGTCGATGATCGTGACCGCGTCGATGCCGCCGTCGCCGGTCAGGTCGGTGGCGCCGGTCAGGTCGCCCCCGTCGAGCACCACCACCACGTGCGGGCCGTCGGTGGCCGGGCCGGCGGGGCTGAACCGGGACCGGCTGGCCAGCACCTCGTCCAGCAGCCCCTCCAGCTCGACCCCCGCGCTGGTGACCAGCCGGACCGGGCCGAGCGCGTCGGTGCGGGTGGGGTGGTGGGCGTGCGGCAGCCACTTGACCCACTCCCAGGCGGCCCGCCGTTCCGGCCCGGCGCAGACGGCGACGAGCAGCTCGTCCGGGGCGTGGAAGACCGCGAGCTGGGCGAGCATCGCCCGGGCCAGGGCCTGGGCGGCGGGTCCGTCGCCGTCGTCGGCCGGGCCGGCGGCCCGTACGAAGACGCGGGCGAAGCTGCGCAGGGAGAGCGCCACCGGCAGGTCCGGCACCACGGAGTACGCGTCCAGGAACCGGCGCAGCGAGCCGGCGGTCATCGGTTCCAGCTCCTCCAGCGGGCGGGTGACCGGGGGGACCAGCGGGGTGGCGAGGGTCTGCGGGCCGACGGCGACCCGGACCACCCCGAAGTCGGGGTCGGTGGGGCGGCGTTCCCAGACCCGGTGGCTGTCGACGGTCGACCAGAGCCGGCCGGGATCCGGGTGCCGGTAGTAGAGCCCGGCACGCTGCTGCCCGGCGGTCTGCCGGACCCGGCGCCGCAGCACGGTCAGGTGCCGCAGGTAGTCCCGCCGGGCGGCCATCATCTCCGACTTCTTCGGTGTGCCGGAGGCGCTGCCCCACGAGGTCACCAGCATGGCCAGCGAGGAGAGCCCGAACATCCCGCCGACCACGTACGAGTAGGCGCCCCCGCCGCGGCCGAACATCATCGCCATCGCCACGGTGCCGCCGAGCATGGGCAGCACCATGAGCAGCTGCTGCCAGCGCCCGCCGGCCACGGCGGGGATCTCCGGCGGCGCGTCCACCGGCAGCTCACCCACCGGGATCTCCGGCGCCGGTCGGCGGGGCGGCCGCTTGATGACGACAGTGGACACTCGACCTCCTGACAGCGCTCGGTAACCCGAGCCTGGCTCATGGTAGGTAAAGTCCTGTCGTCCGCGCAGCCACCAATCCCGCCGAACATGGAGATCAGTCGATGACGATCGGGCTGGCCCGGGTCACCATCAGCGCCCCCCAGCGGCGGGTCGACGTCGCACTGCCCGAGCAGGTGCCCCTGGCCGAGCTGCTGCCCGAGGTGCTGCGGCACGCCGGCGAGGGGCTCGCCGACGACGGCGAGCGGCACGGCGGCTGGGTGCTGCGGCGCACCGACGGCGCGGTGCTGACCACCGCCCAGGCCCTGCTGCCGCAGGGGGTCCGCGACGGCGAGGTGCTGCACCTCGTGCCGGCCCGCGCGCAGTGGCCCGAGCTGGAGTACGACGACGTGGTCGAGGCGATCGCCGACGGCGCCCGGCGGCGCGGCGGGGCGTGGTCACCCGCCGCCACCCGGGCCGCCGCCCTCGCCGGGGCCGCCGTGCCGCTGGCCGTCGGGCTGCTCGCCGTGACGGCCGGCGGTCCGGCGTACGGGTCGGCCTGGCCGGCCGCCGCCGTGGTGGCGCTCCTGCTCACCCTCGCCGGGGTGGTGGCGTCCCGCGCCCACGCGGACGGGGCCGCCGGCGCGACCCTGGGCGGCTACGCCCTGCCGTACGCGGCGGCGGCGGGCGCCCTGGCGGTCAGCTCCGGCGATCCGGTCGGGCCGGTCCCGGGGCTGCGCTGGGTCGGCGCGCCCGAGCTGCTCGCCGGGTCGGTGGCGCTGCTGCTGGTGTCGGTGCTCGGGCTGGTCGGCGTCGCCACCCGGCTGCGGGTCTTCGTGGCGGGCGCCACCGCCGGGTTCGTGGGCGCGCTGGCGGCCCTCGGCGGACTGCTGCTCAGCCCGGCCGGCACGGCGGCGATTCTGCTCTGCGTGCTGGTCTTCGCCGTGGGGGCGGTGCCGCTGCTGGCCATCCGGCTCGGGAAGGTGCCGCTGCCCCCGATCACCCTGCCCACCGGCGAGCCGGGCGACGCCGACCGGGTCCGCGACCTGCCGGACCGGGACCGGGTCTACGCGGCGGTGGCCCGCACCGAGGAGATGCTCACCGGGATGCTGCTCGGGCACGCCGTGCTGGCGGTCGCCGCCGCGGTGGTGCTGGGCCTCTCCGGCGGGACGGCCGGCCGGCTGCTGGTGGCGGTGGCCGCGGCCGTGCTGTTGCTCCGCTCCCGGCTGTTCGTGTCCCTGCGCCATCGGGTGCCGACCGTCGTCGCCGGCCTCGCCGGGTACGCCGTGCTGGGCGCCGTGCTCGTCGGGCGCTCCGGCCCGACCGGCCGCCTCACGCTGGTCGTCGGCGGGCTGGCGCTGGCCCTGGTGGCGGTGGTCGCCGGCACCACGTACGCCCGCCGCCCGGTCTCCCCGTACGTCGGCCGGATCGCGGACCTGGCCGACACCGCCCTGGTGGTGTCGGTGGTGCCCGTCGCCTGCGCGGTGCTCGACCTGTACGAACGGGCCCGGGGGCTGCTCGGCTGAGCGGCCCCCGGGCCCGTCGGTGGTCTGTGCCGGGTCAGTGCGTGGACTCGCCGCGCGCCTCGGCGTCCCGGGCGCGCTGGTACGACGCCACGATCTCCGCCTCGGCCTCGATCCGCCCCACCCACGTGGCGCCCTCGACCGACTTGCCGGGCTCCAGGTCCTTGTAGACCTCGAAGAAGTGCTGGATCTCCAGCCGGTCGAACTCGCCGAGGTGGTGGATGTCGCGCAGGTGCTCCTGGCGCGGGTCCTCGTAGGGCACGCAGAGGACCTTGTCGTCGCCGCCCTTCTCGTCCGTCATCCGGAACATGCCGATGGTGCGGCACCGGATCAGGCAGCCCGGGAAGGTGGGCTCGGGGACCAGCACGAGCGCGTCCAGCGGGTCGCCGTCCTCGCCCAGTGTCCCCTCGATGAAGCCGTAGTCGGCCGGGTACTGCGTGGAGGTGAAGAGGGTACGGTCCAGCCGGATCCGGCCGGTCGCGTGGTCGACCTCGTACTTGTTGCGGTGACCCTTGGGGATCTCAACCGTCACGTCGAAATCCATCTGCACGCTCCCTCGTTTGCCCACGCTGGCCAACGGAAACCAGCGGCACGCCGCTCCCGCACGGGTGAATGCCCACCCGCGGGCTCCGGCCGCCGCATAGTGTTCGGACCGAAGTAGTGTCACCCAAGCAGATTTTCACGGGGCGAGGAGGGGGCCGTGGGGAGGGAAGATTCACACTACCGTCCGGATGCCGACGCTGGACGGGGTACCGGGGGATCTGCTTCCGGCGAGGCGACCGGGCGGTTCCCGGTGCCCGACGCCTATCTTCCCCACCCGCCCGCGTCCCCGGGCGACCCTGCCCTGACGCGGGTCCCGTCCCCGGGCAACGACGCCCCGGCCGGTGCCGACGCCATGACCGGTCCTGACGGTCCGACGGGTCCCGGTGCCTCGGCCGGTCCGGGCGCCCCGGGCGGCCAGCCCGGCGCAACGGGCCCGACCGGCGCGGCCGGTCCGGATGCCTCGTCGGGCTCGACCGACCTCTGGGCCGCCGCCGCGAACCGACCCGCCAGCGGTCCATCCGGCCCCGGCGGTCCATCCGGCCCCGGCGGCCCGGACGGCCCCGCCGTGTCGCCCGCGCCGGCCTCTCGCCGCCGCCGGACCCTGCCCGTCGTGCTGGCTGCGGTGCTCGTGCTGGTGCTGGCCGCCGTCGGGATCGCCGTGGTCCGTCCGGGACCGGTGGCGGACTGGCTGGGCACCGAGCCCGCCGAGCGGGGGGCCGCCGAGACGGCGGCGGAACCGGCGCCCGTGGCGGTGCTGGCCGGCGCGGACGCGAACGCCCCGATGCCCACCCCCGAGGGTGTACGCGCCGCGCTCGCCCCCCTCGTCGGCGTGCCCGCCCTCGGCGACCGGGTCCACGTCTCGGTGGCCGACGTGACCACCGGCCAGCCGCTCTTCGGCCGGGGCGAGGACGACGGCACGGTGCCCGCCTCGGTGACCAAGCTGGTCACCGGGGTCACGGTGCTCGCCGCGCGTGGTCCGGCGTACCGCATCCCGACCCGGGCGGTGGCCGGCGCGTCCCCGGGCGAGGTGGTGATCGTCGGCGGCGGGGACCCCACGCTGGCGGTCGACAAGAACGGCTTCTACCCGGGCGCGGCTCGCCTGGACGACCTCGCCAACCAGGTGCGGGACGCCCTCGCCGGCACGAAGCCGACGAAGGTGACGGTCGACTCGTCGCTCTACTCCGGTCCGCTCTTCGAGCCGGGCTGGGACGACGACATCCCCACCGGCGGCTACGGCGGGGCGATCTCGGCGCTGATGACCGACGGGGCCCGCAGCGACGTGACCCGCGCGAAGAAGGACGAGGCGGCCGGCAACCACTGGGCCGAGCGGGTGTCCCAGCCCGACCTCGCGGCCGGCAGGGCCTTCGCCAGGCTGCTCGGCGTGCCGGCCGGTGCGGTTGCCCGCGGCACCGCCCCCGCCGGCTCCACCCCCGCTGCCGACGCGGGCACCACCCCCGCGGCCGCCCCGGGGCCCGGCGCGGAGCTGGGCAGGGTGGAGTCGCTGCCGATGGTCCGGCTGGTCGACATCATGATCAGCGACAGCGACAACATCGTCGCCGAGGCGCTGGCCCGGCAGGTCGCGTTGGCCCGCAACCAGCCGGCCTCGTTCGCCGGCGCCGGGGCGGCGATGGACGCCGTGGCCGGGGAGCTCGGCCTGCCGGCCGACGAACTCACCCTCGCCGACGGTAGTGGCCTGTCGCGCAGCAACCGGATCAGCCCCTCGCTGCTTACCGACCTGATCGCGCTCGCCGGCGACGGCAGCCGCCCCGAGCTGGCCGCGATCTTCGGCGGCCTGCCCGTCGCCGACTGGTCCGGCACCCTCGCCGACCGCTACGAGACGGCGGCGACGAAGGCCGGCGCCGGGGTGGTCCGGGCCAAGACCGGTACCTTGACCAAGGTGCACGCCGTCGCCGGCCTGGTCAGCACTGCCGACGGTCGGCTGCTCACCTTCGCCGTGCTCACCGACGCGGTGCCCCCCGACGGGCTGACGGCCGCCCGGGGGGCGCTGGACCAGATCGGCGCCGCCCTGGCCGGCTGCGGCTGCCGCTGACCGCCGCCGGGCGGGACGGGTGCCGCACGCCGGCCTGGACGGGACCGGCGACGTGCGCCGGGCCTGGGCGGGATCGGCGTCACGTAGTGCCGGGGCCGGACGGGGACCGCGTCGGGCGGGACGGGCGTCGCTCGCCGGGCGCGAGCCCGGGCCGGGGTGTCGCGGCGCGGGTACGGTGGGGTGCATGGCGCAGTTCGTGGACTGGGATCTGGCCGCCGCGACCGCGGGGGCGCTGAGCAAGTCGGGCCCCCGGGTTTCGTACACCGAGGCCACCGACGTGGTCAGTGACCTGCGGCGGTTGACCGACGAGGCGGCGGGGCACGTCGCGGACTACACGGGTCTCCGCTCGCAGGTGTCGCACCCGCCCGTGCGGGTGGTGGACCGGCGGGACTGGGCGGCGACCAACATCGCCGGGCTGCGCGAGGTGATCACCCCCCTGGTCGGCCGGCTCACCAAGGACAAGCAGCCAAGCGCGCTGACAGAGGCGATCGGCTCCCGGGTCACCGGCGTGCAGGCCGGCACCGTGCTGGCCTACCTCTCCGGCCGGGTCCTCGGCCAGTACGAGGTCTTCTCCGCCGACCCGGGGCAGTTGCTGCTGGTCGCGCCGAACATCGTCGAGGTGGAGCGCAAGCTCGGGGCCGACCCGCGCGACTTCCGGCTCTGGGTCTGCCTGCACGAGGTGACCCACCGCACCCAGTTCACCGCCGTGCCGTGGATGCGGGCGTACTTCCTCAGCGAGGTGCAGGCCTTCGTGGACGCGTCGTCCAGCGGCGGCGAGCACCTGCTGGAGCGGCTGCGCCGGGGCGTCGCCACGCTCTCGGACGCGGTGAAGGACCCGGAGAGCCGCACCAGCGTGCTGGACATCGTCCAGACCCCGGGGCAGCGGGCCGTGCTGGACCGGCTCACCGCGCTGATGACCCTGCTGGAGGGGCACGCCGAGTTCGTCATGGACGGCGTCGGCCCGCAGGTCGTCCCGAGCGTGGATCGGATCCGGGCGGCGTTCAACCGGCGCCGGGAGGCCGGCAACCCGCTGGAGAAGGCCATCCGCCGGCTGCTCGGCATCGAGGTCAAGATGCGTCAGTACGCCGAGGGCCGCAAGTTCGTGCACGGCGTCGTGGACCGGGTAGGCATGGCGGGCTTCAACAAGATCTTCGACTCGCCGCTCACCCTGCCCCGGCTGGAGGAGCTGGGAGACCCGGACGCCTGGGTGGCGCGGGTGCACGGGCCGGTCGGCCCGGCCCCGACCGCCGGCTGACCGTACGCCCGTGGCCGCGCTCGCCCCGCCGGTGGCCGCGATCCGGGTCGCGGTCCGCCGGGCGCTGGCCGACCTGCCGCCCAGAGGGCCGGTGCTGGTCGCCTGCTCGGGCGGCGCGGACTCGCTCGCGCTGGCCGCCGCCACCGCGTTCGTGGCGCCTCGGCTGGGTCGCGCCGCCGGCCTGGTGACGGTCGACCACGGCCTCCAGGAGGGCTCGGCGCGGCGGGCCGCGGCGGTGGTGACCTGGGCCCGCGAGGTCGGCCTGGCCCCGGTCGAGTCGGTGCGGGTGGAGGTGGCCGGGCGCCCGGGCGGGCCCGAGGCGGCCGCCCGGGAGGCGCGCTACCTGGCGCTCGCCGAGGTGGCCGGCCGGCTCGGGGCGACGGCCCTGCTCACCGGGCACACCCGCGACGACCAGGCGGAGACCGTGCTGCTCGCGCTCGCCCGGGGCGCCGGCCCGCGCGGGCTGGCCGGGATGCCCGCCCGACGGGACCTCGACGGGGTGCCGCTGCTGCGCCCGCTGCTGGAGGTCGGCCGGGAGCAGACCCGCACGGCGTGCGCGGTGCTCGGGCTGAACCCCTGGGAGGACCCGCACAACGCCGACCCGTCGTACGCCCGGGCCCGGGTCCGGGCCGACCTGCTGCCCGCCCTGGTCCGCGCGCTCGGGCCGGGGGTGCTGGACAACCTGGCCCGGACCGCCCGGCTGGTGGCGGCGGACAACGCCGTCCTCGACGAGCTGGCCGACGCCGCGCTGGCCGACGTCCGCCATCCCGACGGCGGGCTCGCGGTGCGGGCGCTGGCCGAGCTCCCGCCGGCGGTACGCGGCCGGGTGCTGCACGCCTGGGCCCGGGAGTTGGGCGCCTCGCCCGCCGCCCTGTCGCACCGGCACGTGACCGCGCTGGACACGCTGGTGACCGGCTGGCGGGGGCAGGGGGCGGCGCACCTGCCGGGCGGGCTGCGGGTGCTGCGCCGCGACGGCCGGCTCGCCGCCATCGGCTCCCGCTGATCCGCTCCGCCGGACGGTGACCCCGTGGCCCGGGCGCCGGTCCGTCGGCCCGGGGCCCGGTTCCGGGGCCGCGGGATCCGCCGGGAGGCGGTAGACATGGCGCATGGCGTACCCCCGACAGCCGCTCTTCGCGCCGCACGGCGCGGTGGCGACGAGCCAGCCGCTGGCCGCGGCGGCCGGCCTGGCCGTGCTGCGACGCGGCGGCAACGCCGTCGACGCGGCCCTCGCCACCGCGATCACCCTGACCGTGGTGCAGCCCCCGTCCAACGACATCGGCGGTGACCTGTTCGCGATCGTCTGGGACGGCGAGCGGCTGCACGGCCTCAACGCCTCCGGCCGGTCCCCGGCGGCCCTGACCCGCGAGCTGGTGCTCGCCGCGACCGGGGGGTCCGGCGCGGCCCCGGTCGACGCCCTGGGCGGCGCGCAGCGGGCCGGGCCGGCGATGCCCGCCCGGGGCTGGCTGCCGGTGACCGTCCCCGGCGCCCCGGCCGGTTGGCGCGACCTGCACGACCGGTTCGGCTCGCTGCCCTTCGCGGATCTCTTCGCCGACGCGATCGGCTACGCCGAGCACGGTCATCCGGTCTCCCCCGGCGTGTCGGGGATCTGGTCACGTGCGCTCGCCGCACCCGGCCCGACCGGCGCGGAGTTCGCCGAGTTCGACCGCGTGTTCGCGCCCGGCGGCCGGGCGCCCCGGGCCGGGGAGCGCTGGCGCAACCCGGACGCGGCGCGGACCCTGCGGCTGATCGCCGACACCGGGGCGGAGGACTTCTACCGGGGCGGGATCGCGGAGGCGCTGGCCGCGCACGCGGCCCGCACCGGCGGCCTGATCACCGGCGACGACCTGGCCCGGCACGCCTCGACGTGGGTGACCCCGGTGTCCGCCCGCTACCGGGGCCACGAGGTCTGGGAGTTGCCGCCCAACGGGCAGGGCCTGGCGGCGCTGCTGGCGCTGCACATCCTCGACGGGGCCGACCTCGCCGGGCTGTCGCTCGCCGAGCGGCTGCACCGGCAGATCGAGGCGATGAAGCTCGGCTTCGCCGACGCGCACGCCCACGTCGCCGACCCGGAGCGGGTGCCGGTGCCGACGGAGGCGCTGCTCTCGCCGGCGTACGCGGCGGCCCGCCGCGCGCTGATCAGCGAGCGGGCGGGGGAGCCGACGGCCGGCGACCCGGAGCGCGGCGGCACGGTCTATCTCTGCACCGCCGACGCCGGCGGCATGATGGTCAGCCTGATCCAGTCGACCTACCTGGCGTTCGGCTCCCGCGTGGTGCTGCCCGGGCACGGCTTCGCCCTGCAGAACCGGGGGCTCGGGTTCCGCCTCGACCCCGCCCACCCCAACGTGGTGGGGCCGGCGAAGCGGCCCTACCACACGATCATCCCCGGCTTCCTCACCCGCGATGGGCGGCCGGTGGGCCCGTTCGGGGTGATGGGCGGGCACATGCAGCCGCAGGGGCACGTGCAGCTCGTCTCGGCGACCCTGGACGGCGGGCTCGACCCGCAGGCGGCGCTGGACGCACCGCGCTGGTACTGGCACGCCGGCCGGTCGGTGCTGGTCGAGTCGGAGCTGGTCGCCACTGCCGAGGGGCGGGCCGCGGTCGACGAGCTGCGGGCCCGGGGGCACGAGATCGCCGTCGCGGAGGAGCCGGGGGTCTTCGGGCACGGGCAGGCGATCTGGCGACTGCCGGACGGCGGCTACGTCGTCGGCTCGGAGCCCCGGGTGGGCGGGGGGATGCTCGGCTGGTGACCGGAGCCCCGGGCGTGCCGTCGGCCCCGCTCCCGGTGCCGCGGTCCGACGTCGCGGGTCCGGAGCTCAGGCCTCCACGCGTTCGCGGAACGTGGTCCGGTAGGTGTGGGGCGTGGCGCCGACCCGGCGGGCGAAGTGGTGCCGCAGCGCCGCCGAGTCGCCGAAGCCGGCCCGGTCGGCGACGGCCTCGACGCTGAGCCCGGTCTCCTCCAGCAGCCGCCGGGCCAGCAGCACCCGCTGGTTGGTCAGCCAGTCGTGCGGCGTGGTGCCGGTCTCGGCGCGGAACCGCCGGGCGAACGTGCGCGGCGACATCTCCGCCCGCGCGGCCAGCTCGTCGACGGTGACCGGGCGGTCCAGGTGCCCCATCAGCCATTCCAGCACCGGCTCCAGCGTCGGCGCCTCGGGGGTCTCGGGGATGGGTGCCTCGATGTACTGCGCCTGTCCGCCGTCGCGGTGCGGGGGCACCACCATCCGGCGGGCCAGCCGGGTGGCCGTCGCCGAGCCGTGCTCCTGGCGGATCAGGTGCAGGCAGGCGTCGATGCCGGCGGCCGTGCCGGCGCTGGTGAGCAGCCGGCCGTCCTGCACGTAGAGCGAGTTGCAGCGGACCCTGGCGGTCGGGTGGCGGCGTTGCAGTTCGTCGACGTACCGCCAGTGGGTGGTGCACTCCCGGCCGTCGAGCAGGCCGGCCTCGCCCAGCACGAACGCGCCGGAGCAGACACTGAACACGTACGCCCCCCGGTCGGCGGCGCGGCGCAGCGCGGCGAGCACCGTGCCGGGCACGACGGTGCCGTGATGGGCCGGGACGGCGACCAGGTCGGCCTCCTCCATCGGGCCGAGGTCGGCGTGCGGGGTCAGGTGGAAGCCCGACGAGGTGCGCACCGGGGCCCCGTCGGGGCTGCACACGTGGAAGCGGTGGTCGGGGAACCCGTCGGCGGTGCGGTCGGTCCCGAAGACCTCGGCGAGGACCCCGAGCTCGAACGTGGCGACCTGGTCCAGGGCGAGGACGGCGACCGATCTGAGCATGTGACGAGGGTAACCGTGCGGTTGGCAGGAAATCGAGGGGGAGTGGCATTCCTGCCACTGTCCGGGTGGCGGTGGCCGGCGGAAACTGGTTCCAGTCCGGTGCGCACCGGCGGCGAAACCGACAGCAACCATGCGAAAGCGAGCGCCGCCATGGAGATCCTCCTCTTCCTCTTCTTCTTCGTCCTCCTGGCCCTGGCCTCGGCCGCCGGCCTCACCGCCGACAGCCGGGACTCGGCCGACTGGAAGCCGTCCGACGACGGTCGCCGCTGGCGGTCGCGTGCCTGCTGAGGTGGTTCGCGGCCTTCGTCAGGATTCATCCGGGGTGGGACCGCGCCCAAAAGGGGCGGCCCCGCCGACGGAGGCCATCCGGCGTACGGCAGGCTAGGAGCCATGGCTGACGGCTCCTGGTACGACGCCGACATCGACCACGTGATCATCTCCGAGGCGCAGATCCGCGAGAAGACCGCGGAACTCGCCAAGCAGGTGTCGGCGGACTACGCCGACGTCGATGACGGGCTCCTGCTGGTCTGCGTCCTCAAGGGCGCGGTGATGTTCATGGCCGACTTCGCCCGGGCGCTGGGCCGCAGCGGGCCGCCCGCCGAGCTGGACTTCATGGCCATCTCCTCCTACGGCCAGGGCACCACCTCCTCCGGCGTGGTCCGCATCCTCAAGGACCTCGACCGGGACATCGCCGGCCGGCACGTGGTCGTGGTCGAGGACATCGTCGACTCCGGCCTGACCCTGTCCTGGCTGCTGCGCTACCTGGAGTCCCGCTCGGCCGCGAGCGTCGAGGTGGTGGCGCTGTTCCGCAAGCCGGACGCGGTCAAGGTGCCGGTGCCGGTGAAGTACGTCGGCTTCGACATCCCGACCGAGTTCGTCGTCGGCTACGGCCTCGACTTCGGCGAGCGCTACCGCGAGCTGCCCTACGTCGGGGTGCTCAAGCCCGAGGTGTACGCCCGCACCTGAGCCCTCGCCGGCCCGGTCACATCGGCACCGGTCGAGCGGACGTTCAGCGGGCTCTCAGCGATTCGGACTACGGTAGAGGCCGGTGGCGTGGAGGCATCCTCCACGCCCGACCCCTCGAACCGCGGGACCGGGCGGACGGGAGGCCGGGCGCGGAGCTCCCGTCACGCCGGCTGGACCCGGTTCGCCCTACGCGTAATTGTTGGGCTCGCAAGCGCGCTCCACGCGCGCACGATGATCGGATCGTGCGCGATGGCGGGGTTCGCAAGCTCGCTCGGTGCGCGCACAGCTGTTCCCTTTGTGCGCGACTGCGGGGCTCGCAAGCTCACTCCTCGCGTGCACGGTGTACCGTCGAATGACCGCGGCGCGGCAGTTTCGTGCCTCGGGGTCGAGCCGGCCCGCACGGCGGCTCCGGCCGCCGCCACAGGCGGCGACACCATCAGACGGTCAGGACGTCGATCAGGAGGATGCGGGCGCCTCGGCGCTCGACAACAGCATGGAACGTACGCGTTTCTTCCGCCGACCGGTGGTCTGGATCATCCTGGTCATCCTCGGCGCCGTTGTGCTCAGTCAACTGTTCACCGCTGGTCCCAGCTACCACCGGGTGGACACTTCCATTGCGCTCGACCAGCTCAACAAGGGCGGCATCGACAAGGTCGTCTTCCAGGACAAGGAGCAGACGCTCCGGCTCGACCTGAAGGACAAGGCCAAGTTCGGTGACACCGACACCGACCGGATCGAGGCGCAGTTCCCCTACGAGGTCGGCGACGAGGTCTGGAACGAGGTCCTCGAGGCCAAGGCGAACAACCGGGTCACCGGCCCGGCCAACGTCGAGGTGTCGTCCGACAGCATCTGGGTGAGCCTGCTGGTCAACCTGCTCCCGATCGCCCTGCTGGTGCTCCTGCTGCTCTTCTTCATGTCGCAGATGCAGGGCGGCGGCTCCCGGGTGCTCAACTTCGGCAAGTCCAAGGCGAAGATGATCACCAAGGACACGCCGAAGACCACGTTCGCGGACGTGGCCGGCGCCGAGGAGGCCGTCGAGGAGCTGCACGAGATCAAGGACTTCCTGCAGAACCCGGCGAAGTACCAGGCCCTGGGCGCCAAGATCCCGAAGGGCGTCCTGCTCTTCGGCCCGCCCGGCACCGGTAAGACGCTGCTGGCTCGCGCCGTCGCCGGCGAGGCCGGGGTGCCCTTCTACTCGATCTCCGGCTCGGACTTCGTGGAGATGTTCGTCGGTGTCGGCGCCAGCCGGGTCCGCGACCTCTTCGAGCAGGCCAAGGCGAACGCCCCGGCCATCGTCTTCGTCGACGAGATCGACGCCGTCGGCCGCCACCGCGGCGCCGGCATGGGCGGCGGTCACGACGAGCGCGAGCAGACCCTCAACCAGCTGCTCGTCGAGATGGACGGCTTCGACACCAAGGGCGGGGTCATCCTGATCGCCGCCACCAACCGGCCGGACATCCTCGACCCGGCGCTGCTGCGCCCGGGCCGCTTCGACCGGCAGATCCCGGTGGACGCCCCCGACATGGAGGGCCGCAAGGCGATCCTGCGGGTGCACGCCAAGGGCAAGCCGTTCACCCCCGACGTCGACCTCGACGCGGTGGCCCGGCGTACCCCGGGCTTCAGCGGTGCCGACCTGGCCAACGTGATCAACGAGTCCGCGCTGCTCACCGCCCGCAAGGACCAGCGGGCGATCAGCAACGACTCCCTGGAGGAGTCGATCGACCGGGTGATCGCCGGTCCGCAGCGCCGCACCCGGGTGATGAGCGACCAGGAGAAGAAGATCACCGCGTACCACGAGGGTGGGCACGCGCTGGTCGCCTGGGCGCTGCCGCACGCCGCGCCGGTGCACAAGGTGACGATCCTGTCCCGCGGTCGGTCGCTGGGCCACACCCTGGTCCTGCCCACCGAGGACAAGTACACCCAGACCCGTGCCGAGATGGTCGACACCCTGGCGTACGCGCTGGGTGGCCGGGCCGCCGAGGAGCTGGTCTTCCACGAGCCGACCACCGGCGCCGGCAACGACATCGAGAAGGCCACCCAGCTGGCCCGCGCGATGATCACGCAGTACGGCATGAGCTCCAAGCTCGGCGCGATCAAGTACGGCACCAGCGGCGACGAGCCGTTCCTCGGCCGCAACATGGGCCACGAGCGGGACTACTCCGACGTCGTCGCCGCCGAGATCGACGGCGAGATGCGGGCGCTGATCGAGCTGGCCCACGACGAGGCCTGGGAGATCCTGGTGGAATACCGGGACGTCCTGGACAACATCGTGCTGGAGCTGATGGAGAAGGAGACCCTCTCCACCGCCGACATGGCCCGGATCTGCGCCCGGGTGGCCAAGCGGCCGCCGATGGCGCCGTACAACGGCTTCGGCAAGCGCCAGCCCTCCACCGAGCCGCCCGTGCTCACGCCGGCGGAGAAGGACGCGCTCAAGGTGCAGGCCCAGGCCGACGGCGCCCAGGCGACGGTGGGCGGCGGCACCTCGAACAACTCCAACAACTCGGACGGTACGCACTGAGCACGGACCCGACGGCCAGTTCCCGGGAGCACCGGGGACTGGCCGTCTCCGCGACCGAGCCGGACGGCGACGACACCCTCGACTACGTCGCCGCGCGCCTGATCAGCGGCAAGCTCACCGGTCGGCCCGTCGAGGAGACCATGGACCTCGGGCGGATCGAGAAGGCGGTCCGCGAGATCCTCATCGCCGTCGGGGAGGACCCGGACCGCGACGGGCTCCAGCAGACGCCGGCCCGGGTCGCCCGGGCGTACGCCGAACTCTTCGCCGGCCTCCGGGTCGACCCGGCCCAGGTGCTCAGCACCACCTTCGAGGCCAACCACGAGGAGCTGGTGCTCGTCCGGGACATCGACGTGATGAGCCTGTGCGAGCACCACCTGCTGCCGTTCCGCGGCAGCGCCCACATCGGCTACATTCCCGGGCCGGACGGCCGGATCACCGGCCTGTCGAAGCTGGCCCGGCTGGTCGAGGTCTTCGCCCGCCGGCCGCAGGTCCAGGAGCGGCTCACCTCGCAGATCGCCGACCTGCTGATGGAGCGGCTCGCGCCGCGCGGCGTGGTGGTGGTGCTCGAATGCGAGCACATGTGCATGGCGATGCGCGGCATCCAGAAGTCGGGTGCCAAGACCATCACCTCGGCCGTACGGGGCACCCTCCAGCGCGACGCCAAGTCGCGCGCCGAGGCGATGGCGCTGATCATCCCCCGCTGACCGCGACAGACCGGCCGGCCGAACCCACACCCGGGTCGGCCGGCCGTCGCGCGTCAGCCGGCCAGCATCGCGAGCAACAGGCCCGCGCTGACCAGCACCGCCGGGACCAGGCACACCAGGGCGCCGAGCCGGGCCGTGCGCTCCACCCGGCCACCCGCCGGCGGCGGAAAGAGCCGCCCGACGCCGATCCAGCCCGCCACGAACGCCACCGCCGGCATCGGCAGCCCGCAGACCAGCGCGGCCACGCTCGCCGCCCCGGTGCCGGTCGTCACGAACAACACCAGCTGGATCGCCGGCACCAGCAGCGCCAGCGGCCCGTACACCAGCAGGTTCCGCAGGCGCGGCGGCCAGGCGGCCAGGCGGGGCAGCCCACGCGCGGCGAGCGTCGCGTCCGCGGCGTCCGCCCGGCCCCGGGCGGTGCGCAGTGCGGCCAGCACCGCCGCCGGCCCGCCCGCCATCGCCCGGGTCGCCTCGGTCAGCTCCGGCGGCGTCGGGACCAGCGAGATCGGCGGTACGCCCCGCTCGTGCAGCCGGGCCTCCTGCGACGCCAGCCGGGTGCGTACGGCGGTCAGTTCCTCGCGGGCGGCCTGCACCGACCGGGCCTGCTCGCCGGCGGCGGTGGCCGCGTCGCGGCGTACCCCGTCGAGCTGGCGGGCGGCGGCGAGGTATTCGGTCCACGCGGTCCGCACCGGGTCGACGCCCCCGACGCTCTCTGCCTGCCCGGCCGTGTCGGCGCGTTCCGGCGTCGGGTCGGCGCCGGAACGCTGCCGCCCCGGCGCGGCGTGCCCCGTCGTGGTCCGTGCCCCGCCACGGGTCATCCGGGCTCCCCCTCCTCGCCGAACGGGACCAGCACGATGCCCTGCTCGCCGGGACCGTCCCAGAGCACCGCCCGGCCGGGGCGGGGCCGCCACTGCACCTGCCGCCCGAAGACCGACGTCAGCTGCGCACCCGGCAGGTCCACCACGGCCACGGCGGCGAGCTTGTCCACCTCGCCCTCGGGTTCGAGCAGCGCCGCGAACGACGGCACCGTCCGCCAGCGGCCCAGCAGGTGCCGGCCGGCGGGCGGGCCCTCCAGCAGCCGCGCGCGCAGCCGCTCCGGAGGCAGCTGCTCCGGGGTCGGCACGTCCAGCCCGAAGACCACCAGGTAGGCCGGCACGGCGTCGTCCACGGCGGCGAGCAGGCCGGTCAGGTCCACTATGTCCACCGGATGCCGCCCGGCCAGCTCGGTCGCCAACGCCTCGGCCACCGGCCGGCACTCCTCGTCCGGCGCGGCGAGCACGAAGCGGGCGGCCCCCGGCGCGTGGTGCACCGCCACGCTGCGCGCCGCGGTGACCAGCAGCCGGGCCGCCTCCGGCCCGGGACCGAGCACGGCCAGGTTCCGCCCCGGGGCCGGCCCGAGCGACACGGCGACGGTGCTCCGGGGCACGTCCACCGCCCGACCCAGCAGGGCGGCGGGACCGGGCGCCTGCCCGGCGAGCGCGGCCCGGTGCCGGGGATCGTTGCGCAGGAGCGGGCGGGCGTAGCCGGCGAAGACCACCGGCGGGGTGGCCCCCTCCGGGCGGGCCGACCAGAGCCGGTGCCGCAGCGCCTCCACCGTGTCGGGGTGATCCTGCGGATCCGGGAACCGGACCATCCGCTCGTGCCCCCGGATCGCGCCCCGGGGCCCGCCGAGCCCGCCTGCGGTGTTCACCACCGCGCTGCCCACCGGCAGCCCGGCGGCAGAGTCGTTCGTCGGCTCCAGCACGGCGCCCCCACCGGGCAGCGCCACCCGCACCGGGAACTGCCCCAGCACCGAGTCCCGGTCCGTACGTGAGCCCAACCCCAGGTCGCCCTCGCCGGCCAGCACCAGGTGCACCCCGTACGCGCGCCCGGTCCGGGCCAGCGCGTCCAGCCGGGCGGTGGCGTCGGCGGCCAGCCGGTCCCGCTCGGCGAAGAGCAACGGGAGATTGTCGAGCACACACACGATCCGGGGCATGGCCCGGTGCTGCCGCAGCTCGGCGAAGCGCTGCCCGCCGGCCCGGCTGCCCGCCTCCTCGCGCCGGCGTACCTCCGCCACCAGCTCGTCCAGCAGGCTCAGCACGTACTCCCGGTCGGCGGCCATCGCGGCGGCCCGCACCTGCGGGATCCACGACCGGTCCCGCTCGGTCTGGAGGAACTCCACGAAGGACTCGGCGTCGGCGAGATCCGCCAGGTAGAGAGCCAGCTCGTCGGGGC
Source organism: Micromonospora sp. NBC_01740 (assembly GCF_035920365.1). Lineage (NCBI taxonomy): Bacteria > Bacillati > Actinomycetota > Actinomycetes > Micromonosporales > Micromonosporaceae > Micromonospora > Micromonospora sp. NBC_01740. The sequence continues at coordinate 1,100,379 of NZ_CP109150.1, read as the reverse complement.
CGTACCTGGCGGTCAGGCCGAGCAGCGCGGTGGTGAGGAACGTGGAGCGACCCGTGCCCGAGCGGCCGCTGACCAGCCAGTGCGGCGTCAGCTCCGTGAAGCCGAGCGACACGGGACGGCCACCGGCGTCCCCGACGGTCGTGGTCAGCCCGCCCACCCCGCTCGCCGTCCACAGCTCCTCGTCGGCCGCCGGCAGCAGGTCGGTCAGCGCCAGCCGGGAACCCGCCTCCACCTGCGCGGCCAGCCGATGGCAGACCGCGTCGACGAGTTCGGCCGGCGGATCCGCCTCGATGAAGACCGGCGAGTTCAGCCCGCCCGGCGGCTCGGCACCCGGGCCGGCGAACGACCCGCCCGGCGGGTCACCCAGCAGCGCGTACGCGGTCCGGACCGCCAGCGTCGTCGCGCGCGGCAGCGGCTCCCGGTCGCCTGCCGGGGGCCAGCCCGCCACCACGAGGTGCAGCCCTGCGGACCGGTCCGGCTCGGCCAGGGCCTCGATACGGGCCAGGTCGGTGGGACCGGTCGACTCGGGCAGCGCGGCGATCACCAGCAGCAGCGTCCGGTCGTGCCGGCGTCGCCCGCTCGACCCCGGGGTCACCCACTGCTCGGCCTCGGTGAGCACGGCCCGCAGCCCGGCCACGTCCACCGCCGGGGGCGGCAGCAAACCCGCGTCCGCGAGCGGCGCGAACGGCGCGAGGGCCGAGCCGGTCGCGTCCACCGCGCGGACCAGCAGCGCCCCGGCCGGGCTCGCCGCCAACAGCCGCAGCAGTACGCCCCGCAGCAGCCCCGCTACCCGGGGATCCCGGGCGTCCACGTCCACCGAGAGGTGACCCGTGCCGAGCAACGGCACCAGCGCGGGGAACCGGGCGTCGTCCAGCGGTGCCGCCGTACCGACCCGGACGAAGGGAGGTGGCCCCTCACCGGCCGGTGTGGCCGGTGCCACCGTCTCCAGGGGAGCGCCCGCCCAACCGGGGGCCAGCACCGCCGCCGCCGAACGGAGGCGGTCTGCCAGTTCGTACTGGCGGCGCTGGTCGGCGGGAACGGGCCGGGTGTCGTCGAGGACGCTCGCGGCGGCGGTCGCGGTGGCAGCGGCCCGCCGGTGCAGTGCGGCGGCGCGGTTGGTGCGTGCCTTCGGACCGGCCACCGCGTCCACCCCCTCCGCCCGAGGTCGGCAACCCCTCCCCGCGCAGAGACCGTAACCCAGTCGGGCCGACTCGTCCGGGATGCGCGGCGGCACTGCGCCGGGGATGTCGTGGAACTCACCGATGGGGAGTGGTCCGTCACGATCCGCTGGATCTGGGGCATTGGGTCTACCGCGTCCAGCCGCTAGCCTCAGAGGGTGGAATCAGTGCAGCCCCCCGCCGGTTCCCAGGTCTCCCGCGTACCGGCGCAACGGCCCCCCTCCGACCACCTGGCGCCGCCCTCGCCGGCCCCGGTGCCGGAGCGGCCACGGCGGCGGCTGCGCACCATGGTCACCGTGGTCGCGAGCGTTGTCGCGGCACTCTGCCTCGGCGGAGTGGCCGCCGGATTCGTGCTCTACAACCGGGCCGCGGCCCCGGACCGCAGCGCGCCCGACGTGGTGGTGGACAACTACCTCCGCGCCTTCCTCGTGGACCGCAACGACACCCGCGCCGACCTCTTCACCTGCGAGGGAAGCGGCGATCGGGCTGGGGTCCTCGGACTGCGTAGCGAGATCGAGCAGCGTGAGGCCAACTTCGGCGTCGTGGTCAGAGTCAGTTGGGGGCCGCTCACCCGAACTGAGACGAGCGAGGGCGAATCAGTTGCCACAACGCTCACCATCTCCGGCTCAGCCAACGGCCAGCCCCGTAGCAGCAGGCGTGAGGACTGGGTCTTCGATGTGGTGGAAAGAGACGAAGGCTGGCGGGTCTGTAGTGGCCGTAAGGCCGGCTGACCGTCACTCGATCCAGAGCAGATGCACAGGAACCTCCAGTGTGGTTGGTGGCTGGCCCCGCCAGGCCCAGCGGTACCACTCCACCTCCGGCGCAACCCGGACGCAGATGTCGCCCTCCGCGCCGGAGTAGGTCTCGGTGACGGCACGCAGGTCCCGGTGCTCGACGGACTCCACCACGTGCACCACCCGGCGGCCCGTGACGGCGTGCGACTCGAAGACCGGGGTCGGGGCGCGGTGCGGCGGGGCGTCCAGCGAGACCAGGCGGACGCCCGTCTCGCGATCCACCGACGCGTCCGGTCGCCGGGCCCCCACCGTCTCCACCCAGACCCGCTCGACCGGGACCAGCGGCGCGAAGACCTCCACCTGGTCGGACTCCGCCCGGTACCACTCGTGCTCGGGGATGACCGGCACGTAGGTCCGGCTGCCCTGCACTACCCGGTCGTCGGCGCGGAGGTCACCGCGCCAGCCGAGTCCGGGCAGGCCGACCAGCACGCGCTGCCCGCGGAGCTCGACGCGCCCGGTGGCCGGCACGATCTCGATCGGTCGGGGCGGTCGGGGCGCCCAGTCCGGATGGTCGGCGAACGGGTCGGGAAGCGGGTCGCTCATGACGGCGAGCGTCTCATTCCGCGCCCTTGAGTGGCGCGCCGCGCGATCGCATGAACGGCACCGGGTCGATGGCCCCCCGGCTGCTCCTGTCTCCGTCCTCGTGCACCTCGAAGTGGAGGTGGGGGCCGGAGGAGTTGCCGCTGCTGCCCACCTCGCCGATGACCGTGCCGGCCTCGACGAGTTGGCCGACCTTGACCCGGGGCTTGCTGACCATGTGGCAGTAGCGGGTGATGAACCCACCGGCGTGCAGGACGTCGACGAACCAGCCGCAGCCGCCCTTGTTCGGCCAGCCGTCGACGTTACAGGTGCGCCGGCCTCTCTTGTCCGGGTCGCACCGGGAGATCAGGACGCGTCCGGTGGCTGCTACCCGGATATCGGTGCCCTTCGGCGCGGCGATGTCGACCCCGTTGTGCATGGGACGGCTTGCGGTCTGGAAGCCCGAGCCGACGCCGCCGGGGATGGGAGCCGTCCAGCCCGAGGCGGCTATCTGCCCGGCGGCGGCGCGGTCGCAGGCCTTCCTACCGTCGATCAGCGCGATCCGGGCAGCTCCGCCGGCCAGCGCGTTGACGATCTGGCTGGCCACGTCCTCGTGTTTGGCGTACGCGTCCGGGAAGGCGCTGATCTGCACGGCCTGCGCGGCCCGGGTCAGCGGCATCGTCTCCCAGCCGGGCACCTTGACCAGCTTCTCGTAGAACTTCCGGGCGGCGTACTCGGGCGTCATCCGCTGCGCCACGGTGCCCCAGCTCGCCCTCTGCTGGAACAGCCCGACGGAGTCGTGATCGGCACCGACCCCCTCGTTGGGGATGTCCTCGGACTCGCCGACGGTCCGGTTCGCCAGGTTGCGCAGCCGGGACTCCTGCATGGCGGTCGCCACGGCGATCACCCATCCGCGCGGCGGCACCTTCATCTCCTGCCCGACCTTGATGATCCGAGCGGCGTTACGAAGCTGGACCTGACCGTAGCCGGACATCCGAGGGATCTTGCCACGAACATCGACCCGGTAGTTCTCCTTGCAGTCCATGCTCACCGGGGTCATGTCCGTGGACTCGCCGCCCAGTTCCGTGAGGAAGAAGGCCCCCGCGCCGCCGGTGCAGCAGAGCAGGGCGAGCGTTGCCGTCAACGCGGCGGCCAGTGCGCCGAGTCGGAGCTGTCGACCGCGCGGTCGCGTCCCGTCGCTCATTTCTGCTCCCAGTCCACGGCATCCACCAGCCATCGCCCGTCGGGCGCCACGAGTTCGAGGCGGAGCTGACCCGTGTCGAGCGGAACCAGCACCTCGACGAAGTTCTCGGCCCGGGGCCGGAGAGTGACGTCGCCGTCGACCTGACCGGTCGGCACCCCGGACGGGTCGGCGCCGGCCAGCTTGTCGGTCAGCACCGGGGTGGAGAGGGGACGTAGGCCCTCCTGCCACTGCTCTGCCGTGGTGCCCGGCTTGCCGAGCCAGGCGGCGACGAAGCGTGCGGCGGTCTGCTCCGGCGTGAGTTCGCCGGGGCGGGTGACGGGGAAGGGGGGAGCGCCCGTGGAGAATGCCCCGTCGTCGCCGGCGGTCGGGTCGACCGTGGTGATCGGTTGGTTGGGGCGGTTGCTGAGCCCGGAGGTGGGGTCACCGGGCCCGGAGACCAGCCGTGCCGCTCCGATGATCCCGAACACGAGGACGGCGATGCCGATCGCGATGCCGATCCGGGACCGGAGGACCCGGGTCACCAGGAATTCGATCGCCCGCCGCACCGCGCTCACCGCGCCTCTGAGCGGATCCGGGGAGTGGGCCGGTCGGGCTCGCGTTCCGTGGACCCGGGACGGTAGATGACGAACGAGGGGTTCTCGTCCGGCACGTCCGGCTCCGTCCAGGTGGCCGGCTGCCGCCGCCGGGGTCGAGGGGCGACCGGGCGGGAGGCATCCTTTTCCTCGGAGGGCGCCCCCTTCTCGGCGGCCGACTCGCGGCCGTCGGGCCGCTGCCGCTCCTCTCCGCCGGGTTTGGCGGCATGCCCACCGCGGGTGGCGGCGTGCGCTGGATCCTCGCGCCGGGCCTCGGGCCGGAGGGTGGGCTGCTCCGCCACGACAGCCCGACGCCGGCCCATCGCCGGCTCGGCCGTGCCGCCGGGTTCAGCGACGTCGAGCCGGGCGGCGGTGCGCATGTCCCGGAAGAATCGCCGGTGCCACGAGCCGGCCGAGCTGACCGCCTCGCTGCTGTCCTTGCCGCCCAGCTGGGTGATCCGTCGATAGGGACGCAGCAAAAGCCAGCCGACCACACCGCAGAGCCATACCAGCACCACCTGGAGCCAGCCGGGCAGGGTCGGCGTGCTCATGATGAGGTCGACCGCGAAGAGATAGATGGCGGCACCGGTGCCGAAGATGGCGATGTTGAAGACGGCGGCGACCACCGCGTTCGCCAACCGCCGCAACCCGGCGCTGGCCGGGCGCATCAGGCCCACCGTGCCCAGGATCGGCGCGGCGATCACCGCCCAGCGGAAGATCAGGAAGCCCAGCAGCACCAGCAGCGAGGCGGTCAGGTCGAACATCGCGAAGAGCACGGCGGCCAGCACCGCGATGAATCCGGAGCCAACCCGGTCCATGTCCCGGACGCCCTGGAGATACTCGTACGCCTCCGGGTCCTCGGCCTCGATCTGCTGCGCGACCCGCGCCCACTGCTGCTGCTTGGCCTTGATGGTGGCCTCTCGCGTGGCCGGATTCGACCGGAGCTTTGCCGCCTCCTCCCAGGAGAGCGACTTCGCGTCGTAGAGGGCCGGACCGTACTTCTTCGCGGTCTCGCTGTCCGCCGAGCCGAGCACACCCCGCAGCCAGTTGCGGTAGAGCATCGCCTCGGTGGCCGTGTCACTGGCCCGCACGGCGGGAGGCCGGTTGTCTTTGCACGCCTCCGGATTTGGGTCGTCGCATTGACTTGGAGGAGTGTCCTTGGTGGCCGGGCCGACCGCGTCGTGGACCACGCCCAGGGTGGTGACGAGGGTGCCGTCGGCGATGTTGGCCGACTTGACCGGCCAGGCGGCCAGGGCGGTCACCGCCACCATCACCAGCAGGGCCCAGCCCGCCGTGGTCATCGCGTTGCTCATGTCCGACTGGCGGGAGCGCCAGAGCAGGTACAGGCCGACCACGCACAGCGTGACGATGCCGAAGACGCTGAACACCTTCTGGTAGACGGCCTTGGTCGCCTGGTCCACCAACGGATCGGCCCAGCCCCACATCGAGCGCGGATCCCAGGCGCGTTCCCGCAGCGCGTTCGAGGCGCCCACGATCGCCGTGGCGATCATGAACTCGCCATTGGCGACCGTGTTGGTGAACTTGTAGTCGGGGTGCAGCACCGCGGTCGCGCAACCGCTGTCGATGTCGTACGTGGAGTAGCTGTATCCGGCGTAGCCGTAGTCGCTGTAGAAGCCCTTCGGGCCCGGCTTCGTGGCCGACTCCGGGCGGGACGCGAACCAGCCGGCGAGCCCCGAGTCGGGCGCACCGGGAGTCGGGGCGTTCCGGCACTTGACCTCTGAGTCGGCGACTTCCTTCAGTTTGGCGACGCAGGCGCGGAAGTCGGCCTGCCACTCCGGCGTGGTGCAGAGCTCGGCCTTCGCCTGGGCGGTCAGCGGTGCGGGGGCGGCCGCCATGGCGCCGACGGCCGGCCAGCCGATCGTGGCCCCGGCGAGTACGCCGAGCGCGAGCAGGAACGCCGCCAACCGTGCCCGGGCCCGCGCCATGTCACGCCTCCATGTTCGGCAGGATTGCCGGCAGCACCCCGGCCGCCGTGGCGATCGCGGCGGGGGTGGTGTCGAGGTGGTCCAGCAGCCCGTCGACGTACGAGACGTCGACCCGGACCTTCTGCACCCGGCCGTCGACGTCCCGCATGACGAATTCCCGGAAGCCGAGCCGGCTCGAACTGGTGGCGTCGGCGGTGGAGAGGGAGGCCAGGGTGGCCTCGTAGCCGTCGTTGACCGGCACCCGCAGCAGGCGGAGCGCTTCGGAGGCGATCTCCGCGTCCTCGGCGATCCGGCCGACGAAGACGGTCGAGACCAGGTTCTGCACGTCGAGGCCGAGGATGTCCCGCGGGTTCTGCGAGGCGACCAGCGCGGCGAGGTTCCACTTGCGGGAGTCGCGCGCGAGCCGGACCAGGAACGACCGTCCGGAGCGCCACCCCTCCATGAAGTGCGCCTCGTCCAGGCCGACCAGCTTCCGCGACGACATCGAGCCGCCGTAGCAGCGGCGTACGGCGAGCCGGTGCGCGGTGTGCAGCATCGGCAGAGCCAGCGCCTCCTCGGCGGACCAGTACTCCCGCTCGATCTTCAGGTCGGGCAGTCGCAGCCCGGCCATGGTGATCACGGTGAGGGCGGCGTCCGCGCCGAGCAGTCCCTCCGGCGGGCGGCCGAAGAAGAGCATGGCCAGCGGCATCTCGGCGGTGTCGAGCAGCAGGTTGGCCAGTTCCTTGCCGGCGTCGTCGTCGAGCTGGCTGAGGCAGGCGACCACGTCGTCCAGGGTGGAGGTCTCCTCCGCCGGCACCTGGCGTACGGCGTGCCGGAAGAGGGTGGCGGTGGACGCCTCCCGGGCGACCTGCGGGGGCACCAGCATCATGCAGATGTCCTGCACCAGCATCCGCCGCTCGGCGCGGGCGTTGGAGACCGCGATCTCGAACTCCCGGTCGCCCGAGGCCCCGGTGCCGAACTCGCTGCGCAGCGGCGTCGGGATGAGCGAGTACGGGGCCAGGGTGCCGTGCTCGGAGCCGGTCAGGTTCAGCACCCGCGCGTACGGCCGGAGCTCCGGCATGGCGCAGAGCCGGGCGAGCGGGCCGGACGGGTCGAGCAGCGTCACCTGGACCCCGCGTCGGGCCGCGAGGTAGCCGAGTGCGCCGAGCAGGGTGGACTTGCCTCCGCCCGGTTCGGCGACGAAGACGGCGAGCCCGGAGCGTTCGCGTACTTCCATCGGGAAGTGCAGGTCGAGGAAGACCGGCCGGCGGCAGGTGCCGGCGGTGCGCCCGATGAGGTCGCCGCGCCGGTCGCCGACGGTGGAGGCGGCCTGGGGGAGCGCGGCGGCGAGCAGGTTGACCGGCATCCGCCGGACGTAGCCGGTGTTGGCGATCGGCTCGCCGGGGATGAACTCGCGGGCCAGCCAGTCCTGGTTCTTCGGGTGTTGCAGCGAGATCCGCAGCTCGCGGGAGTAGAGCTGGATCAGCCGGCGGGCCCGCTCCAGGCACTCCTCGCGGTTGCGGCCGCCGACGGCGATCCGGTGCCAGCCGTGCGCGCGGGCGGAGTCGACCGGCAGCCCGGTGGTCATCTCGTCGCCGATGACGAGGGCGCGCTTGGCCAGCCGCTCCAGCTCGGGCGGGGCGTCGATGCCGTGTTCCGCGTAGTCGAGCTGCTGGGAGCGGATCATCCGCAGCCGGTGCTCCAGGTTACGGAAGGAGTCGCCGGAGCCGAGGATGTCGACGCGGGTGGAGAGCTCCATCGGCCACGGCAGCCGCTCGTGGAAGTGCAGCCAGGGCTCGTGCCGCTCGGGGATCTCCAGGGGCTCCATCCGGCCGACCGCCAGCACGGCGACGTGCCGTTCCTCGCCGGTCATCCGGTTGACCAGCTTGACGGTCGAGCCGTACGGGGTGCGGTAGCGCTCGACCTGCTCGGTGAGGGCGAGCAGGTCGCCGCGTTCCCACTGCCCGTCGGTGAGCGGGGAGAGCTGACCGGGCGGCGCCATGCAGAGCGCCACCGAGCGGTAGAGCAGCCATTCCAGTTCCTGTGCCGTGACCCGCCGGCCGCGCATGCCGAATGCGCCCAGCACCTCGTCGAACTGCTCGACGGTGCGGCCGAGCTTGCGGCGCTCGCCCTCGGCGACGCCCCGGCCGAAGGTGCGCAGCAGCCGCTCGGTGAGCGAGTCGCCGAGGGCGCGCCGGGCGAAGGTGACGCCGAGGTAGGTCTGCCCCTCGGCGTGGTTGACCGAGAGCAGGTGCCGCTGCGCGGCCACGAGGTGGTCGCCCCAGCCGGCGGTGCCGGGCACGTCGGGCAGCGGCGCGGCGGTGTGCGCGTCGATGGTGCGGGCCCACTCGTCGGCCGGGAAGGGCCGCGTGGTGCGCCGCAGGTGCAGGCGGAAGCCGGCCAGGCCGGCGTACTGCTCGGAGATCGCCGAGAGCAGCGCCTCCCGTTCGGCGTCCGGCCGGAACGCCCAGCGCACCTCGGGCAGCCAGTACCAGGCGGTGACGGTGTTGGGGGTGAAGGTCAGGTGGCCGGCGATCTCGGTGATGGCCAGCTCGACCGCCGGGTCCCGGTCCCCGAACTTGATCTTCGGCGGCTTGACCCGGGTGGGCTTGGTGGGCTTGACGGGCTGGTCGCGCCGGCCGGCGGAGCGCTGGCGCGGCGGCGCCACCTCCCGGCCGGCCCGCTCCGGCGGGCGCTCCCCGGTGCGGCGGGATGTCGGCTCGGACGCCGGGTCCGGCGCGGGCGGGTCGAGCGGTGCCGCGTGCTGGCGGGGCGCCGGGTGGGACGTCGGCGGTGCCGCCGCGACGGGCGGCACGTCCTCTGCCTCCGCCAGTGGGCGGAGCGTGGGCAGCCGGTCCCCGGACTGGTGCGGTACCCGGGACCTGGCCGCTCGGGCGGGCGGCTCGTACGCGTCGGCCGGGGGCTGGTCGGCGGCCGTCACCCCCGGGGCTGTCCGGTGGGCCGGCTGGCCGGTCCGGGGAGCCGCGTCGGCCGGGTGGCCGGTCCGGTGGGCGTCGGCCCCGTGACCCGCGCGTGGGGGCGGCGGAAGGGGGGCGGGAGCCGGCGGGAGCGCCGCCGGGGCTGGCGTGGCGGCGGGCGGCTGCTGGCCGATGGCGGGTTGCTCCCGCCCGCCGGCCCGCTGCGGGGGTGCCGTCGGCCGGGTCGCGCCGGGGTGCGTGCCGCCGAACAGGTCGAGGAAGGGCGAGTCGATGTCGGCGCTGTCGGCGGGTTGCGGCTCGGCCGGCGGCGGCGTCCGGCGTGGCGCCGGCCGGGGGGCCTGGAAGACGCCCACGCCACCGTGCCCGGGTGTCGTCACCAGGGCCGGGTCGAGGGAGACCTCGTCCGTCTCGGGATCGTCAGGGTAGTCGAACGACCGCGCACGGTTACCGTGCGGGACGGCCGGACGCCCTGCCGGGGAACCCGGCGTGGAACTGCGATTCATACGACCGCCTCATCCGCGTCGTTCGACTGCCTGGTCGGGGTGCGACCGGTCATGCCAGTTCCTCCCGGATCCTGATCCGACTGCCGACAAGGCGGGGGTCCCGCTGCTCCGCGGCCGGCTCCCGGGTCCGTCGCCAGTCGGTCAGCGCGGTGCGGATCACCATGCGCGCGGGCCGGTCCGGATCGACGTACCGGAAGATGAACGAGGTGCTCACGATGGCGAGCGCGATCTCCCAGGCGGGGAAGAGCTCGACCTGCAACGTGAACAGCCAGTGGATGAACATGTAGAGGGGAACGAGCAGCATGAACAGCCCGTACTGGGCGTACGGCAGGTGGACGGGAAGGGTGTAGCCGGGCGGCCCGAGGTAGACCAGGCGAGCCCGGTAGATGTCGTCGTCGGTGCGCAGCCGCATCTCGTGCCCGCGCCTATTCGAAGATCAGGTCGATCAGGTAGTCGCCGATGAAGAAGAGTGTGGCGGCTCCGGCGATGAAGGCGAGCCCGACGATCGCGATCGCCGAGCTGGTGAGGACCTTGGAGATCTCACCCCGGCTGGCGCGCCCGATGAAGATGACGCCCAGCACGGCCAGCAGGATCGGAGCGATCTTGCTGGCGAAGAACGTGACGACACCCTCGGTGTCGATGCCCTTGGGCGCAGGCTCGGCGAGTGGAGTCGACGCCAGGGCGGAGAGCGTGTGGGCGGCGGCGGACGTCGCCGTCTCCATCAGCTCGATGGCGATCACTGGAACCTCCCCAAGTCGCGGCCGGCGGCGCCGCGGTGGTGCAGTAGTCATGCCTGGCGGGAACGGTGCTCCCTGTGCGCAGCGTCGGCGACCCTGCGTTCGTTACCCACCACGGAGGGTGGTGGGCTTTGGGCGGATTCTCCCGCTTCGGCCCTCCCTCCAGGCTTCGCCATCTCGATGCCGGGCAGTTCCAAAGCGTACGGGCACCCACTGTTTGCGACAAGCCGCGAAGAGTCTGCCCGATCCGACCGGGACGACCGATCGTACACCCGTTCGAATGCGCATGTCATCGCCCTCGACCCGGTCCGTCCGGGGCGCTCCGGCCGACCGGTACCGTCTAGCCGTGACCGATCTGGTACGGGCCTCGGACCCGGTGGTGATGGGCGTCCTCAACGTCACGCCCGACTCCTTCTCCGACGGCGGACGGTACGCCGACCTCGACGCCGCCGTCGGACACGGCGTGCGGCTGCGGACCGACGGCGCCCACCTGGTGGACGTCGGCGGCGAGTCCACCCGGCCGGGCTCCGACCGGGTCGACGCGGAGACCGAGACGGCCCGGGTGGTGCCCGTGATCCGGGAACTGACCGCCGCCGGCGTGCCGGTCAGCATCGACACCACCCGCGCACGGGTCGCCGAGGCGGCCCTCGCCGCCGGCGCGGCCGTGGTCAACGACGTCTCCGGCGGCCTCGCCGACCCCGACATGGCCCGAGTCGTCCGCGACGCCGGCTGCCCATGGGTGCTCATGCACTGGCGGGGCCACTCCCGGGAGATGGGTGAGCTGGCCCGCTACGCCGACGTGGTCGCCGACGTGCGCGCCGAGCTGGGCCGCCGCGTCGACGAGGCGCTGCGGGCCGGCGTCGCCGCCGACCGCATCGTCGTCGACCCGGGGCTCGGCTTCGCCAAGACGGCCGCGCACAACTGGGAACTGAGCACCCGCCTGTCCGAGCTGCTGGACCTCGGCTTCCCGCTGCTCTTCGCGTCCAGCCGCAAGTCGTACCTGGGGCGGCTGCTGGCCGGTCCCGACGGCACCCCCCGCCCCACGGACGGCCGCGACGTGGCCACCGTCGCCACCAGCCTGCTCGCGGTGGCGGCCGGCGCCTGGGGCGTACGCGTGCACGACGTCCGGGCCACCGTGGACGCCCTCGCCGTCTGGCAGGCCACGGGCGCGCCCCGCCTGGCGCCCGCCGCCACCGGTGGGGCCCGGGCGGCCCACGCCGGCGCCGGCCGGGCGGACCGCACCGCCGACCACGGAGGAGACCGATGACCGACCGGATCCAGCTGACCGGCCTGCGGGCGCACGGCCGGCACGGGGTGTACGACTTCGAGCGCGCCCAGGGCCAGGACTTCGTGGTGGACGCCGTCCTGGAGATGGACCTCGCCCCGGCGGCCCGCTCCGACGAGGTGGGCGACACCGTCCACTACGGCGAACTGGCGGAGCGGCTGGTCGCGGTGGTGACCGGCGAGCCGGTCAACCTGATCGAGACGCTCGCCGACCGGCTGCTGGCCGTCTGCCTGGCCGACCCCCGCGTCGAGGCCGCCACGGTCACCGTGCACAAGCCGGAGGCGCCCGTCCCGCACGCCTTCACCGACGTGGCCGTCACGATGACGCGGCGGCGGGACCGGTGACCCGCGCCCTGCTCTCGCTGGGCAGCAACCTCGGCGACCGGCTCGCCCACCTGCGCTCCGCCGTCTCGACGTTCGGCGACAGCGTGCTCCTGGTCTCCGGCGTCTACGAGACTCCACCGTGGGGGGACGCGGACCAGCCCGCGTACCTGAACGCCGCGCTGCTCGCCGAGGACCCGGCCGCTACCCCGTACGACTGGCTGGAGCGCGCCCGGGCGGCGGAGCGCGCCGCCGGGCGCACCCGCGACCCGCAGCGGCGTTTCGGGCCGCGCACCCTGGACGTGGACGTCATCGCCGTGTGGGCCGACGGCGACGAGCCGGTGCTCAGCGACGACCCGGAGCTGACCCTGCCGCACCCCCGGGCCCACCTGCGGGCCTTCGTGCTGCGGCCGTGGATCGACCTCCAGCCGTACGGGCGGCTGCCCGGACACGGCTGGCTGACCGACCTGCTCAACACTCCTCCGGTGGCCGACGACGCGCTGGATCTGCGCCCCCGGCCGGATCTGGCGATAGAGTCGACGGCATGACCCAGTGGAGCCGGCCGGCATGACGCAGGCGCAGTCCCCGCGACCGGGCGGGACGGGCCCCGAGCGGTCCCGGATGGGCCCCACCCGGATCTCCACCCTGGTGGTGGCCGCCCTCGGCGCCGCCGCGGTGGCCTGGTTGCTGATCAGCACCCTCTACTACGACTACCTGCCGGAGCTGCCCTGGCTGCCGGTGGTCACGCTCGCCGCGCTGGCCGTGCTGGAGGCGTACGCCGCCGTGAACACCCGGGGGCGCATCGAGCGCAGGCCGGGCCGCGAGCCGGTCAATCCGCTGCTGGTGGCCCGGTTCGTGGTGCTCGCCAAGGCCTCCGCGCTGGCCGGCGCGATCTTCACCGGGTTCTACGCCGGGCTGACCGGCTGGCTCTTCGTGGAGCGTACCGACGCCGCGATGGGCGACCGGCCGATCGCCGGTGCCGGCCTGCTCGCCGGGTTGGCGCTGACGGGGGCGGCGCTCTGGCTGGAGCGCTCCTGCCGGGTTCCCGAGCAGGAGGACGACGAGGACCGCGAGCCCGGCGGCCGGGAGGGCCGCCCCGGCCCGCGCTGATCCCGGGGGGTTACGCCCGGCCTCCCGCGCGGGTACGGTGCCTGCGACCGGAGAGCAACGCCGCCCCGGTCCGCCCGCGCGTCGGGCCAGGCTGGACGGCGGCCACGTGGGAGGCGGCGTCATGCGGTACGACGAACCGGGGCGTGAGCCGTCCCCCGAGCCCTCGTCCGGCATCCCCGCCTCCGTCCTGGAGAACGTCTTCGACGACCCCGCGCATGGTGAGCCCGGCCGCGACCGGTTCGCCGTGCACGTCGTCTGGGAGCTGCTGCTCCTGGCCGCGTCGGTCGTCCTGGCGTACCTGCTCTGGCGTGAGGAACCGGCCGCGCTGCGCGGCGACGGGCTGCGTTCCCTGCTCCTCGACGCGGTCGTGCTCGGGCTGCTGGCGCTGGCCGCCGGGCTGACCCTGCGTACGGCCGCCGTGAACCTGGCCGTCGGCCCCGTGGCGGTGGCTGCCGCGCTGCACGTCGCCGAGCAGGGCGACCGGGGCGTCAGCGCCGCCGCCGGCCCGGCCCTGCTGGTCGCCGCGCTGGGCGGGATCGCCCTGGCGCTGGTCGTGGTGGTGCTGCACGTGCCCGGCTGGGCCGCGTCCCTCGCCGCCGCCGCCGGGGTGGTCGTGTACATCCAGCAGCGTTCGGCGTCGGTCCTGCCGCAGGGCGACTACGACCCGGAGCGCGGCGCGCTGCACCTCTTCGTCGGGTTCGCGGCCGTCGCGGTGCTCGGCGGTCTGTTCGGCTCGGTGCGGGCCGTCCGCCGGGTGGTCGGCCGGTTCCGCCCGGTCGTGGATCCCGCCCGCCGTCGGGGCGCGGTGGCGGCGGTGGTCACCTCCGGCGCGCTCGTCGGCTCCACGGTCCTGGCCGCGCTGGCCGGCATGCTGACGGCCAGCCGGGACGCCGCCCCGGTCGCGCCGGACCCGGGGCTGGACTGGACGGTGCTCGCGGTCGGCCTGGCGCTGCTCGCCGGCACCAGCGCCTACGGCCGGCGGGGCGGCGTCTTCGGCACCCTGCTGGCGGTCTGCCTGGTCACGGTCTTCTCCGCGTACGCGCAGGCGCGGGGCTGGACGGTGAGCCGGTGGGCGGTCGGCGCTGCGGCGCTCGGCGTCGGGCTGCTGGCCACCCGGCTGGTCGAGGCGTACGGGCGGCCGGCGACCGGCGCGGCGGCGGAACCGGTCCCCGCCGGGGACGGCCGGATCGGCACGGGCTGGACGGCGCCCCCGGCGGACCCGGTCGGCGACTGGCCGCCCGCCGTGCCGAGGCGGTCCCCCGAGAGCCCGGTGGACCCGTGGAGCGACCCCGGCTGGGAGAGCGGCCCGCGCCGGTGGGACGCCGGCGAGCGGTGAGCCGGCGCCGCGTCCACCGGGCCGGGAGTGATCTCGCCGGTTAGGCTCGGCGGCATGACCGACACACCATCGTCCTCCGCCGGCCCGTCGTTCGAGGAACTCGACGCGCTGTCCACCGAGGAGCTGCGGGAGCGGGCGTTCGCGGTCGCCCGGGAGCGCCACGACGTGCGCTTCTTCTGGTCCGTGCTGCGGCACCTGCCGAACGCGGACGAGGCCGCCGTCCTCGACGGCGCGCCCAACTCGGTCGGGCCGACGATCGACGAAGCCGCGGCGCTGTGGCGCGAGCTGACCGGGCACGGCTACGAGGAGTCGGCGCCGCTGCTGCGGGCCGCGTTCATCGACTACCTGATGAAGCACCCGCGACGGTGACGGCGACCGCCGGCCCCAAGCAGGTTTGCCCGCCGCGGTCCGCCGGGAACTGAGCCGATCATGGCGCTCACCAACCCGTCACGCACCGGCGGTCGCTACGGGACGGCGGCGGGCACGGGCGCGCTCGCGGCGCTCCTCCTGGTCGCGGTCTGCGGCAGCCCGGCGTACGTCGGCTGGGCCGCCGGCACCGACCCGAACTCCGCCGGCGGCTGGTACCTGCAACTGCTCTCCTGGCCGGCGTGGCTCTTCAACGGCGACGGGGCGACCGGCAACCTGCTCGTGGCGAACCTGCGGGCCGTCCTGCTGGTCATCCTCGCGGCGCTCTTCCTCTACCTGCTGCCCACCTCGCAGGTGGCCCGGGTGCAGGGGTCGGGGACGCAGTTCTTCTCCGGCTGGGCCGCGTACGTCCTGGCCGGCGGCTTCGCCTCCCTGATCGCCGCCTTCCTCGGCCCGGAACCGTCGCTGCTCACGGCGATCCAGGCGGGCGGCGCCGGCGCGACCTACGGTTTCCTGTCCGGGTGGATCATCGGCGCGGCCAGCCTCGGCGGGCGCGCCTGACCGGGCTGCGCCTCACCGCTCGGGCGCGCCCAGTTCGAGCAGCCGCGCCCGGCTGAGCACGCCGACGGGCCGCCCCCCGTCGGTCACCACGACCCGGTCCGCGGCCGAGGTCAGCAGCACACCCAGCGCGTCGTACGCCGAGCCGCCGAGCGGGATCGTCGGCAGCTCGGCCACCCCGGTCTCGGGCAACGGTTCGACGGCCTCGCCGGTGACCGGGGTGACCGCCAGCCGGCGGATGCCCCGGTCGGCGCCCACGAACTGCCGCACGAAGGGCGTGGCGGGCGCGCCGAGCACAGCGGCCGGGGTGTCGAACTGCTCCAGGCGCCCGCCCTCGGAGAGCACCGCGATCCGGTCGCCCAGCCGGACCGCCTCGTCCAGGTCGTGGGTGACCAGCACGATGGTCTTGCGCACCTCGGCCTGCAACCGGAGGAACTCCTCCTGCAACCGGGTCCGGGCGATCGGGTCGACGGCCGAGAACGGCTCGTCCATCAGCAGCACCACCGGGTCGGCGGCGAGGGCCCGGGCGACCCCGACCCGTTGCCGCTGACCGCCCGAGAGCTCGTGCGGGTAGCGGCGGCCGAACGTGGCCGGATCGAGCCCGACCAGTTCCAGCAGCTCGTCGACCCGGCTGCGGCTGCGCTGACGGGGCCAGCCGAGCAGCCGGGGCACGGTGGCGACGTTGGCGCTGACCGTCTGGTGCGGAAAGAGCCCGACGTTCTGGATCACGTAGCCGATCCGGCGGCGCAACCGGACCGGGTCGACCCGGGTGACGTCCTCGCCGCCGAGCAGGATCCGGCCGCCGGTCGGCTCGATGAGGCGGTTGACCATCCGGAGCACCGTGGACTTGCCGCAGCCCGACGGTCCGATCAGCACCGCCAGCTCGCCGGCCCTGATGTCCAGGCTCAGCTCGCGGACGGCCTCGGTGCCGTCCGGGTACTGCTTGCGGATGCCCTCGAGCGTGATCGACGCCGCGCGCGGTTCGGCGGGGGCGGTGCCCTCCGGGGTAACGTCCACACATGTCCTTCCGCCTGAGCTACCGGGCCGACCCGGGTAACCCGTGGTTCTCCTGGCAGTACGTGCGGGACAACTCTGACACGATCCTCGCCGCCGTGCGTGAGCACACCTCGCTGACGGCTCGCGCGGTGCTGATCGCCGCCCTGATCGCGCTGCCGCTGGCGGTGGCCGCCTACTGGTACCGCTCGCTCGCCGGGCCGGTCCTGGCCCTCACCGGGGTGCTCTACACGGTGCCGTCGCTCGCGCTCTTCGCGTTCGTCGCCCCCTACCTGGGCATCGGCGCGGCGACCGCGCTCAGCGTGGTGGTCCTCTACGCACTCCTGGTGATCGTCCGCAACGCCGTCGCCGGGCTCAACCAGGTGCCCCCCGAGGTCCGCGAGGCGGCGGAGGGGATGGGGTACGGCCGCTGGGGCCGCCTGTTCCGGGTCGAGTTGCCGCTGGCATTGCCGGGCATCCTCACCGGGCTGCGGCTGGCGACCGTCTCCACGGTGGCCCTGGTGACCGTGGGCGTGGTGATCGGGCGTGGCGGCCTGGGGCAGCTCATCTTCGCCGGCTTCCAGAACAACTTCTACAAGGCGCAGATCATGACGGGGACGCTGCTCTGCGTCCTGCTCGCCCTGGTGCTCGACCTGGTCCTGGCCGGTGCGGGCCGGCTGCTGACCCCGTGGCTGAAGGGGCGGTCCCGGTGAATCCGGTCGAGGCGGCGGTGGTCTGGCTCAACGATCCGCTGAACTGGACGAACCCGGGTGGCGTCCTGGAGCGGCTCGGCGAGCACCTGTCGATGTCGGCGGCGGCGGTGGCGCTCGGCTGCCTGGTCGCCTGGCCGATCGGGCTCTGGCTCGGGCACACCGGCCGGGGCGGCGGCCTGGTGGTGCTGGTGTCCAACGTGTCGCTCGCTATCCCCACGCTCGCCCTGCTCACCATCCTGCCGCTGACCTTCCTCGGGTTCGGCCGGCCGTCGGTGGTGGTCGCGCTGGCCGTCTTCGCCGTGCCGCCGCTGCTGGCCAACGCGTACACGGGGGTACGGCAGGCCGATCCGGAGGCCCGGGACGCGGCGCGCGGGATGGGCTTCTCGGGGTGGCAGTTGCTGCGCCGCGTCGAGCTGCCGCTGGCGGTGCCCTACCTGGCGGCCGGGTTCCGCACGGCGGCGGTGCAGGTGGTGGCGACCGCCGCTTTGGCGTCCTTCGTCAACGGCGGCGGGCTGGGCCAGATCATCCGGGCGGGCTTCGGCCTGGACATCGCCGCCGGCGGCGGCCAGATCATCGCCGGCGGCGTGCTGGTGGCCGGGCTCGCCATGCTGCTGGAACTGGTGCTGGCCCTGGTCGAGCGGCTGGTCACGCCGCGCCCGCTGCGGGCGGACCGCCGTCGGGCGCGCCGCCGGGCGGCGCAGGCGGTGGCCGGCGGCTGAGCGTCGGCCGCCCACCCGGATTCCTGCGCCGGGTGGGTTGCGTGGCCGTACCCGGCCACCGTTGCACGGGGACCGGAACGCCTCGACGCCACGGACCCCGGAACATCTCGATGACGGGGTGGCGCGGCTGACTTCCGGTGACGATCCGGTGACAAACCTCGCCTCGGGTTGTCGGTCCCGCGTGGAAGATGTTGGGGTGGGAAACCGGGCGGCCGCAACGCGAGCCGCCCGTGGGACACAGCGGGCGGCCGGACGGAGATCGCCCGTCGGACACGCGGCCGGCCCGGCAGGGTCGCGCCGGGACACGGAAGGCGGGCACTGATGCGCGCTCGTACACGCCTGGCCGTCGGTGCGGTGGGAGCCATCGCCGCGGCGGGGCTGCTGACCGGCTGCGGCGACGCCGGCTCCTCCGGCACGGACGCCCCGGAGCAGGCGGCCTCGGGCGCCGGCTGCGCGCCGGTCGCCGGTGACCAGCTCGTCGTCCTCGACGACGACAAGAAGCTCCAGAACACCGACAACGTCATTCCGGCGGTCAACGCCGACGCGGCCAACCCGCAGCTCATCGCGGCGCTGGACAAGGTCTCGGCCGCGCTCGACACGCCGAAGCTGATCCAGCTGAACAAGGCCGTCGACGTGGACCGCAAGACGGCCCAGAAAGCGGCCGAGGAGTTCGCGGCGGCCAACGGCGTCACCGCGGGCATCGCCAAGGGCCCCGGTGGGCAGATCGTGATCGGCGCGGCCAACTTCACGGAGAACCAGATCCTGGCCGAGCTCTACAAGATCGCCCTGACGGCCGCCGGCTACGACGCCAAGGTGCAGCAGATCGGCAACCGCGAGCTCTACGAGCCGGCCCTGGAGAAGGGCGAGATCCAGGTCGTCCCGGAGTACGCGGCGACCATGGCCGAGTTCCTCAACACCAAGGCCAACGGCAAGGACGCCCAGCCGGTGTCGTCGCCGGAGCTGGAGAAGACCGTCGCGGCGCTCAAGGCGGCCGGCGACAAGGCGGGCCTCGTCTTCGGCACGCCCGCCGCCGCGCAGGACCAGAACGCCTTCGCCGTGACGAAGGCGTTCGCCGACAAGTACGGCGTCAGCACGCTCTCCGAGCTGGCCGCCAAGTGCTCGGGCCAGGCCACGGTGCTGGCCGGGCCGCCGGAGTGCCCGCAGCGGCCGAAGTGCCAGGCGGGGCTCGTCCAGGTCTACGACTTCAAGGCCGGCTCGTTCAGCTCGCTGGACCAGGGCGGCCCGCAGACCAAGAACGCGCTGAAGACCGGGGCCGCGAGCGTGGGCCTGGTGTTCTCCTCGGACGGCGCACTGGCCGTCGGCTGATGCCCGACCGGCCGCCGGTGACTTTGTGCCGCCGGCGGCCGACGGGCGGGCGGCGCGGTCGGCCGGTCGACGGCGGGCGGGGCGATCGGCGGCGAAGATGCCGGATGCCCCGTTCACCCTTTCCCGGGCGGCGCAGCTCTCGGTAGGCTCCGGACCCATGCCAGCCCCGGTCGCCCCCGCCTACAAGCGCAGTCCGTCACTGCTCACCGTGCTCTTCTGGATCGGTGTCGCCCTGGCGCCGGTGGCGGCGTTGATCCTGCTCGTCGCCGACGGCAACGGCCCGCTGCGGTTCGCCGCCGTGCTGGCCATCCTGGCCGTCGTCCTGATCGGCCTGTCGATCGCGTTGCGCGCCGACGGTGCGGGCCCGGCCCGTACCGACGAGCTGCTGGACGAGATCGAGGAACTCCGCCGCGAATTGCGCGGGGAGATCGTGGCCGCCGCCCAACGCGGCAACCAGGCGCTCGACCACGCCCAGCGGGCGCAGGACGAGGTCGCCGCGCTGCGTCGGCGGCTGGACGCGAGCAGCGCCGCGCTGGCCGGCGTCGACGCCCCGGCCGGCGCCGGCCGGGCCCGGGCGTCCGTCGACGACGCGGTCCCCGGCCGCAGGCAGGTGCCGGACCAGGACGACGCGGTGCACCGCCGGGGACGCGCGGACCGGGACGACGAGGAGCCCGCCGGCAGGCCGCAGCCGACTCCGCGTGCCGCGCGGCCCGTGGCCGCCCCGGCCGCCGGGTACGGCACGGACGGGCCGGCCCCGGGCACGGCCGGTGGGTACGGCCCGGAGCGGCCGGCCGCCGGCGGAACGGCCGGGGTGTACGGGGCGGCCCGGCCGGCGGAGCCGACGGGCCAGCCCTCGGCCCGTTCGCTCGGGGTGGTGCGGCACACCGAGACCGTGCACGTCACCACCCGGCACACCATCGTGGACGGCGCCGCGTCCGTCCCCGGTGACCGCGGGAGCCGCTACGGCGGCGGGTACGCGGGACGCTGGTCGCCGGAGCAGGAGGAGCGGCCGTGGCCGGGTGAGCCGGACGACCGTTCCTGGGCCGGTCACGGGCACGGCGAACCGGACGACCGGTCCCGTCACGACGACCGGTCCCGTCACGACGACCGGCCACGCCGGGAAGACGACGTGTCGCGGCCGGGCCCCGGGGCTGCCCGGGACGACCGGCCCCGGCCCGCCCAGCCCGGCGGCCGGGAGTGGTCCGGCGAGCGCGACGAGCGGGAGTGGCCGGGGCGGCACGACGAGCGCGGACAGCAGCGGGCCGACCCGGGTCGGGGCGGCGCGGGGGCACCGGGCTGGGATGCGCCGGTCGAAGCGCGCGGGCACGGCCGGGCGTACCCGCCGGACGAGGCGGGGGCGGAGAGCGGGGAGTACTGGTCGCAGTTGCGCGCCGGGGACCGGTGGGCGGCCGTGCGCGACGACGACCGGGGCCGGGAGCTGCGGATCGGGGAGCGGCGTGCCGAGGTGCACGCGGACGCCACCGGCACCGAGTACCGGGTCGCGGACCGCTGGGCGTCGGTCCGGCGGGACGAGCCGCGCCGGGGCCCGGACCGGGCGGACGACGGGTGGCGCGGCGGCTGGTCGGAGCCGGACGGCGCCCCGGCCCTGCCGGCCGGCGGGGTGCCGGTGCCCGACGAGTGGCGTGCGCCCCGTCAGCGGGGACAGCAGCCCGAGGCGCGGCACGACGCCGGTCAGCCCGAGGCGCACCGCACCCGTCGGGCGGAGCCCGAGCCGCAGCGGTACGGCCGGCGGCAGGAGGAGCCCTACGGCTACCCGCCGCAGGACGACGAGCCCCGCGCGGGCGGAGCCCGCAACGCCGACCGCTGGCGCTGACCCCGGACGTCGGTTCCGACCGGCAGCCGCCGCGCCGCCCGTCGCGACCGGACGGGCGTACGCGGCCGGGTCACTTGTCGATGTCGCCGACCACGAAGAACATCGAGCCGAGGATGGCGATCAGGTCCGGTACCAGGCAGCCGGGGAGCAGGGTGGCCAGCGCCTGCACGTTCGCGTACGACGCGGTGCGCAGCTTCAGTCGCCACGGCGTCTTCTCGCCCCGGGAGACCAGGTAGTAGCCGTTGATGCCGAGCGGGTTCTCGGTCCAGGCGTAGGTGTGCCCCTCGGGGGCCTTGAGCACCTTCGGCAGCCGGGTGTTGACCGGCCCGGTGAGCCGGTCCACCCGGTCCAGGCACTGCTCGGCGAGGTCGAGCGAGGCGTACACCTGGTCGAGCAGCACCTCGAAGCGGGCGTGGCAGTCCCCGGCGGTCTTCGTCACGACCGGCACGTCCAGCTGGTCGTAGGCCAGGTAGGGCTCGTCGCGGCGCAGGTCCAGGTCGAGGCCGGAGGCCCGGGCGACGGGCCCGGACGCGCCGAACGCGGCGGCGTCCGCCGCGGAGAGCACCCCGACGCCGACCGTACGGGCCAGGAAGATGTCGTTGCGCCGGATGAGGTTGTCCAGGTCCGGCATCCGCCGGCGGACCTCGGCGATGGCGGCCCGCGCCCGGCCGGTCCAGCCGGCGGGGATCTCCTCCTTGAGCCCACCGACCCGGTTGAACATGTAGTGGATCCGGCCGCCGGAGACCTCCTCCATGACCGCCTGGATGGTCTCCCGTTCGCGGAACGCGTAGAACATCGGCGTGATCGCGCCGATCTCCAGCGGGTAGGAGCCGAGGAACATCAGGTGGTTGAGCACCCGGTTCAGCTCCGCGAGGGCCATCCGCAGCCAGGTGGCCCGCTCCGGCACCTCCATGCCCATCAGCCGTTCGACGGCGAGCACCACGCCCAGCTCGTTGGAGAAGGCCGAGAGCCAGTCGTGCCGGTTGGCCAGCACGATGATCTGTCGGTAGTCGCGGACCTCGAAGAGCTTCTCGGCGCCCCGGTGCATGTAGCCGACGATCGGCTCGCAGGCCACCACCCGCTCGCCGTCGAGCACCAGCCTGAGCCGGAGCACGCCGTGCGTGGAGGGGTGCTGCGGCCCGATGTTGAGCACCATGTCGGTGCCGAGCTGATCGCCGCCGGCCCCGGTGCCGACGGTCAGCTCGCGGAGGTCGCCGGCGTCCGTGGTCATGCCCGTCATCGTGCCATGAACGGCCCGGGGTCGACGCCGACCGGTTGCCGCAGCCACCAGTGCCCACCCAACCCGGCCGGGTCGGTCAGCTCGGCCACCGCCGACGCGGCGGCGAGCGCCCGCACGTACCCGGCCGGGTCGCTGGCGGCCAGGCTGAGCGGGGGTCGGCCGCCGTCGGCCCCGAGCGCCCGCAGCGCCTCCCGCTGCGACACCAGGTCGTACGCGCACCGCGCGACCCGGGCGCCGGCGGAGGCGACCGAGTCGACGGCGACGTGCGCGGTGACGTCGCGGCTCCCGTCCGGCACCGGGGGCACCTGCCGCCCGCCCCGGTACCCGGTCAACGTCCCGTCCACGGGCCGGCCGTCCCGCAGGTGCCCGTAGTCCACCGCCAGCGCCAGCCCCCGGTCGAGCTTTCCCACCGCCTCGGCCCAGGCCTCGTCGCGCGTCCGGCCGATCTCGGCTCTGACTGCTGTCAGGGGTTCCGGGCGGTCGCTCCGGGCGGTCAGGCTTGATCCCTCCGCCGATCGGGCCGCCCGGAGCCCCGACCCGGCCGGGCCGGTCCCGTCGATGTCGGCCGCCGGCACCGGCCACCACCGGGTGAGCCAGTCCGCGTCGGCGGGGTCGACCGGGTCGTCCACGGTCTCCTCGCCGGTGGCCGGGTCGACCAGCAGGTAGCGCCACCCTTCGGCGGTGTGCACCGCCACGTCGAGCGGCACGTTGTCCAGCCACTCGGTGGCCACCAGCAGCCCGGTGATCCCGTCGGGAATCTCGTCGAGCCAGTCGATCCCGTCGGGCAGGTCGGCCGGTCGGGTTGCCTTCTCGACCGCGGTGAGGCGTACCCGGGAGGCGAGCGGAACCGACGCGGAGGGCGCGGGACCGGCGGCCGGCGGGCCGGAAGAGGCCGAGGGCCGGGCGGCGGCCGGGGGAGTCGGGGTTGCCGGGGAGCCCGTCCGCGGAGGGATCAAGCCTGACCGTCCGGAGCGGGCGGGCTCCCCGGCAACCCCCAACGCGGCGGAGAGCGCACGCAGCAACTCGCCCCGACCCGCCCCTACGTCCACGACGCGGAGGTCGGCGGGGTGGCCGAGTGCGGCGTCGACCTGCTCGACGAGCCGCAGCAGCGCATCGGCGAAGGCCGGAGACGCGTGCACGCTGGTGCGGAAGTGGCCGGCGGGGCCCGACCCGGAGACGAAGAAGCCGCCCGGCCCGTAGAGGGACCGTTCCATCGCGTCCCGCCAGCGCTCCGGCATCAGTTCGTTCCTCCCGAGCTGCCTGTCCTGCCCGCCACCGGCCGGCCGTACGGCGTGCGTCACCGGCCCGACCCTACGGTCAGCCGGTCGGAGCGGACGTTCCATCCCCGGGTGTGCCGCCGGTGCCGCCGGTGAACGTTTTCACACATCCTTGTCCCGCTTCCGTAACCCCGGCGCATACTTGCCATCGACCGGTACCCCTTCTCGAGGACTGGATCGTCGCCCATGAGCGCACCCCCGCGCCCGCGTTCGGCCGCCCCCCACGGGGCCGCCGTACCGCCGGCCGCCACCCCCCGTCTCCTCACCGTCGGCGTCGTCGGCTCCGGCCGGGTCGGCACCGTGCTGGGCGCCGCACTCGCCGCCGCCGGCCACCGGGTCGTCGCCGTCACAGCCGGCTCCGGCGCCTCCCGGGCCCGGGCCGCGCTGCTGCTTCCCGACGTGTCCCGCCGCTCCGCCGCCGCCGTGGCGCGGGCGGCCACCGACCTGCTGCTGGTCGCCGTGCCCGACGACGCGCTCGCCG
Source organism: Micromonospora sp. NBC_01740 (assembly GCF_035920365.1). Taxonomy (NCBI): domain Bacteria; kingdom Bacillati; phylum Actinomycetota; class Actinomycetes; order Micromonosporales; family Micromonosporaceae; genus Micromonospora; species Micromonospora sp. NBC_01740. The sequence goes on along the minus strand of NZ_CP109150.1, from coordinate 1,076,450 downwards.
GGGTGGTCGCCGCCCTGGCCGACGGTGGCGCGCTGCGCCCCGGCCAGGTGGTCGCGCACACCTCGGGCGCGCACGGGCTGGCCGTGCTCGCCCCCGCCGCCGCGGCGGGCGCCCGCCCGCTCGCCCTGCACCCCGCGATGACCTTCACCGGTACGCCGGACGACCTGGCCCGGCTGGCCGGCATCTCGTACGGGGTGACCGCCCCGGCGGAGCTGCGCCCCCTGGCCGCCCGGCTGGTCGCCGACCTCGGCGGGGTGCCGGAGTGGGTCGGCGAGGCGGACCGGCCGCTCTACCACGCGGCGCTGGCGCACGGCGCCAACCACCTGGTGACCCTGGTCAACGAGGCGGCCGACCGGCTGCGCGACGCCGGGGTGGCCCAGCCGGAGAAGGTGCTCGCCCCGCTGCTGCGGGCCGCCCTGGAGAACGCGCTGCGCCTCGGCGACGACGCGCTGACCGGGCCGGTGTCCCGGGGCGACGCCGGCACGGTCGAGCGCCACCTGGCGCGGCTCGCCGCGACTGCCCCCGAGTCGGTGGCGCCCTACCTGGCCCTGGCCCGGCGTACGGCCGACCGGGCCATCGCCGCGGGCCGGTTGCGGCCGGTCGACGCGGAGTCGCTGCTCGGCGTGCTCGCCGGCGACCGGCGCGAGGTGGCGGCGTGACCGGGCCGACGGTGGACGGAGGGGGACAGGTGACGGAACTGGTGCACACCCGCGCCGAGCTGGCTGCGGCGCGCGACGGGCTCAAGGGCACCGTGGGCGTCGTGATGACCATGGGCGCGCTGCACTCCGGGCACGAGACGCTGCTGCGGGCGGCCCGGGAGCGCGCCGACCACGTGCTCGTCACGATCTTCGTCAACCCGTTGCAGTTCGGCCCGAACGAGGACTTCGACCGTTATCCGCGCACCCTCGACGCCGACCTGGAGATCTGCCGGCGGGCGGGCGCGGACGTGGTCTTCGCCCCCGCCGTGGCGGACATGTACCCGGACGGCCAGCCCCGGGTGCGGGTCAACCCGGGCCCGCTGGGGGAGGACCTGGAGGGGCAGAGCCGCCCCGGGTTCTTCCACGGGGTGCTCACCGTGGTGCTGAAGCTGCTCCAGCTCACCCGCGCCGACCTGACGTTCTTCGGCGAGAAGGACTACCAGCAGCTGACCCTGGTGCGGCGGATGGCCCGGGACCTCGACGTGCCGGTCGAGGTGGTCGGCGTGCCGACCGTGCGGGAGCCGGACGGGCTGGCCCTGTCCAGCCGCAACCGCTACCTGTCCCCGGCCGAGCGGGAGGCCGCGCTGAGCCTGTCCGCGGCGCTGCGGGCCGGGGCCGCGGCCGCCGACGAGGGCGGTGACGCGGGGGCGGTGCTCGCCGCCGCGCACGCGGCCTTCGGCGCCGGTACGCCCGGCGCGCGCCTCGACTACCTGGTGCTCACCGACCCGGACCTGGAACCGGGGCCGGTCTCCGGGCCGGCGCGGCTGCTCGTGGCCGCCTGGGTGGGCGCCACCCGGTTGATCGACAACGCGGCGATCCGGCTCGCCCCCCGTTCCTGAACCCCGCCCCCGCCACCTTCCGCGAAAGGCATCCCGATGCTGCGCACCATGCTCAAGTCGAAGATCCACCGGGCCACGGTGACCCAGGCCGACCTGCACTACGTCGGCTCGGTGACCGTCGACGAGGACCTGCTCGACGCCGCCGACCTGATCCCCGGCGAGCAGGTGGCGATCGTGGACATCACCAACGGGGCGCGGCTGGAGACGTACGTGATCCCGGGCGAGCGGGGCAGCGGCGTGATCGGCATCAACGGCGCCGCCGCCCACCTGGTGCACCCGGGAGACCTGGTCATCCTCATCTCGTACGGGCAGATGGACGACGCCGAGGCCCGCGCCTACCGGCCGCGGGTCGTGCACGTCGACGCCGACAACCGGGTCGTCGAGCTGAACGCCGACCCGACCACCGCTGCACCCGGCACCGCCGGCGCCCCGATCCCCAATCCCCTCGCCGCCGCCGTCTGACCCGCCCGGTCCCGCCTCCGCCCGGTCCTCCGGCGGCATTCTGTGGGCTTTCGTACCCTTCGTGACCGCAGGACCCTGGCGGTGCGGGAAGCGACCGTGCGTGCGGTCTGTCACCGGAAGGTCATCCCTGGGTAGTCTGGTTGCCCGTCGAGAGACGCGGGTGGCTGGGGGAGGCCGCTGTGCGCCGTGCGATGACCACCCTGCTCGCTGCCGTCGCCACGGCCGCGCTCCTGGCCGGCTGCGCCGACGCCGGCGGGCTGGACGGTGACCTGGTCGACGACTGGGCGGCCCCACCCGCCGCAGGGCCCTTCACCCCGGCCGCCGGGGTGTGCCAGGTCGCCGACTTCGTCGACGTGGTGACCCTGGCGGCGTACACGCCGGTGGACTGCGCCGCGCCGCACCGGGTCGAGACCGTGCACGTGGGCGCCTTCCCGGCCGGGCGGCCCGCCCCGCCGCCGGGCGGCTCGGCCGAGCTGCGGGGCGCCTTCGCCGACTGCGACGGCCGGGCGACCGGTCACGTGGGCGCCGACTGGCGGGCGGGGCGGCTGCGGCTGGCGGTGGCGGTGCCGTCCGGGGCGGGCTGGACGGCGGGCGCCCGCTGGTACCGGTGCGACCTGACCGAGGTGAGCACCGTCGAGGCCGCCGCCACGGTGGTGGTCCGCACCGGCAGCCTCCGGGACGCGCTGCGGGGGCCGTCCCCGCTACGCCTCGGCTGCCAGCAGGCCCGCTCCCGGGGCGGTTCGGTGCGGACGCTGCTCCCGGTCGACTGCGCTGCCCGGCACGACGCCGAGTTCGTCGGGGTGTGGCGGGCGCCCGACCGCCCGTACCCGACCCGGGCCGCCGACTGGGCCCCGCTGTACGCCGGTTGCCGCTCGGTGCTCAGCCGCTACGTGAGGGTGCCCGACGACGCCGACCTGCGCTTCCGCAGCGGGGTGGTGGTCCGTCCGCCGGGAGCGGGCCGGTGGCGCGTCGGCGACCGGGGCGTTCGCTGCTACCTCTGGCTCGACGACCGTACGGTGACCGGCTCGCTGCGGGGCGCGGGCCCGGCGGCCCTCCCGGTCCGGACGCGGTAGCGCGCCGGCCCACGCAGGCGGCTCCACGCGTGGCGCCGGCCAGCTTGCCCGGCTCGGGACCCCATGGCCCAAACCACTCGTCCCGCCCCCGCCGCCCCCCGCGAGGACCCTTCGGGTTGACTGTGGGTATGGACCTTCCGACCGTCGACCTGCCGGCGCTGCCCAGACTGCTGGCCGCCCCCGCGCCCGGCTGGGTGGAGACCACCGACGTGATCGTGGTCGGTTCCGGGGTGGCGGGCCTGACCGCCGCGCTGCACCTGCGCGAGGCGGGGCTGCACGTCACCGTGGTGACCAAGGTCGACATCGACGAGGGGTCGACCCGCTGGGCGCAGGGCGGCATCGCCGCCGTGCTCGACCCGCAGGACACGCCGACCGCGCACGCCTCGGACACCGAGATCGCCGGCGTGGGGCTCTGCGACCCGGCGGCGGTGCGGGTGCTGGTCGAGGAGGGCCCCACCCGGCTGCGTGAGCTGATGCGGATCGGGGCGGAGTTCGACCGCAACCCGGACGGCTCGCTGATGCTGACCCGGGAGGGCGGGCACCGGGCCGACCGGATCGTGCACGCCGGCGGCGACGCCACCGGTGCGGAGGTGCAGCGCGCCCTGCACGCCGCCGTGCGCCGCGACCCGTGGATCCGGCTGGTGGAGCACGCCCTGGTGCTGGACCTGCTGCGCGCCCCCGGGGACGGCCCCGACGGGCTCGGCCCGGCCTGCGGCATCACCCTGCACGTGCTCGGCGAGGGCAGCGAGGACGGCGTGGGCGCCATCCTGGGCCGGGCGGTCGTCCTGGCCACCGGCGGGATGGGCCAGATCTACGCGGCCACCACCAACCCGGCCGTGTCGACCGGGGACGGGGTGGCCCTCGCGATGCGGGCCGGCGCGGCGGTGACCGACGTGGAGTTCGTCCAGTTCCACCCGACCGCGCTGATCACCCCGGCCGGCGCCGGCGTGCCCGGCACCGGGCACGCCCAGCAGCCGCTGGTCTCCGAGGCGTTGCGCGGCGAGGGCGCCCACCTGGTCGACGGCGACGGCAAGCGGTTCATGGTCGGGCAGCACGAGCTGGCCGAGCTGGCGCCCCGGGACGTGGTGGCCAAGGGCATCCACCGGGTCCTGCTGGCCACCGGCGCGGACCACGTCTTCCTCGACGCCCGGCACCTGGGCGGTGACTTCCTGGCCCGGCGCTTCCCGACCATCGTCGCGTCCTGCCTGGCCATCGGGGTCGACCCGGGGACCGACCTGATCCCGGTCGCCCCTGCCGCCCACTACGCCTCCGGCGGCGTCCGCACGGACCTGCGCGGCCGCACCTCCATCCCCGGGCTGTACGCGTGCGGCGAGGTCGCCTGCACCGGCGTGCACGGCGCGAACCGGCTGGCCAGCAACTCGCTGCTGGAGGGGCTGGTCTTCTCCCGCCGGATCGCCGAGGACATCGCGGCCGGGCTGCCCGAGCAGGCCCAGCCGGCGGCGACGGGCGCCTGGGTGGGCGGCGAGGGCTGGGTGGTGCCGGCCGAGGCGACGCCGACGCTGCAACGGGCGATGACCCGGGGCGCGGGCGTGCTCCGCTCGGCGGAGACCCTCGCCGCGACCGCCGGCGTGCTGACCGGGCTCGGCGAGGGCCGGGGCCGGCCCCGGACGGCCGACTGGGAGGCGACGAACCTGATCACCGTGGCGTCGGCGCTGGTCGCCGCCGCGTACGCCCGCCGGGAGACCCGGGGCTGCCACTGGCGGGAGGACTTCCCGACGGCCGACGAGCGGTGGCACGGCCACCTGGTCGGCGCGGTAGGGGCGCAGGGCCGGCTGACGCAAACGTGGGAGGGAACCCGATGACGGAGTCGACGGAACGGGCACTGCGGGACGCCGGCCTGGATCCGGCGCAGGTGCGGCGGACGGTCGAGGCCGCGCTCGCCGAGGACCTGGGCCCGGATCTCCTGGACGTCACCAGCGTCGCCACCATCCCGGCCGGGCAGACCGACACGGCCGACCTGGTGGCCCGCGCCGACGGCGTGGTGGCCGGGCTGGCCGTGGCGGCGGCCGTGTTCGAGCTGGTCGGCGAGGCGACCGGCGCCGGTCGTACGGTCGAGGTGTCGGTGGTGGCCCGCGACGGCGAGCGGGTGGCGCGCGGCGACGTGCTGGCCACGGTGACCGGCCCCACCCGGCTGCTGCTGACCGCCGAGCGCACGGCGCTCAACCTGCTCTGCCGGATGTCCGGGGTGGCCACCCACACCCGGGCCTGGGCGGACGCCCTGGCCGGCACCAAGGCGATGGTGCTGGACACCCGCAAGACGACCCCGGGCCTGCGCGCCCTGGAGAAGTACGCGGTCCGCGCGGGCGGCGGCACGAACAAGCGGATGGGCCTGCACGACGTCGCGATGATCAAGGACAACCACAAGTTCGCGGCGGGCGGCATCACGGCGGCCTTCCGCCGGGTCCGGGAGACCTTCCCGGACGTGCCCGTGCAGGTCGAGGTGGACACGGTCGCCGAGGCGGTGGAGGCGGTCGAGGCCGGGGCGGACTTCCTGCTGCTGGACAACATGACCCCGGAGATGCTCACCGAGGTGGCCGCCCTGGTGGGGGACCGGGCGGAGCTGGAGGCGACCGGCGGGCTGACCCTCGACGTGGCGGCGCGGTACGCGGCGACCGGCGTCGACTTCCTGTCGGTCGGGGCCCTGACGCACTCCTCGCCGATCCTCGACATCGCCATGGACCTGCGCACCGCGTGAACCGGCGGCCGGGCGTTGTCTAGGCTGCGAGCGTGCTGCTCTGCATCGACATCGGAAACACCAACACCGTGCTGGCGACCTTCGACGGCGACAAGCTGGTGCACTCCTGGCGGATCAAGACCGATGCGCGGGCGACGGCCGACGAGCTGGGCCTGAAGTTCCGGGGCCTGCTCGCCGCGGACGCCGTCGAGATCACCGGGGTCGCGGCCTGCTCCACGGTCCCGGCCGCGCTGCGCTCGCTGCGCAACATGCTCGCCCGCTACTACGCGGACCTGCCGAGCGTGATCGTCGAGCCCGGCGTGCGCACGGGGGTGCAGCTCGCCATCGACAACCCGAAGGAGGTGGGCGCCGACCGGGTGGTGAACACCCTGGCCGCGTACACCCTCTACGGCGGGCCGTCGATCGTGGTGGACTTCGGCACCACCACCAACTTCGACGTGATCAGCGCCCGGGGCGAGTTCCTCGGCGGCGCCTTCGCCCCGGGCATCGAGATCTCCTTCGACGCGCTCGCCGCCCGGGCCGCCCAGCTGCGCAAGGTGGAGGCGGCCAAGCCCCGCTCGGTGATCGGCAAGAACACCGTCGAGTGCCTCCAGTCCGGCCTCTACTTCGGCTTCGCCGGGCAGGTGGACCGGATCGTCGAGCGGATGATCGAGGAGATCGGCGAGGTGAGCGCGGTGATCGCCACGGGCGGGCTGGCCTCGCTGGTGATCAACGAGTGCCACACGATCACGCATCACGAGCCGATGATCACCCTGATCGGCCTGCGGATGGTCTACGAGCGCAACCTATGAGCGTGGCGGTGGCTCAGCGGCGTCGGGCGCGGAAGACGAACGTGCGGTAGGGGAGTTCGACGGACTCCCGACCGGCCAGGTCGGGGTGGCTCGCGAAGAGTTCGCCGATTTCCCGGTCGATCCTGTCCTGTTCGTCGATGGACGCGGTCAGCCAGAAGGAGTGGGTGTGCAGCATCGCGACCACCTCGTCGGGGGTGAGCGTCGTGGTGTGGGCGAATTCCCCCAGCTCCGTCGGCTCGAAGGCGGAGCCGAAGTCGCCGTACTTCTCCACCACGCTGCCCGCGTTGTCGCCGAGGTGGGCGATCCGGCTCAACTCGGCGACCCAGTCGACGCGCTCGTCCCGGGTGTTCCAGATCGGGGCGAACGTCCCGCCAGGCCGGAGCAGCCGGGCGACCTCGGCGTGCGCCCGCTCCCGGTCGAACCAGTGGTACGCCTGCCCGACGAGCACCGCGTCGGCCGTGCCGTCGGGCAGCGGCACCGCCTCGGCGCTGCCGGCCAGGGCAGTCGTGCCCGGGGTGGCTACCTCCAGTTGGGCGCGCATCGCGGGGTCCGGCTCCACGGGCACCACCTCGTGGCCGAGAGCGAGCACGCCCCGGGTGAGGATGCCGGTGCCGGCTCCCAGGTCGGCGACGCGGGCGGGCGCCTCCACCCCGGCGAGCGCCCACCGCAGGGCGGCCTCCGGATAGCGGGGTCGAAACCGGTCGTACTCGCGTGCGGCGACCCCGAACGACAGGGCGGGAGTGGGGTCCGTCATGGCGGGCAGGTTATCCCGTAACGCCTCGCTGGGGCCTTGAGTACGCTCGGGGCCTGACCCCGCCCGAAATCTCCTTCTGAGGAAGCGTGCCGTGACCGAGCAGAACCCCGTGCCAGTCGATCCCGCCGACGACCTTCCCGAGCAGATGAAGGTCCGCCGGGAGAAGCGGGACCGGATGCTCGCCGAGGGCGTCGAGCCGTACCCCATCGGATTCCCCCGGACCAGCACGCTGGCCGAGATCCGCGAGAAGTACGCCGAGCTGCCCACCGACACCGCCACGGGGGACCAGGTCTCGGTCACCGGCCGGGTGATCTTCGTACGCAACACGGGCAAGCTCTGCTTCGCCACCCTGCGGGACGGCGACGGCACGGAGTTGCAGGCCATGCTCTCCCTCGACCGGGTCGGCCCCGACCGGCTGAACGACTGGAAGCGCCTGGTCGACCTCGGTGACCTCGTCGGCGTGACCGGCGAGGTGATCACCAGCCGGCGCGGCGAGCTGTCCGTGCTGGTCGAGCAGTGGGCGGTGACGGCGAAGGCGCTCCGCCCGCTGCCGGTGGCACACAAGCCGCTGAGCGAGGAGGCGCGGGTCCGGCAGCGCTACGTGGACCTGATCGTCCGGCCGCAGGCCCGCCAGATGGTGCGTACCCGGGCCATGACCGTGCGCAGCCTGCGCGAGACGCTGCACGGCCGGGACTTCATCGAGGTGGAGACTCCGATGCTCCAGCTGCTGCACGGCGGCGCGGCGGCCCGGCCATTCGTGACCCACAGCAATGCGCTCAGCACCGATCTGTATCTGCGAATCGCGCCGGAACTGTTTCTCAAGCGGGCCGTCGTCGGCGGCGTCGACCGGGTCTTCGAGATCAACCGCAACTTCCGTAATGAGGGTGTCGACTCTTCGCACTCGCCCGAGTTCGCGATGCTCGAGGCATACGAGGCGTACGGCGACTACGACACCATGGCCGAGCTGACCCGGAATCTCGTGCAGCAGGCGGCGATCGCCGTCAGCGGCTCGACCGTGGTGACGCACGCCGACGGCCGGGAGTTCGATCTGGGCGGCGAGTGGCCCTCGGTGACCCTCTTCGGGGTGCTTTCCGAGGCGCTCGGCGAGGAGGTCACGGCACGCACCGAGCGCGCCCGCCTGGTGGAGTACGCCGACAAGGTCGGTTTGGCGGTCGACCCGAAGTGGGGGCCGGGCAAGCTGGCGGAGGAACTGTTCGAGGAGCTGGTGGTGCCGAGCCTCCAGGCGCCCACCTTCGTCCGCGACTACCCGGAGGAGACGAGCCCGCTGACCCGGGCGCACCGCAGCGAGCCCGGGCTGGCCGAGAAGTGGGACCTCTACGTGCTCGGTTTCGAGCTGGGGACCGCGTACTCCGAGCTGGTGGACCCGGTGGTGCAGCGGGAGCGGCTGGTGGCCCAGGCCCAGCTCGGCGCCCGCGGCGACGACGAGGCCATGCGGCTGGACGAGGACTTTCTCCGGGCGATGGAGTACGGAATGCCGCCGGCCGGGGGTATGGGAATGGGAATCGACCGGCTCTTGATGGCGCTCACCGGCCTGGGAATTCGGGAAACCATCCTCTTCCCCCTGGTTCGCCCGGAGTAGCCGCGCATCTCCACCGGGTCGTTACCGCATCCTATTGACGCGGCAAGCGCCGCGCGGGTTATTGTGCTTACAGTTTGCAGGAGCACCCTGCTCGAAAGGAATGTGGGACGTGGCCAAGCAGATCATTCATAAGCTGGTCGATGACCTGGACGGCGGGGACGCTGACGAGACGGTCAAGTTCGCGCTCGACGGCGTTCAGTACGAGATCGACCTGTCTAGCTCCAACGCCGAGAAATTGCGCGACGTATTCGCCTCGTACATCGCCCACGGCACCAAGGTGGGCAGGGGCGGCGTCGTCGTCGGCGGCCGGGCCGCGCGCGGCCGGGGTGGCGCCACCGCCGACCGGGAGCAGAACAAGGCGATCCGCGCCTGGGCCAAGAAGGCCGGCAAGGACATCTCCGACCGGGGCCGGATCCCCCAGGAGATCGTCGACGAGTACCACGCGAAGGCCGGTCACTGACCGAGACCGCCGACGGGCGACACCGACGCCGGGCCGGAGCACGACTCCGGGCCGGCGTCGCCGTATCCGCCCCGGGTCGCGTCCGAGGGGGAAGAATTCCGTCCCGACGGTCGTTGTCCACAGCCGGTGGAGAGTCTGTCCACAGCCTGTGGACAACTCCCGAACGGCTCGGATCCGGGCCGCGTCGGCACCGGCGCGACCCGCACGACGGGTCCGGGACCGGGGTCGAATTTCGCTCTGCGCGTACAGGCAGGGGTACCGGAACACCCCCTGAGCGCGGACGGTTGTGCAAAACGACGCGTACACGGCTTCCGACGGGGACACACGACCTCAGCGGAGTCGGTCCGCGGCGATAGAGTAAGGAGGCACGGACGCCCGTCCCGGTCGTCCGCGCACCGGCCCCGCCACGACTTCTTGACCATCAAGATCGAGTGCGCACGGCACGTGAGGAGCACGAGGGCATGTTCGAGCGGTTCACCGACCGAGCGCGACGGGTTGTCGTCCTGGCCCAAGAAGAGGCCCGGATGCTCAACCACAACTACATCGGTACGGAACACATCCTGCTGGGCCTGATCCACGAGGGTGAGGGCGTCGCCGCCAAGGCTCTGGAGAGCCTCGGCATCTCCCTGGAGGGTGTGCGGCAGCAGGTCGAGGAGATCATCGGCCAGGGTCAGCAGGCGCCGAGCGGGCACATCCCGTTCACGCCGCGGGCCAAGAAGGTGCTGGAGCTGTCGCTGCGCGAGGCGCTGCAGCTCGGCCACAACTACATCGGCACGGAGCACATCCTGCTCGGCCTGATCCGCGAGGGCGAGGGCGTCGCCGCCCAGGTGCTGGTCAAGCTCGGCGCCGACCTCAACCGGGTCCGCCAGCAGGTGATCCAGCTGCTCTCCGGCTACCAGGGCAAGGAGCCGGCCGCGGCGGGCGCCACGCCGGGCGAGGCCGCACCGTCCACCAGCCTCGTGCTGGACCAGTTCGGCCGCAACCTGACCCAGGCCGCCCGCGAGGGCAAGCTCGACCCGGTCATCGGGCGCGAGAAGGAAATCGAGCGGGTCATGCAGGTCCTCTCCCGCCGCACCAAGAACAACCCGGTCCTGATCGGTGAGCCCGGCGTCGGCAAGACCGCCGTGGTGGAGGGGCTGTCCCAGAAGATCATCAAGGGCGAGGTGCCCGAGACGCTGAAGGACAAGCAGCTCTACACCCTCGACCTCGGTGCCCTGGTCGCCGGTTCCCGCTACCGCGGTGACTTCGAGGAGCGCCTCAAGAAGGTGCTCAAGGAGATCCGCACCCGCGGCGACATCATCCTCTTCATCGACGAGATCCACACCCTGGTCGGCGCGGGTGCCGCCGAGGGCGCGATCGACGCGGCGAGCATCCTCAAGCCGATGCTGGCCCGTGGCGAGCTGCAGACCATCGGCGCGACCACGCTCGACGAATACCGCAAGCACCTGGAGAAGGACGCCGCCCTCGAGCGCCGCTTCCAGCCGATCCAGGTGGGTGAGCCGTCGCTGGCCCACACCATCGAGATCCTCAAGGGCCTGCGCGACCGCTACGAGGCGCACCACCGGGTCAGCATCACCGACGCGGCTCTCGTGGCCGCCGCGACGCTGGCCGACCGGTACATCTCCGACCGCTTCCTGCCGGACAAGGCGATCGACCTGATCGACGAGGCCGGCGCCCGGATGCGGATCCGCCGGATGACCGCGCCGCCGGACCTGCGCGACTTCGACGAGCGCATCGCCCAGGTGCGTCGCGACAAGGAGTCCGCGATCGACGCGCAGGACTTCGAGCGCGCCGCCCAGCTGCGCGACAAGGAGAAGCAGCTCCTCGGCCAGAAGGCCCAGCGGGAGAAGGAGTGGAAGGCCGGTGACCTGGACGTCGTCAGCGAGGTCGACGACGAGCAGATCGCCGAGGTGCTCGGCAACTGGACCGGCATCCCGGTCTACAAGCTGACCGAGGAGGAGACCTCGCGCCTGCTGCGCATGGAGGACGAGCTGCACAAGCGCGTCATCGGCCAGGAGGACGCGGTCAAGGCGGTCTCGAAGGCGATCCGGCGTACCCGGGCCGGCCTGAAGGACCCGAAGCGTCCGTCGGGCTCGTTCATCTTCGCCGGCCCGTCCGGTGTCGGTAAGACCGAGCTCTCCAAGGCGCTCGCCGAGTTCCTGTTCGGCAGCGAGGACGCCCTCATCCAGCTGGACATGTCCGAGTTCCACGACCGCTACACGGTCTCCCGGCTGGTGGGTGCCCCTCCCGGCTACGTCGGCTACGACGAGGGCGGCCAGCTGACCGAGAAGGTGCGGCGTCGGCCGTTCTCGGTGGTCCTCTTCGACGAGATCGAGAAGGCCCACCCGGACGTGTTCAACACGCTGCTCCAGATCCTGGAGGACGGTCGGCTCACCGACGGTCAGGGCCGGATCGTGGACTTCAAGAACACGGTCATCATCCTGACCACCAACCTGGGCACCCGCGACGTCGCCAAGGCGGTCTCGCTCGGTTTCCAGGCGTCGGAGGACTCCGAGTCCAACTACGACCGGATGAAGCAGAAGGTCAACGACGAGCTCAAGCAGCACTTCCGGCCTGAGTTCCTCAACCGGATCGACGACACCATCGTCTTCCACCAGCTGCGTCAGCTGGAGATCCTGTCGATCGTCGACATCATGATCCAGCGGATCGAGGGCCAGCTGCGGAACAAGGACATGGGTCTGGAGCTGACCGACAACGCCAAGAAGTACCTGGCGAAGAAGGGCTTCGACCCGGTCCTCGGTGCGCGTCCGCTGCGTCGCACGATCCAGCGCGACATCGAGGACAACCTGTCCGAGCGGATCCTCTTCAACGAGCTGATCCCGGGTCAGATCGTGGTGGTGGACTGCGAGGGCGATCCGGAGGACATCGACAAGTCCAAGCTCATCTTCACGGGCGCGGACCGGCCGGCCACCGTGCCGGACGCCGTCCCGGCCGACCTCGGTGGCACCGCCGCCGCAGGCGCGGACGAGTAGGACCGAAACAGCACGAGGGCGGCGGCCCGGTGGCACCAGCCACCGGGCCGCCGCCTTCTTTCCACCCACCCCCGCTCACCGGCCCCCCACACCCCCGCCCGCCCCGCGCCCGGCCACCCCCGCCACCCCTGCCCGCGGCCACCCTCGCCACCCCCTGCCCGCGCCGATCATGCAGTCGTGGTGCCGGGTAACTGCCCATTCAGGCGTTTTACGCACCACCACACCTGCATGATCGCCCGCCGTCAACGCCGCCGTGACCGACGTCCACGCCGGCATCCCCGACTGAGGCGTCCGGTCGTCGGTAGCGTCGGCGAGTGCCGGGCGGGCTCCGGAAGCTCCGGCAGGTGACGGCCCGGCGCACGGCGCGCTCGGCGGAAGTGACGGCCGGTCTGGGGCGCGCGTCCGGTTCGTGGGCGGCGTCGGTGGCGGGGCCGATCAGATAATCCGTCCGTTTGCTGGGGGTTTGTGGTGGCCTCGGTCACGCGCCCGGTGGGCATGGGTCGGGGGGCCGGGTCGTTGTAACCACCGTGAGCGCGTAACCCCGGGCCCCACCCCTGAGCCCTCCGGGATGGCCGGGGTCGCCGGTGGGAATGCCGGCCGGGCCCGTGTCGTTACATCCCCCCGGACGCGCCCCACCCTCTCGTCGAGGGCGTACCTGGTTCGACCTTTCCCTCAGCCCGCGACGCCACCCGTCCCCCGCGGTGTGTGTCGCGTACCCCCGATCGAAAGGTGCTGCCATCATGCGTACCGACATTCTGCGTAAGACCGCTCTGACCGCTGCCGGGCTCGCCTTCACCGGCGGCGCCATCGCCGGCCCCGTCACCACCGCCCTCGCCGCCCCCACCACGCCCGTGTCGGCCTCGGTCGCACAGGACCGCAAGGGTGGCGAGCGGGAGCTGGGCGTGCGCTACGAGGCACAGCCGAACTTCTACTACTGCGGCCCCGCCGCCGCCCGCAACGCCCTCAGCGTGCAGGGCAAGAACATCGACGTCGACGGCATGGCCCAGCGCATGGGCACCACCGAAGCCGGCACCAACTCCATCAACGACATCACCCCCGTCCTGAACAAGGAGAGCGGCAAGGACGCCTACCAGTCGGTGGAGATCCCCGGCGCCAAGGCCGACGACAAGCAGACCGACAAGCTGCGCGGCGACATCGTCACCGCCATCGACGAAGGCCACGCCGTGGTCGCCAACATCGCCGGCACCGCCACCGACACCGACGGCACCACCCACTCCTTCGAGGGCGGGCACTACATCAGCGTCGTCGGCTACCGCGACAACGGCAACACCGTCACCATCGCCGACTCCGCCAACCCCGACCAGGCCTCCTACCGGATGAGCGTCGACAACCTCGCCGACTGGATCGCCACCCGCGGCTACACCGCCTGACACACCACACCCAACGACAAGGGTCGGCCCCACAAGGGGGCCGGCCCTTTCGTCACGCCGGGGCTGGCCCACGCCGACCCGGCGCCGCCCAGCGTCCGCGCCGGGTCAGCCCACCGGGACGGGTGGCCCGTCGCCGACGAGGCGGAACGAGGATTCGCCGACCGGTTCCACGAGACCGTCCCGTACCAGTCCGGCGAGCGCCCGGGACCGTTGGACGTCGTCGGCCCACACCTGGTCGAGCCGCTGGTGCGGCACCGGCCCGGTCGTCTCCCGTAGTACGCCGAGCAGCAGCCCGCGTACCTGGCGGTCGGTGCCGGCGTACCGCTGGGGGCGGCGGGTCGGACCCGCGGGCGCCTCGCGGCCGGACGCGCGCCAGGCGCAGACCGATTCGACGGGGCAGACGCCGCAGCGGGGCGACCTGGCGACGCAGACCACCGCGCCCAGCTCCATGAAGGCCGCGCTGGCCAGGGCGGCGGCGGCCGGTTCGACGGGGAGCAGTTCCTCGGTGGCGACCAGGTCGGCCGGGCGCGTCGCCGGGCCGGCGTCCGGTTCGCCGGCGATCGCCCGGCAGACCACCCGCCGCACGTTGGTGTCGACCACCGGGTGCCGCTGACCGTACGCGAACGCGGCCACCGCCCGGGCCGTGTACGTGCCGACGCCCGGCAGCGCCAGCAACTGGTCCAGCCGGTCGGGGACCTGCCCGCCGTGCCTCTCGACGATCGCCAGCGCGCAGTCGCGCAGCCGCACCGCCCGACGGGGATAGCCGAGCCGCCCCCACATCCGGATCGCCTCGGCGGGGCTGTCCGCCGCCAGCGCTGCCGGTTCGGGCCAGCGCGCCAGCCAGGCCTCCCAGGCGGGGAGCACGCGTACGACAGGCGTCTGCTGGAGCATGACCTCGCTGACCAGGATGGCCCACGGGGTCACGTCGGGTCCGCGCCATGGCAGGTCGCGGGCGTTCTCCTCGTACCACCGGCTTACCAGGGTGGCGAAAGTGGGCTCAGACATCGCGTCGCCGATGATGTCACGCGTCCCGTCGCCGGGGCGGTGCGGGCGACGGTGCCACGACGGGGCGCCACTACCGTCCCGCTGGCTGGGCGGTCCGGGCGGGGCGCTGCCGCGGCGGCGGACGGATCGGGCAGAATGCCCGGATGAACGAGCTCGCGATCACCGTCATCGGCCGGGACCGGCCAGGCATCGTGGCCGACGTCGCCGAGCTGCTCGCCCGGCTCGGCGCGAACCTCACCGACAGCACCATGACCCGGCTGCGGGGGCACTTCGCGATGACCCTGATCTGCGTGGGCCCGGCCGCCGGCGACGTCGAGGCCGCGCTGGTGCCGCTCTCCGCCGACGGTCAACTGCTGGCCACCGTACGCGCGGTCACCCCCGACGGCGAGACGGCTCCCGCCGGCGAGCCGTACGTGCTGGCGGTGCACGGCGCGGACCGGATGGGCATCGTGGCGGCCATGACCCGGGTGCTCGCCGATGCCGGCGGCAACGTCACCGACCTGAGCACCCGCCTCACCGGCTCGCTGTACGTGGTGGTCGCCGAGGTGGAGTTGCCGCCCGGCACGGCCGACGGGCTGGCCGGGCGGCTGGCGGCGACGGCCGAGGAGTTGGGCGTCGGGGTGACCCTCCGGCCGGCCGATCCGGACCTGCTGTGACCGGCGCGGGGCGCGGACCGGAGATCGAGGCGTACGTCGGCCTCGGCGACTGGACCCCGGAGTCCCTGGCCGTTCCGGGGGAGGTGCGGCCGGTGGTGTGCGCGCCGGAGCAGGTGCTCAGCCGCTCCGGCAGCGAGGTGGATCCGACGGCGGCGGAGACGGTACGGCTGGCCGCCGACCTGATCGCCACCATGCGGGTGTCCCCGGGCTGCGTGGGGCTGGCCGCCCCGCAGGTCGGTGTGGGTGCGCAGGTCTTCGCGGTGGACGTGACGGGCCACCCGAAGGCGCTCACCGTGCACGGCACCTTCGTGCTGTGCAACGCCCGGGTCGTCGAGGCGAGCCGGTGGAAGGTGGCGCGCGAGGGGTGCATGTCGGTGCCCGACCTGACCGGGGACGTCAAGCGGGCAAGCCGGCTGGTGGTGGAGGGCGTCCTGCCCGGCACCGGCCGGCCCGTACGGCTGGTGACGGACGGGTTCGAGGCGCGGGCCCTCCAGCACGAGATCGACCACTGCGCCGGCCTGCTCTTCCTGGACCGGGTCGCGGGTGCCCACGCCATCTACCAGCGCAAGGTGTACCTCTGAGTGCCGGCGGCGCGGCGACCCAGCGTCGCCGGCGGGACACGGTCGGCAGCCGGAGCCGTCGCATGTGGAGGGTCGGTGCGGTGAGCGGTGGGCGACTCGGCGCGTCGTGCGGGGCTGGCGTGCCCCGCGCCGCTACGGTGGGGACATCATGCGTCTGACGGTCGGCCCCCTGTCCCCCGCCGTGTACTGGCGGCGTCGCGCCGTCGTACTCGGAGCCGGGCTTCTCTTCCTGATTGTCCTGCTCTATTCGTGCACCGGATCGGACCGGAACGCGAAGAAGGGCGGTGACGCGCAGCCCACTCCGGGCGCGACGTCGTCCGGTGCCTCGCCGGAACCCACCGGTTCGGTGCTCGCCCCGCAGACCGGGGGGCCCTCGCCGGGTGCGGCGGACGGCCCTGACGCCGAAGATCCGTCGGGCGAGCCGGTCACCACCGACTCGCCGCCGGTGGCACCCGTCGTGCCGGCCGCCGGTGACGGCGCCTGCACGGACGCCGAGATCACGGTGACCCCGGTGGCCCAGCCCGCCTCGGTGGTCCGGGGGGCCGTGGTGGACCTCCGGCTCAAGATCAAGAATCGCTCCGAGCGGACGTGCAGCCGCGATGTCGGCGCCTCCGTGCAGGAGCTGTTCATCAAGTCGGGGGCCGAGAAGGTCTGGTCGTCCGACACGTGCGGCACCGCCCAGGGTTCCGACGTGCAGTCCTTCACCCCGGGCTTCGAGCGCGCCTACCAGGTGGGCTGGAACGGCCGCGACACCACCAAGTGCGCCAACGGGGTGGCGGCGGGCCCCAACCCGCCGGCCGGCACCTACCAGGTCTACGCCCGGGTCGGCACCAAGCTCAGCGAGCCGGTCAAGCTCACCGTCACCGACTGACCACCCGTGGGCCGGGCGGCCAGCCGGACACTGGGCTGCCGGACAGACCGGGCCGCCGCGCGGTCGGCCGGGCCGGGCCCGCCCGACGGATGGCGGTGGCGGTGTGGCCCCGGAAGCTGTGACCGTGTGGGCCGGGCCGGCGTACGGCCGGGTCAGACGTAGCGTTCGAGGATCGACGCCTCGGCGAGGCGGGACAGCCCCTCGCGGACGCCCCGGGCGCGCGCGTCGCCGACCCCCTCGACGGCCTGGAGATCCTCGACCGTGGCGCCCAGCAGCCGCTGGAGACTGCCGAAGTGCACGACGAGGCGGTCGACCACGGCGACCGGCAGCCGGGGCACCTTCGCCAGCAGCCGGAACCCGCGCGGGCTGACCGCCGCGTCGAGCGCGTCGGACGCGGCCGGGTAGCCGATGGCCTTGGCGACCGCGACCAGGTCGATCAGCTCGGTGGCGCCGAGCAGATCCAGCTCCACCAGGGCCTCGTCGAGGGTGCGGGACTTCCGGCCGGCCGGCAGGTAGTCCCGGATCACCAGGGTGCGGTCGGCGTCGACGCCGGCCATCAGCTCGTCGAGCTGGAGGGCGAGCAGGCGACCGTCGGTGCCCAACTCCACCACGTAGCCGGCGATCTCGTCGGCGATCCGGCGGACCATCTCCAGCCGCTGCACCACCGCGACCGCGTCCCGTACGGTGACCAGGTCCTCGATCTCCAGGGCGGAGAGGGTGCCGGAGACCTCGTCGAGCCGGAGCTTGTAGCGCTCCAGCGTGGCGAGCGCCTGGTTGGCACGGGACAGGATCGCCGCCGAGTCGTCCAGCACGTGCCGCTGGCCGTTGACGTAGAGGCTGATGATCCGCATCGACTGGCTGACCGAGATGACCGGGTAGCCCGTCTGCCGGGCCACCCGCTCCGCCGTGCGGTGCCGGGTGCCGGACTCCTCGGTCGGGATGGTGGGATCGGGCATCAGGTGCACGGCGGCCCGCACGATGCGGGTGCCGTCGCTGGAGAGCACGACCGCGCCGTCCATCTTGCACAGCTCCCGCACCCGGGTGGCGGAGAACTCGACGTCGAGCGGGAACCCACCGGTGCAGAGACCCTCGACCACCTTGTCGTAGCCGAGGACGATCAACGCGCCCGTCCGGCCGCGCAGGATGCGCTCGAGGCCGTCGCGCAGGGCGGTGCCCGGGGCCATCAGGGCCAGGTTCGCCCGCAACGGGTCACCGGCGCCCCCGGCGCCGCCGGTCACGGTCACGCTGATCGCGCGGGCGGGGGAGCCCACGGCGCCGGTGCGGGCGTGGGGTGTCGCGCCAGCAGGCTTGGCGGTGTCGCGGTCGATCGGCACGGACACAGTCTACGGACTGCCCTGCGGTGGGTGCTGTCGTGGTTACTGTGATGTGTCACGATGCCCCACCTCGCCCGGACCGTGGGCTGGCGTCCGGGCTGTCCGGTATCGGACCGGACGTTCCGCCGACCATTCTCGGCGGTCACTCGGCGGAGGCCCGGGCGACGGCCTGGAGCGCCGAGCGTACGTCGGTCACCTCGATCACCCGCATGTGCTCCGGCGTGACGCCGGTGCTCTCGGGGCCGCAGCCGGTCGGCACCAGCGCGAGCCGGAAGCCGAGCCGGGCCGCCTCGGCCAGCCGGCGCGGCACGGCGCCGACACGGCGCACCTCGCCCGTCAGGCCGACCTCGCCGATCGCCACCAGGTGCGGCGCGATGGCCAGGTTGAGCCCGCCCGAGGCGACGGCGAGGGCCACGGCGAGGTCGGCCGCCGGCTCCACCACCCGGATGCCGCCGACGGTGGCCGCGAAGACCTCCCGGTCGTGCAGGGTCAGGCGTTCGGTGCGTCGCTGGAGCACGGCCAGCACCATCGCGAGCCGGGCCGAGTCGAGCCCCGAGACCGTCCGCCGGGGCGAACCGGCCACGGTCGCGCCGATCAGCGCCTGCACCTCGGTGACGAGTGCCCGGCGCCCCTCCATCGCCACCGTGACGCAGGTGCCGGGCACCGGCTCCGAATAGCGGGTCAGGAAGAGCCCGGACGGGTCGGCCAGGCTGCTGATGCCGCCCTCGTGCATCTCGAAGCAACCCACCTCGTCGGCGGCGCCGAACCGGTTCTTCACGCCGCGCACCATGCGCAACGAGGAGTGCTTGTCGCCCTCGAAGTGCAGCACCACGTCGACCAGGTGCTCCAGCACCCGGGGCCCGGCCACCTGGCCGTCCTTGGTGACGTGGCCGACCAGCACGGTGGCGATGCCCCGCTCCTTGGCCACCGCGACCAGGGCGGCGGTGACCGCCCGCACCTGGGTCACCCCGCCCGACACGCCCTCGGCGTTGTTGGTGGAGATGGTCTGCACCGAGTCGAGCACCAGCAGGCCCGGCTTGACCGCGTCGAGGTGACCGAGCACCGCGGCGAGGTCGCTCTCGGCCGCGAGGTAGAGCTGGTCGTGCAGGGCGCCCATCCGCTCCGCGCGCAGCCGGACCTGGCTGACCGACTCCTCGCCGCTGACCACCAGCGAGGGGCTGCCGGCGCCGGCGGCCCACTGCTGGGCCACGTCGAGCAGCAGGGTGGACTTGCCGACCCCCGGCTCCCCGGCGAGCAGCACCACCGCACCGGGGACCAGGCCGCCGCCGAGGACGCGGTCGAGCTCGCTGACCCCGGTGGGGCGGGCCCTTGCCGGTGCGGCGCTGATGGTGGCGATCGGCCGGGCCGGCTCGGCCGGCATCCGGGAGCTGACCACCTTTCCGGAGACCGTCGGGCCGGTGACCGTGCACTCGACCACCGAGCCCCACTCGCCGCACTCCGGGCAGCGCCCGACCCACTTCGGCGGCTGGTGCCCGCAGGCGTCGCACTCGTAGGCCGGCCGGGGCTCGCGAGCGGCGGCCCGGCCGCGCCCGCCGGCCCCGCCAGCGCGGGGGGAGCTCGATCGGGAGGTGGTCACACCGGGACGTTAGTCCCCCGGTATGACGAAGACACCGCCGGCGTGGCGGTCACCACGCCGACGGTGTCGTCGGAAACAGCGGGGCGGAGGGTCAGTGACCGCCGCCCTCGTTCTCCTCGTAGCCGCCCAGGCGCTCGACGATCTTCGACGGGGGCGCGGCCGGGGTGAGCGGCACGGCGACCGGGGCCGGGCCGGTGACCGTGGCACCGTTGCCGAAATCGAAGGTCAGGGTGACGTTCTGGCCGGAGCGCAGCGCCTCGTTCAGGCCGATGAGCTGGAAGACCCGGTTCGACTGGGCGCTGAGCTGCACGTAGCTGAGCGGCGGAATCTCGATCCGGGCCGGCTCGCCGGCCGGCGCGGCCGGGCTCTCGGGGGCCGGGCTCTCCGGGGCACCGGGGCTGACCGACTCCGACGGGCTCTCGGAGGCGCCCGGGCTGGCCGATCCCGACGGGCTCTCGGGGGCGCCCGGGCTGGCCGACTCCGCCGGCGAGGGCGACCCGGACGGGGCGGGCGACTCCGACTCGCTCGGGGACGCAGACGGGCTGGCCGAGGCGCCGGTGCCGGTGATCACCACCTCGCGCGCGCTGTCGGTGGTCACGGTCACGGTCACCGGGTTCGGCGAGTCGTTGTAGATCACGGCGCTCAGGACGGCGTTGGCACCCGCCTTGTAGCCCTCGGTGCCGGGGAACTCGACCAGCAGGCCGCGGACCGCGTAGGCGCCGTTGCCGGCCGACAGGTTGACGCCCTGGACCGACGGCGCCTTGTTGGCGGTCTCGGAGACCTGGCCGGCGCCGCAGCCGGACAGCAGCAGCCCGGTCGCCGCGGCCATCCCGGACAGCAGCAGGGCCGCCCGCCGGGAACCCCTGATCGAGCGCGTCACGTCGGTCCTCCTCGTCACGATCCCACCCGGTGCTCACGCCGGGCATGGTGGCCATGCCCGCGCAGACCGCGCTCCAGGGTAGTTGGGCCTGATCCACGCCCGCACGCCGACCCGGAGATGGCACCCGGGGGGACGCGCGTCACACCAGTCGGCCGCTCGTGACGAGCAGGACGACGTCGATGAGGGCGACCAGCATCACGGCCCGGAAGGCGGCCACCTGCCGGCCGCCGGCCCGGGTGGTGGCGCGTCCCGCGTACCAGCTCAGCGGCGGCACCACGACGGCGGCCACGACCGCGGCGAGGCCGACCCCCGACGGCGGCCCGGGCGGCCCGAGGACCAGCGTGGCGGTCGCCGCGAGCAGCAGCAGCGCGGCGGCGGCCCGGCTGCCGGCCGGACCGAGCCGGTGCGGCAGCCCACGCACCCCCGTCCGGGCGTCGTCGGCCAGGTCGGGCAGGACGTTGGCGAAGTGCGCCCCGGCGCCCAGGCAGGCCGCGGCGGCGACCAGCCAGACCGGCGGCACCACCGCTCCGGGCAGCGCCAGCACGACGAAGGCGGGCAGCGAGCCGAAGGAGACCGCGTAGGGCAGCACCGAGACCGGGGTCGACTTCAGCGGCCAGTCGTAGAGCAGCGCGGAGACCAGCCCGAGGGTGGCGCAGAGCGCGGCGGCCGGGCCGGTGGCCAGCGCCAGCGCCGGGGTGGCGAGCGCGGCCACCGCCGCGGCCATGGCCGTGGCGCGCCGACCGACCGCGCCGGCGGCGACCGGCTTGTCGGTACGCCCCACCGTGGCGTCCCGGTCGGCGTCGAGCGCGTCGTTGGCCCAGCCGACGGCGAGCTGGCTGGCCGCCACGGTGAGCACCACGGCGAGGATCCCGCCCGGCCGGTGCCCGACGCCCCACGCGAGCAGCCCGGCCACCGTGGTGACCGCGGCGGCCGGCTCCGGGTGACTCGCCCTGACCAGCCCTAGCACCGTTGGCGACATGAGGAAAGTCTGGTCGTTACCGGGCAGTCGTGCCACGCTCGGTCCATGCCAGACGCGGGCCGCACCCTGCCACGCAACGATCCGCGCCAGTACGACGACCTGGCCGGCGAGTGGTGGCGGCCGGACGGCGCGTTCGCGATGCTGCACTGGCTGGCCGAGGCCCGCGCGGCGCTCGTGCCGCCGGCGTCCCGCCCCGGCGCCCTCCTCGTCGACCTCGGCTGCGGCGCCGGGTTGCTCGCCCCGCACCTGGCCGGCAAGGGCTACCGGCACGTGGGCGTCGACCTCACCCGGTCGGCCCTGGCGCAGGCCGCCGCGCACGGGGTGACCGTGGTCAACGGCGACGTGACCGCCGTACCGCTGGCCGATGACTGCGCCGACGTGGTCGCGGCGGGCGAGTTGCTGGAGCACGTGCCGGACTGGCGGCGCGCGGTGGCCGAGGCGTGCCGCCTGCTGCGGCCCGGCGGCCTGCTCGTCCTGGACACGCTGAACGACACGGCGCTGAGCCGCCTGCTGGCCGTGCGGATCGCCGAGCGGCTGCCCACGGTGCCGAAGGGCATCCACGATCCACGGTTGTTCGTGGACTCCCGGGCGCTGGTGGCGGAGTGCGCCCGGCACGGGGTCGACCTGCGCCTGCGGGGCATCCGGCCGGGGATGCCCGGCCTGCTCGGCTGGCTGGTCCGCCGGATGCGCGCCACCGGCCGCCCGTACGCGGTCCCGGCCGACCGTCCGCACGCGACGGTCGCCGGCCCGCCGCCGCGGATCGTGCCGACCTGGTCGACGGCCGTGCTCTACCAGGGGCGTGGTACGCGGAGCGGATAGCGGTGCCCGTCCCTGGGTAGGGAGAGGGCCGAGAAGGGGGCTGTATGGCGCAGCACGCGTTGGAGGCGGCTCGCCGCCTGGCACCGAGGCTGGCCGCCCGGGCGGCCGAGCACGACCGGGACGGCTCGTTCCCGGTCGAGGACTTCCGTGACCTGCGCGAGGCCGGGCTCTTCGGCCTGATGGTTCCCACCGCACTCGGCGGGATGGGCGCCACCTTCGCCGAGTACGCGGCGGTCGCCACCGAGCTGGCCCGGGGCAACGGCGC
Source organism: Micromonospora sp. NBC_01740 (assembly GCF_035920365.1). Classification (NCBI taxonomy): domain Bacteria; kingdom Bacillati; phylum Actinomycetota; class Actinomycetes; order Micromonosporales; family Micromonosporaceae; genus Micromonospora; species Micromonospora sp. NBC_01740. The sequence continues at coordinate 1,053,686 of NZ_CP109150.1, read as the reverse complement.
GACGGCCCTGGTCTTCAACATGCACGCCTCGGTCACCGGCGCGCTCGGCGCGGTGACCGAGGAACTGGCCGAGGCGCTCGGCGTCCCGGCCGAGGCGCTGGCCGCCCGGGACCGGCTGCTCACCGCCGCCGCCCAGGGCTCCTGGTACGCCGTGGCGATGAGCGAGCGCGGCGCCGGTGCCCGGCTCTCCCAGCTCAGCACCGTCTACGAGCCGGCCGACGGCGGTTGGCACCTCAAGGGCAGCAAGACGTTCTGTTCCGGGGCCGGGCACGCGGACGGTTACCTGGTGGCCGCCCGCAGCGCCGTCGACCAGTCGGTGGTCTCCCAGTTCCTGGTGCCGGCCGGCGACGGGCTGACCGTCGAGCCCACGTGGGACTCGCTCGGCATGCGCGCGACCTCCTCGCACGACCTGCACCTGGACGTGACCGTGCCGGCCGACCGGCTGCTCGGCGGCGTGGAGGGGCTGGCCCTGGTGGTCGCCCAGCTCATGCCGCACTGGCTGGTGGCCAGCTACGCCGCCGTCTACGTGGGGGTGGCCCGGGCGGCCCTCGACGCGGCGGCCGAGCACCTGAACGCCCGCAACCTCGCCGGCCTGCCGGCGGTCCGGTCCCGCCTGGGCCGGGCCGACGCGGCGGTGGCGGCGGCCCAGTTGGTGGTCGCGGAGGCGGCCCGCCGGGTGGACGAGGCGCCGGGCGACGCGGAGACCAACCGCTGGGTCTGGCGGGCGAAGCTGCTCGCCGGCACCACCGCCGCCGACGTGGCCGCGTCCGTGCTGGAGGCGGCCGGCACGTCCGCGACCCGGCGGGGACATCCGCTGGAGCGGCTCTACCGGGACGCCCGCTGCGGCTCGCTGCACCCGGCGACGTCGGACGTCTGCGCGGACTGGCTGGGCGTCGCCGCGCTGGGCGGTGACCCGGACCGCGACGGAACGGTGCCTCGTTGGTGAGCGTGGGGGGGTCCGCCGGGTCGGCGGACGCGCGGGCGCACGGCCCGTCCAGGGGCGGTTCGACCGCCCGGTGCGCAAGGCCGGACGAGAGGTGGGCATGGTGGCCGTACCGGTGATCGCGGGGCTGGGGACGGCACACCCGCCGTCGGCCGCGCAGGACGACCTGTGGGAGGGCTTCTTCTCGAAGCACTTCTCCGGCAGCACGCGGGCGCTGGCGCAGCGGATCTTCGCGCACTCGGGGGTCACCCACCGGCAGGCTGCCGTGAACCCGTTGCTGGAGGACGTATCCGACTGGCCCACGGAACGGCGGATGCGCCGCTACCTGGTCGAGGCGCTGCCGCTGGGCAAGGAGGCGGTGGGCCGGGCGCTGACGGCCGCCGGCCTCTCCGCCGGCGACGTCGGGCTCTTCGTCGTCTGTTCGTGCACCGGGTACGCCACCCCGGGGCTGGACATCCTGCTCGCCCGGGACCTGGGCATGGCCCCGGACACGCAGCGCCTGTTCGTCGGGCACATGGGCTGCTACGCCGCGCTGCCGGGCCTGGGCGCGGCGAGCGACTTCGTCACCGCCCGGGGCCGGCCCGCGCTGCTGCTCTGCGCGGAGCTGACCAGCCTGCACATCCAGCCCTCCAGCGCCCGGGTGGACACCCAGCAGATCGTCTCCCACGCGCTCTTCTCGGACGCCGCGGTCGCCGCCGTGGTCGTTCCCGGCGGCCGGGGGTACGCGCTGCGCGAGGTCACGTCCGTCACGGACACCTCGACGGCCGACCACATGACCTGGGACGTCACCGACACGGGTTTCCGGATGGGGCTGTCGCCGAAGGTGCCGCAGGTGCTCTCCACGCACGTCCGGGGCCTGGTCGAGGGGCTGCTGGCCCGGCACGGCACGACGCTGTCCGAGGTGGACGGCTGGGCGGTGCACCCGGGCGGCCCGCGCATCCTGAACGTGGTCGAGCGGGAGATGGCCCTGCCGCCGGAGGGCCTGGCGGCGTCCCGGGCGACCCTGGACGAGCACGGCAACTGCTCGTCGCCGACGGTGCTGCTGATCCTGGACCGGCTGCGCCGGGCCGCGTCGCCGCCGCGGCGGGTGGTGATGCTGGCGTTCGGCCCCGGCCTGACCCTCTTCGCCGCGTTGCTGGAACGGACAGGAGTGAGCGGTTCGCCCGGCACGGTTACCCTCTGATGATGGACGCCGATGCGGCAGACCGGCCGGAGACCGGGCCGGACGCGGGTGGGCACACGGCTGGCGTCGGGGCCGACGATCGGCTGCGCGGCGCCGTACTGGCCGTGGCGGGGCTGGCCGCGCTGGTCGGCGGCGGCTGGTGGTGGCAGGCCGAGGCGCCCCGCACCGGCCCCGTGCCGGACCTGTCGAACGTCGCACCGGCGGACCGGGTCCGGTTCGCCGCCCCGCCGGACGCCCACGTCCGGTTCGTCGTGCCCGCTGAGGGATCCGGACGGCCCGCCAGCTTCTGGCTCGTCGACCCGCGCAGCGGCGCGACGGTGCGGACGGATCCGCGTGGCGGCGCGACGGTCCGGACGGAGACGCGTGAGGGCACGACGGTGCGGGTGGACCCGCGCGGCGGCGCGACGGTGCGGGTGGACGTCGAGGACCCGGAGCAGCGCCGCGCCGGGGACGACCCGCTCCAGGCGGGCGACGGGCGTCGGGGCAGGCTGGCCAGCTTCCCCGACACGGTCTGGACCGCCCGGGCCGTGCTCAGTCCGGCGGAGGGTCTCGTCAAGAGGGCCTCCGCCGAGGGCGGGGCGCGTCACCTGCTCCAGTACCGCTGCGTCGGCCCGGGAGAGCTGCTGATCGTGGTCGAGGGGGCCTGGGCGGCCGACCCGATCACCAGCGCCTGCGACGGCTCGGTCACGTCGACGGAGGTCACCGGCAGGGGCGGGCCGTTCCAGGTCTCGCTGTCGAGCGCCAACGCGGAGCCGCTGCGGGTCGATGCGCAGCTGGTCGCCCTGCCCTGACCACCCCGGCGGGGCGGTTCAGGCGGCGAGGCGGCTCAGGTCGGCGCGGTAGTCCTCGGCGGAGTGGATCTCGGGGACCACCTTGACGAGGACGCCGGTCCGGTCCACCAGCAGCGCGGTGACGGCGCCGGGGCGGGCCGGCAGGTGCAGGAACGAGCGCAGCCCGCCGGCCGGGTCGGCGAGCGGTCGCACCGTGGCCCCGGCGGGCGGTGGCGTGGCGCGTACGGGCCGGGTGCCGGCGACGGTGACCACCGTGACGCCGGCCGGTGCCAGGGTGGCGGCGGTGGCCACGTCGGCCGGGCAGGGGCAGCCGTCCACGAGGATGATCATCGCTGGCACCAGTCCGCGCAGGGGCACCGGTGACTGGCCGGCGTCGACCAGGTCCAGCGCGGGCAGCGGTCGACCGGCCGCCCCGGCCGGCGGCGCGTACGGGGTGGGGGTGGGCTCCGGGGTGGACCGGCCGGGCCGGGGCCAGGTGACCGCCGCGAGGCCGGCGAGGGTGGTCAGCACCGCCACCAGCAGCACCAGCAGGGCGAGGGCGAACGGGGACCGGGCCGGCGGAGGCGGGACGGCGTGCCGGGGCGTGCCACCCAGCTCGCGGCGGAGCTGTTCGGCCTCGGCGGCGAGCGCGGAGGCGTCGTCCGGCACGACCACCCGGCCCCACTCGGGTGGCAGGTCGGGCAGTCCAGGGCCGTCTGCGTCGGGCTTGCCCATCGGACCCCCAGGACGTCTCGGCGAGCGGACAGCGGCTCGGTCTCCAGCGTCCCGCACGGGGCGGGCTGCCGCTACACCTGGGCGCGTACCCGGCCGGCGGGCTACCATGGGAGGAGCGCATAGCCCTTGATCTCGACGTTCGCGTCACTCGTACCGGGACGTCATCCGAGCGTTACGGAGCGTGGTCAAACCACTGGTTTGGCGGTCTGTCAAGCTGAAGAAAGACCTCTCACAGGGCCCCTGAGCTGCGCCAACGGTCAGGACAGCGGTGAGACATCGGTGCCTGAGCGTGTTACCCTAGACACAGCGAAAGGGGTTTCGAACCTATGGTTTTCAGTGTCGGCGAGACCGTTGTTTACCCCCACCACGGGGCCGCACTCATCGAGGCAATCGAGACTCGGGTGATCAAGGGCGAGCCTAAGCAATACCTCGTCCTGAGGGTCGCACAGGGTGACCTGACGGTCCGGGTGCCCGCCGAGAACGCCGAGATCGTGGGTGTGCGCGAGGTGGTCGGCGAAGAGGGCCTCGGCAAGGTCTTCGACGTGCTCCGTGCACCGCACACCGAGGAGCCGACCAACTGGTCGCGGCGTTACAAGGCGAATCTGGAGAAGCTGGCCTCCGGTAACCCGCTGAAGGTCGCCGAGGTCGTCCGCGACCTGTGGCGTCGGGAGCGGGAGCGGGGTCTCTCCGCGGGTGAGAAGCGCATGCTCGCTAAGGCCCGTGACATTCTCGTCGGCGAGGTCGCGCTGGCCGAGAAGAGCACCAAGGACGAGGCGGAGACGCTGCTCGACAAGGTCCTGACCGAGGCCTAGTCCCCGCAGCATCGTCGTACCCGATGCGTAGCGAACAAACCACCGAGGACCGCGACGTGACCGCGCAGCTCAATCCGTGCGGTGACGTCGCGGTCCTCGTGCCTGCGGCCGGTGCTGGCGTACGGCTCGGCCCCGGCCGCCCCAAGGCGTTGCGCCTGCTCGGTGGGGAACCCCTGCTGGTGCACGCGGTCCGCCGGCTCGCCGCCGCGCCGTCGGTGCACACCATCGTCGTGGCCGCCCCGGCCGCCGAGGTGGCGGCGGTACGTGAGCTGCTCGCCCCGGTCGCCCCGGTGACCGTGGTGCCCGGTGGCGCCGAGCGGCAGGCGTCGGTGGCCGCCGCCCTCGCGGCGGTGCCCGCCGGCCCGGAGATCGTCCTCGTGCACGACGCCGCCCGGGCGCTGACCCCGCCCGACCTGGTGGAATCCGTCGCGGCGGCCGTCCGCGCCGGACACGACGCGGTGATCCCGGTGCTGCCCGTCGTCGACACGATCAAGGAGGTCGGCGCCGACGAGGTCGTCCTCGGCACCGTCGACCGCTCCGCCCTGCGCGCGGTGCAGACCCCGCAGGGCTTCCGCCGGGCGGTGCTGACGGCCGCGCACGCCGCCGCCGGTGACCCGCTCACCGACGACGCCGGCCTGGTCGAGAAGCAGGGCGTCCCGGTGTCCTGCGTCCCCGGCTCCGAGTACGCGCTGAAGGTCACCCGCCCGTTCGACCTGGCGCTGGCCGAGCATCTGCTCGCCACGGGCGCCTGACGCGTACCCTCTTCTCATGATCGTTCCCCGGGTGGCCATCGGCACCGACGTGCACGCCTTCGAGGCGGGCCGGCCGTGCTGGGTGGCCGGCCTGCACTGGCCCGACCAGGACGGCCTGGCCGGGCACTCGGACGCCGACGTGGCCGCGCACGCCGCCTGCAACGCGCTGCTCTCGGCGGCCGGCCTCGGGGACCTGGGCGCCAACTTCGGCGTGGGCCAGCCCGAGTGGGCGGGCGCGTCGGGCGTCGCCCTGCTCACCGAGAGCGCCCGCCGGGTGCGGGCCGCCGGCTTCGCGATCGGCAACGTGTCCGTGCAGGTGGTCGGCAACCGGCCCAAGATCGGCCCGCGCCGTGAGGAGGCCCAGCGGGTGCTCTCCGAGGCGGTCGGCGCGCCGGTGACCGTCTCCGCGGCCACCACCGACGGCCTCGGCTTCCCCGGGCGCGGCGAGGGGCTCACCGGCATCGCGGTGGCCCTGGTGTACGAGGCTCCGGCCGCCTAGGCTCGCCGCGATGTCCAGCGACGCCACCTCAGACCGCTCCGCCGCCGACGGCTACCTCCAACGCGCCCAGCTCCTCGCCGAACTCGGTCGCTACGACGAGGCCGCGGCTGAGGTCTCTTACGCCGTCGCCCTGGACCCGGCCGACGCCGGGGCGCTGACCATGCTGTCCCGGGTCCACCTCGCGGCCGGGCGGCCGACGGAGGCGCGCACCGCCGCCGACGCCGCGGTCGCCGCCGCCCCCGACAGCGTTCCGGCGCTGGTCGCCCGCGCCCTCGCCCTCGGCGATCTGGAGGAGTACGCCGAGGCGGCCCGGACCGCCGACCGGATCCTGGCGCTGGGCCCCGACGACGCGTACGCGCAGAGCAGCGCCGCCGCGATCCTGGCCGGCTCGCGCAACGGGCAGCCGGCGCTGAACGCGGCCTGGCGCGGGATCGAGCTGGCACCCGAGAATCCCCAGGCGCACCTGGTGCTCGGGCTGGTGGCGGCGAACATGCAGATGTTCGACCTGGCCGAGCGCGCCTACCGGGAGGCGTTGCGGCTGGACCCGCAGCTCGCCGAGGCCCGCCACGACATCGGCGTGCTCCGGCTGGAGCAGCGGCGCTGGAGCGAGGCGCTGGAACACCTCGCCGAGGCCGCGTCGATGAGCCCCGGGCGGGTCGACTCCGGCCGGACCATCTCGCTCGGCCTGCGCCAGCTCGTGGTCTACGGCGCGGGCTGGACGATGATCACCGCCGTGCTGATCGCCTGTATGGCGCCGGGCAGCGCCGGGCTGTCCCGCGTCGCGGCGGCGTTCGCGGCGCTCGGCGGGGCGCTGGTGGTCTGGCGCTTCGCCGCCCGGCTGCCCGGCCTGTCCCGGACCATCCTGCCGAGCCTGCTCCGCTCCGACCGCACGCTGGCCCTGGCCGTCTACGCGGCGGCCGCCGCCCCGGCCCTGATCCTGCTCTACGCCCTGGTCGGCACCCCGTGGCCGCTGGTGCTCGCCATCCTCGCCGCGGTCGCCGCCGAACTCGCCGTGCTGTCCCGCACCACGGCGTGAGCCGGCACCGGCCGGTCGGCACCACCCGATCCGTCGGCTGGCCGGTCGGGGCCACCTGATCCGTCGGCACCACCTGATCCGTCGGCTGGCCTGACGGGGACCGCCCGGTCCGTCGGCTGGCCCGCAGGACCCGCCCTCAGCCGAGGGCGAGGGCGTAGAGGGCGCTGGCGTCCAGCCCGTCGAGCAGCAGCAGGTGGTTGAGCTCGTCGTCGAAGAATCCGCCGAGCGGGGCGGCGGAGAGCCCGAGGGCCGTCGCGGCGAGCAGCAGGTTCTGGGCGAGGTGGCCGGTCTCCATGGCGGAGAACCGGTAGCCGCGCAGCCCGTACCGGGCCCGGGCCCGGCGCAGGTCCGCGACCACGAACAGCCAGAGCGGCACCGTCTCGACGTCGAGCCCGTCGGCGCCGGGGACGACGTCGGGACCGGTGGGCGCGAACTGCGGGGCGACCCGGGACAGCCGGTCGGTGCCCGGATCGGCTGCCACCCGCCGGAGGGCGTGCCGCTCCGGCAGGTACTCGTAGAGTGCCGCCCGCACCGAGGCGATCCGGCGGGGAAGCACCAGCAGCCGGGTGGTCGCCAGGGCGCCCGGCGTCGGGTACGCCAGTCGTCGCTGACCGTCGGCCGCTGGCGCGGTGTCACCCGCCGCATAGCGCAGCAGCCGGCCCAGGTCCGCCACGCCGGTCTCCGCTCGGCCGAAGTCGTACCGGGTGCGGCGCTCCAGCAACACCGTGGCGAGCGTGGTGTCGGCGAGCGCGCCCGGCGTCGGCTCGGGCAGTGCCAGGGTCACGGCGTCGGACGGGAGGGGGCGACCCGGTGCGGGCTCGACGGTACGGGGACGCTGGCTCGGCCACCGCGTACGGACGAACTTCGACCCCTGGTGGTACGCGCGGTCCGGGGCGTCGATCCCGTCGGCGTGGAAGTCCGGCGCTGCGGCCGGTGCGCCGTACGCCAGCGACGCCAGCCAGGCGAGGTGGCACTCGGCCGGGATGCTCAGTCCGAGGCGGTTGTGCAGCATGTGCAGCTGCGACGCGAGGATGCCGGGCACCGTGCCGTGCAGCCGGCCCTGCCCGTCGAGCGCCCGTAGCCGCTCGACGTAGGCGGCGACCTCGTCCGCCCAGTAGTTCACGGAGGTGGCGGCGCCCCTGCCGCGCGTGACGATGTCGGCGATGAGCCGCTGCCGGGCCGGGTAGACGGACGCGTCGGCGTGGAAGTCGCGTTCCGCCGCGATCAGGGCCAGGCCGAGGTCCTGACCGTTCGCCTCGGGCACCAGCGTCCACCCGTTGGCGTAGCCGCGCAGGAACCGGACCGCCTCGTGCCCGGTGAGGCCGCTGGCGGTGAGGAACCCGAACAGCAGGTCCACGGCCGTCGACCGGCGGCGGGCGGGTGGCGCGCCGAGCACAGCCGCGGCGACCCGGCTGGACGCGGCGAAGAGTTCCTCGGCCGCGTCGATCGCGTCCGGGCCGCCGTACCGGTCGACCTCCGGCCGGTACGGCTGTTCGACCACCGTGCCGTGCGGCTGCCAGCCCAGCTCCGGCCCATCGCCGGTCTCTTGCCCCACGCCCGGCCGGTCGGGCCGGTCGGTCCCGTCGGGTTGGTCGGTGTCGTCGGACTGGGCGGAGGTGTGCACTCCGAACTGGGCGTACCAGTCCGCCGGGCGCAGTTCCCGGGCCGGTGGCGGCAGCGCGGCCACCGCTTCGACCAGCCCGGCGCGCATCCGCCGTACCGTCTCCGGCGTCGCGTCGGCGACCCGCCAGCGCAGGTGCGGGCCGCCCTCCCAGTACCGGACGAAGAACCAGGAGGAGATCTCGCCCCGGGCGAGCAGGTCCGTCGTGGTCGGCACGATGTGCTCCCGCAGCACCGTCTCGGTGCACTCGGAGCCGGCGTGCAGGTGGACGTGCAGGGCGGACCAGCGAGCCATGCTCGGCTCTCCTTCAGGGGAACGGGTGGGGCAGGATCAGGTGGTCGGGGGCGGCGAGCCGGGCCTGCCGCAGGCGCGGCAGGTCGACCCGCCGGTTGAGGTGCCCGAAGGTCATCGGCACGGCCCCGGGCGCGAGGACCTTCACGGCGGCCAGGCCGAGGCGTCGTTCGCCCGGCCCGGTCTGGTCCACCGCCAGCGGCGGCGTTCCGGCGGCGGCCATCGCGTCGACGACCCTGCGCAGCACCTCGGTCAGGTCGGGGTGCAGCCACCGCTCGCGCCAGCCGGCGAAGTGCTCGTCGAACGGTCGCGCCGGGCCGGCGGCGGCCTCCCGCAGCGCGAAGTCGAACCGGGGCAGGGCCTGCGGCAGCAGGTGCAGCGCGGCGTGGTCCCCCAGATCCCCGACCAGGTCGGCATCGGCGAGCATGGCGAGCAGTCGGTCCCGCGGCGGGCGGGCCACCTTCGGCGCGACGGTCACGTTCACGCCGACCTCCAGGACCGCCGCCGCGGCGGCCCGGCGGGGATCGGGATGCGCCCCGGCGGCGGAGAAGGTCGCGCCCCGGTCGGGTCGGTCGGTGACGGCGAGGGCCCAGACGGCCGGTATCCCGACGTCGCTGGTGATGTCGAGCAGGTGCAACCGGTAGCCCTCCGCCGCGATCCGGTCCGCGAGGTGCCGGGTCAGCGGATCGACGTCGGGCGGCAGCGCCAGAGCCGGCGGCGTACGGCCGGCGTACCAGGTGAGCAGGAAGGCGTCCCGCTCGATCGTCTCCAGGCAGGCGTGCAGGATCGCCTCCTCCAGGCAGCCACCGACGGCGCAGCCGCTGGAGGACTCGTAGAGGAACCGGGCGGCCCCGGCACGGTCCACCCCGTAGTAGGCGGCGTGCTCCGGCACGAGGACGGGCCGATCACCCGCCAGGTCGTACGCCCACACCCAGGACGTCACCGTGTCCGGGGTGAAGGGGTCCAGCCGGTACCCGGGGTGGCGGACCGCCTCGGGCTCCGGCAGGCCCAGCCGGGCGGGAGCGACGGCGTCGGCGGCGAGTTCCCGGTAACTGCCCAGCGTGGTCGTCCGGCGGGCCTGCGGGCAGCGGCCGGCCTCCCGTTCGACCGCCTCCAGCAGGGCCAGCACCTGCGCGGTCGGTTGGTCCGCCGCGCGCCCGTATCCACCGACCCGACCGGAGCGGCCGGGGACGGGCATCTCGGCCGCCGCCAGCGCGAGCGGGCCCTGCCGGTCGGTGTGGACGTGCGTCACCGGCCCGTAGCGGGGATCGACCAGTTCGGCGCGGAGCACCGCCAGGTCCGGCGGTCCCGGACGGACCCGCAGGCGGTCGGGTGCGGGCTGCCGGCGGGGGCGCAGGGCGATCGTGGCGGCCCCGGCCGAGTCGGGTGGCAGGGCGGGGCAGTCCGGACAGTCCGGCACCGCCCTGATCAGGTGCCGACTGATCGCGCCGTCGCGCACCGCCAGCACGCTGGCCACGCGCGGATCGGCGTGGTCGGCGAGCTGGCCGGCGACCAGCTCGCCGACCAGCCCGTGCCAGTACGGCGGCAGCGGCAGCGACCGGCCGCCGGCGAGCAGCGTGGCGGTGCTGCCGGCGCCGAGGACGGCCTCCCGCCGGGCGTCGGCGCACCGCAGGCAGCCGCCGGCACCGGGGTTGCTCAACGGGCCGACCTCGATCGCCGTCCCGCGCGCCCGCACCGGCAGGTACGCCCTGCCGGCCGCGTGGGCGGCCCGCTGCTCGGCCAGGTGCCGGGCCACCGGCCAGTCCGCCGCGACGCCCACCACCACGGGCCGATCCGTCCGCCGTACGGTCGAGGCGCTGACGGCGATCGCCCGGACCAGGCGGTCGTCGTCCCCGACGACCCGCACCGGGCCGTCCTCCGCTGCGCCCGAACCGAGGGACGCGGTGTCGAGGCCGACCGGTGGGCGGGCCGGCACCGCTCCCGCCGTCGGTCCGGTGCCCGGCGCCCCGTCACCGGCGAGCGCCGCGTCACCGGCGGGCGCCCCGGTCCGCGTGGCGGGTGCCCCGGTCCGCGCGGCAAGCGCCTCGGTCCGAGCGGCCGGCGGCCAGGGCTGTGGGTCGGTCGGCTCGCCGACGCGCTGGACGACCCCGCCGCGCAGTGACAGCGCCGTGCCGTCGGCGAGCCCGGCCAGCACGCGTACCACCTCGTGTGCCACGAGGAACGGCAGCAGCCGGTGGTCGGTCGCCGACCCGGCCGGACCGGCGTCCGTGGCTGCGGCGGTCTGGCCTGGGGCGGTCTGGCCTGCGACGGCCTGGCCGGCGGCGGCCGGGTGACCGGCCGGGGCCAGCGGGCCGATCAGTGCGCCGTCCGGCCGGATCGTCACCGGCAGCACCGCGGGCCGCAGGGAGCCGGGCTGTCGCGGTGCCGCCTCCGGCCACGGGGGAACGGGCGGCTCCCGACGCTCGCCGGGGTCCTCCGTCCGGACCCACACGACCAGGTCCGCGCCGCCGCCGTCCCCGGGCACCTCCCGCAGGGCACGGAGAGCCTCTCCAGGCGCGGTGGAGAGCCCGGAGGCGGTCAGTGCCGCCCGTACGGCCGGTGGAAGGTCGCCCTCGCCGGTGACCGCCACCGCGCACCGCGACACCGCGTCCAACGCGTCGGCCGGATCCTGCGCGAGTCCCGCCAGCCAGGCCGCCAACGGATGGCCGTCCAGCGGCACCCGGACGTCGACCAGGACGTCGTGCTCGGCGAGGAGACCGAGCAGCCAGCCCACCGCCCTGGCGGTCCGGTCGGGCAGTCCCAGGGTGGCGGTCGCCGGGTCGAGCCCCCGGCGGAGGGAGGGCTCCAGCCGTTGCCACAGCTCGCCGGCGACCGGCGGGCAGGTCACCACCGAGCTGGCCCGCCAGCCGCTCACGAGGAGCCCGCCCTCGACCGCCCGGACCAGGGTGCCCGGTCGCAGGGTCACCTCACCCACGTCGCCTCCACCCGGGTCACCCGGTGCGGGCGGTGAGGGCGTCCTGCCATGTCACGCCGTGGATCTCCTGGGTGGCCTCGGCGAGCAGGTGGGCCCCGAGGTACCGCTCCAGCGGCGCGACGTCGCAGAGCGTCAGCAGTTGGTAGAGCATGTTCGTGCAGAACCGGTAGACCTGGAACTCGCGGCTCGCGGCGATCCGTTGGAAGCCCGACGCCTCCAGCGCCTGGTGGTAGGCGCTCGCCCCGCGACGGCTCAGGTCCCACCGGATCGCGGTGGCGTCGTCGAACGAGGTGGTACGCCGCCGGAACTCGGCGGAGAACGCCCCGTCGAGCGCGCCCGCGTCGTACGCCCGCTCGGCGATCCGCCACGCCGCCGCGCTCCACGCCCGCCACGCCGCAGCCACCGGCTCGGTGGTGTCCGGCGTGGACGCCTGGCGGACCAGGTCGTGGTACCTCCCGCCGGCCCGGTCGGCGAAGGCGGCGAAGCGTGGGCGCAGGAGGTCGTCGCGCTCGCCGAAGAGGAAGTCCTCCAGGTGCGACAGGAAGGTGTGGTAGCCGGACAGCAGCCGTCCCGGCCAGGTGTCGGCGTGCGCGGCCATGGCGGTGACCACGACGCCCACCCGGGCGGCCTGGGCGTCCCCGACGAGGGCGAGCTGGTCGAGCGACACCCGCACCGGAGCCAGCCCGGCGGCGAGGACGTCGGCACGGCACTCGACCGCGCCCGGCGTGCCCAGCAGCGCGGCCAGCGCACTCTGGTCGCCGTCGGTCACCAGCACCGTGTTGTCCGGGTGGATCGGGTCGTACGGGGGCGGTACGAGTTCCGCCCGGCCGGCCGCCTCGGACCGGCGCAGCAGCAGCTCCTCGTCGAGCCCGGCCCGGGACGGCGCCACCGCCAGGTGACCACGCAACCGTTCGGCGGCCTCGGCGGCGGCCGTGGCCCGTTGCGCCTCGGGGCCGCGTAGCCGCAGGCGCACGTGCGGGCCGTGCAACCAGTGCCGTTCCAGGTGGACGGCCAGCCCGGCACCGCGCAACCGCTCCGCGACGGGCAGGACGGCGTCGCGCAGCAGCGATGCCTTGGCCTCCTCGTGGTAGTGGCACACGACGTCGATGGTCGGAGTCAGTCCGGTCGTGCTCGGCTCGGTCATGGCTGGACTCCACTCGGCTCGGTGGTGCGGTCGCACGCCGGCGCCCGGCCGGTCACCGGGGGGCCGCCGGGAGGTAGGTCTCGACGACCAGTTCGGTGACCCGGTGCGGCCGGTCGTGGCCGGCGGGGCGGGGCAGGGCCTCCTCGACGACCAGCCGGCCGGTGATCCGTCCGAGCCAGCGGGGCACGCAGCGCAGGTGCAGCGGGCTGGCCAGGTCGACGAACTGCGGCTTGGGCCGGGCGACCGCCTCCCGGAGCCCGGCGATCGCCGGGGGAGGCGGCGGGGCGGACGGACGTTCCGACGGCTGCCGGGCCGGGGCGCCGGGGTGCTGCGCGGCGTGGCCCGGTGCGGGCGGCTGCCCGTCGCGCCGGCTGCCCTGGTTGAGGAAGACCTGGTCGGGCAGGTCCCAGCCCGCCCGCAGTGCCGCGGCGGCGGCGACCGACGGCGAGCCGAGCTCGCGAAGGTGCCGTTCGGCCTCGTCGTCGAAGCGCCAGCTCCGGCGGGCGAGGACGACGCGGCCACAGCGGAGCCGGTCGGAGACGACGGCCTGCCCGCCCGGACCGGCCACCGTCCGGGTCGCGGCCAGGTGGCGGAGCCCCACCTCGCCGCTGCCCAGGTCGCCGAGCAGCGCGGCCACCCGGGCCGGCAGCGCCGGCGGCGAGAGGAACCCGAGGTACAGCACGTCGAGCAGGTCACCGGTGGCCGGATCGCGCAGCCGGATCTGGTCGCCGGCCAGGTCGTGCACCAGTTCGACCGAGGCGAGGTCGAGCCCGCCCAGCCGCTGGTCGTCGCCGATGTCCTCGCCGAGCAGCAGCGGGTGCAGGTTGGCGTTGAAACCGTGCACCGGCCGGAACTGGGCCACCCGGCCGGGCAGCACCCGGCGGAGCTGGGCGGCCACCGCGGCGCGCATGCCGCTGTCGCCGAAGAGGTCCAGGAAGCGGCTGGTGAACCGGCCCCAGCCGCCGTAGACGTGGTTGAGGTGCAGCGACCCGTCCGGGCCGTGCTGGCCGAAGAAGGCGTACGACACCGGCCGGGCCCGCAGCCAGCGGGGCAGTGCCGCGGCCACCTCGGCCACCAGGTCGGCACCGATGACGGTCTCCACGCCGTCGTTCCCGCCGTCGGCGCGTACCGCCCGGACCACCTCCTGCCGCAGCGTGGCCAGCTGGGCCAGCTCGGGCACCCGGGCGATCGGACCGCCCGCCAGGGCCCCCTCCGGGGTCACCGTCGGCAGGTCGTCGAAGCCGGCGCCGATCTCGGCGAAGAACTGGCCGAGGTCGGCACAGCGGGCCCCGGGACCGTAGCGCTCGACGAACCGGTGTCGCAGGAGCCGGCGCAGCACCTGGTCCTCGTCGAACAGCAGCGCGAGGCTGGTCAGCGCGGTCAGGTCGGCGGTGTCCGCGGGCCGGCGGGTCAGGCGTACCGGCCCGGGTAGCACGACATCCTCGGTGACGGGCGCCTGGGCCGGCGCGGCGGCCCCGAGCTGCGACAGGGCCTCGTGCCAGCCGGCGTCGATCCGACGTACGAGCTGGCCGCGCCGCGCCGCGTCGACGTCCGCCAGCGACCGGATGTCCCTGTCGAGGTGCCGTACCTGGTCGGCGAGGGCGCGGGCACCGGTGTCGTTGAGCCAGTCGGCGATCGCCGCCAGCGCCGCCGGGTCGTGCTCGGTGGTCGGCGGTACCGGGATCAGCAGGCGTTCGTCGCAGAGCTGGGTGACGAGACGCTGCGCGAGCCGCTCGGCCTCGGCGGCGTCCGTGGCGGGGCGCGCGGCGCCTCGGCCGAGGGCCGCCACGAGCGCCGCCGGCGGGTGTCCGTCGGGTGCGGCGCGGAGCACCCGGATGATCGCGGCCAGTGCGGGCCGCAGCGGCATCCGGACCCGTTCCTCCCGGATCACCGGCATGCCGTCGGCGCCGGTCGTCGGGTGCTCGCGGTAGAACACGACGTGCCCGTCCTGCACGCGGGTGCCGGGCGCGAGCCGGTGCGGGGTGCGCAGCATCTCGTCCGGGCGGCTGGTCCCGGCCAGGAAGAGGCTGGCGACCAGGCTGGCGGGAGGACGGGTCACCGCCACCGGTTCCCCCGCCGTCGTCACGTCCAGGCCCGCCGCGAGGTCCAGGTGGGTCGGCGGCGCCTCGCTGGGCGGGGACGCCAGCGGGGCGGGGACGGCTTCCGCATCCGGCCAGGGGGCCCAGCCGACGATGGTGAACCAGGAGAGCGGGCTGGTCCGGGTGGTGGCGCGCAACGCGTAGCGGAGCACGGTGGGTTCGGACTTGCGACCCCTGGCGTCCGGCTCGCCGCCGCGCGCCGCCGTCCGCTGCACCGCTGCCAACAGCTCAGGGCTGGTCAACGCGACCGCCCGGCCGAACGGCTCGCTGCCGCACAGGGCGGCGAGTGCGACGCGCTCCTCGGCCAGCGCCGCAGCCGACCCGGCTTCGACGGCTCCGGTGAGCCGGTCGATCTCGGCCCGGGCCCGCAACCAGCGCCCCAGCGCCGGCAGCCGGTCGGGCAGGTCGCCGAGCCGGGCGCGCAGGTCGCTGGCCGGCGACCGGTCGTTGTGTACGTCCCGCCGCAGCGGTAGCAGGACCGACCGGCGGTACGCCGTCGGGGCCTGACCACCGAGCCGGTACAGCTCCTCGGTGAGTTCGGGGCCGAGGGCCCGGCACTCGACCAGTCGATCGACGAGCTGGTCCTGGAGGCGACGCAGGTGCCGTCCGGCCGGACCGGCAGCCGGCAGGTCGACCGCCGTCCTGCGGATCAGCACGTACGGGGCGACCTGGACCTCCGGCGCGACTCGGCCGCCCGGTGCCGGCGACACCGGCGGGGCAGGGGATTGGCGGGTGGTTGTCACGGTCTCCTCCGTACGCGGTCGTCGGCACCGACCCCGGTCGAGCCGGTGAGGCCGCGAAACGCCGGTGTCGGCGTCCCCCGGCCCCACCGGTCAGCCCCGGTCCGGTACGACTACTGGGGAAGCTGGGCGGCGCAGGACGAGTAGCCCAGCCACTGCCAGACGGCGGAGGTGCTCGCCGAGGCGCCGGTCTCCGGCAGGGCCACCGCGTCGCGCACGGCGTGCACCTCCAGCAGGTCGGACACCTCCAGGTCGGCCAGGTTGAGGTCTTCGAGGTCGGCCAGCGTGGCCGTCATGTCGCGCATCGTGTACTCCGGTTCCAGGGGGATGTCGTCGACGAACAAGCGCACTTGTCGATGACAAGATGGACAGTGCGCAAGATGTTAGTCAGCTCCGCCCACGAACTATTCGTCCGAGCGTCCAGTCGCCGATGGCCGTACGACGGCTGTGGACGGACGATGAGAAGGAAGTGCGCTCCCGCGGCTGATGTGTGGGAGGCCGGAGGCGCTGCGGACGCGGCTGCCGGAGCGGTCGACGCCCGCCCGCCCCCGCGCGCACGAAGGTGCCGCGGTCCGCCCCTGCCGGACCGCGGCACCGCTCACCCGGAATCGTCCGCCTAGGGGCGGCGGGCCCAGGTCCAGGCGTAGCCGTCGTCCTCGCACGCGGTCGCGGCGTCGCAGAGGTCCAGCGGCCGGAAGGTGTCGACCATGACGGCAAGTTCGTCGAAGAAGTCGGCGCCGATGGAACGCTCGGCGGCGCCCGGCTGCGGGCCGTGGGTGAAGCCGGACGGGTGCAGCGAGATCGAGCCCTGTTCGATGCCGGAGCCGCGCCGGGCCTCGTAGTTGCCGCCGGTGTAGAAGAGCATCTCGTCGGAGTCGACGTTGTGGTGGTTGTACGGCACCGGGATCGCGTCCGGGTGGTAGTCGACCTTGCGGGGCACGAACGAGCAGATCACGAAGTTGGGGCCCTGGAAGGTCTGGTGCACGGGCGGCGGCTGGTGGATCCGGCCGGTGATCGGCTCGAAGTCGTGGATGGAGAACGCCCACGGGTACATGTGCCCGTCCCAGCCGACCACGTCGAACGGGTGGTGGGCATAGACGTAGCGGGTCCAGCCGCGGCGGTGCCGGACCAGCACCTCCACGTCCTCGCCGTCGACCAGCAGCGGCGCGTCCGGCCCCCGGACGTCGCGCTCGCAGTAGGGCGAGTGCTCCAGGAACTGGCCCCGCACGGAGAGGTAGCGCTTGGGCGGGCCGATGTGCCCCGCCGCCTCGACGGCGAGCAGCCTGGTCGGCGCGTCGCCGGTGGGCACCAGCCGGTGGATGGTCGAGGTGGGGATGACGACGTAGTCGCCGGGCACCGCGTCGAGCACGCCGAACGTGGACTCGACCCGCAGGGTGCCCGACTCCACGTAGAGGCAGTGGTCGCCGGTGGCGTCGCGGAACAGCGGGGACGGCCGGTCCGCCAGCACGTACGCGATGCGCACGTCGTCGTTGGCGAGCAGGTACTGCCGGCCGAGCACCGGGTCGACGCCGGTGCCGTCGAGCTTGTGGGTGCGCAGGTGGCGGGGCTTGAGCGGAAGGTTCGGCACCCGGGTGAACGCCGGCGGGGTGAACTCCTCGGCCGCCACGATCGCGGTCGGCGCGTGCCGGTGGTAGAGCAGGGACGAGTCGGAGGAGAAGCCCTCCTGGCCCATCAGCTCCTCGGCGTAGAGGCTGCCGTCGGGCTGGCGGAACTGGGTGTGGCGCTTGCGCGGCACCTCGCCGACGCTGCGGTAGTACGGCATCTCGCCTCCCGGTTCGTCCCGTTCACCGATCCAACGGCGTCCGATAATCGGACGCTGTTGTCCGTTCCTTGTAGCGTCCCGTACATTCTTGTCTCGTGTCAACGCAGGTGCCCGCGCTCGTCGACGGCCTCGTCGACGACGCCGCCGTCTTCCCGCCCGGCAGCGCGCCGCTGCCCGACGCCGTCGCCGCGCACCGGCGGCACCGCACCTCCTGGTACGCCGACCTGGTCGGCCCGCTCCTGGTCCCGGCCACGAGGCTGCCCGAGGTGGCGGGCCTGCTCGGCGCCGACGAGCGGATCGCGGTCGGGGTGATCGGCGACGTGCCCCTCGACCGGCTCGACGAGGTGCGGGCCACGGCCGACCCGCGCGTCCGCGTGCGCCAGGTGGAGGCGGCGGTCGCCAAGCGTGGCGAGGACCCGCTGCCCGGCCTGACCGAGCTGGTGGCGCTGGCCTGCCGCGCCGGTGCCGGTCCAGCCACCCTCGACGCCGTCTACGCCGAGCTGCCGCTCACGTTCGGGCTGATGGGGGCGCTGGACGCGCTCGCCGCCGCCCGCGCCGACGGCCTGCCGATCGCCGCGAAGTTCCGCACCGGCGGGTTGGCCGCCGAGCTGTTCCCCACCCCGGCGGAGCTGGCCGCCGTGATCTGCGCCTGCCGGGACCGGGACCTGCCGTTCAAGCTGACCGCCGGGCTGCACCAGGCGGTCCGGCACCTCGACCCGGAGACCGGCTTCACCCACCACGGCTTCGTCAACGTGCTGGCGGCGACGCTGGCGGCCGCCGGGGGCGCCACCGTGGAGTCGGTCGCCGAGCTGCTCACCGCGACCGACCCGCGCCCGCTGGTGCAGTACGCCGAGGCCGGGCTGGACGGCCCGCGCCCGCTGTGGATCGGCTTCGGCTCGTGCAGCATCCTGGAACCACTGACCGATCTGATCCGGCTGGGGCTGGTGAACGGGGGCTTTCAAGCATGACCTGGGTGACGGGTGCCGACGGTTCGTCGTACGGGGTCGCCAACCTCCCGTACGGGGTGTTCCGCCGCGCGGAGGGCGCGCCGCGCGTCGGCGTACGCATCGGCGACTTCGTGCTCGACCTGGCCGGCGCGGAGGAGGCCGGCCTGGTGCTGGCCGCCGGGACGCTGGGTCGGCCCACCCTCAACGACTTCATGGCCCTCGGTCGCCCACAGTGGACGGCCGTCCGGCAGCGGGTGACCGAGCTGCTCACCGACGCCGCCCACCGGCCGGCGGTGGAGCCGCTGCTGGTGCCCCTGGCCGAGGTGCGGATGCAGCTGCCGTTCGAGGTCGCCGACTACGTCGACTTCTACTCCTCCGAGCACCACGCGTCCAACGTCGGCCAGATATTCCGCCCCGGTCAGCCGCCGCTGCTGCCCAACTGGAAGCACCTGCCGATCGGCTACCACGGTCGGGCCGGCACGGTGGTCGTCTCCGGCACGCCGGTGGTGCGGCCGAGCGGGCAGCGGGCCACCCCGCAGGGCCCGGTCACCGGCCCGTCCGTACGCCTCGACATCGAGGCCGAGGTCGGCTTCGTGGTCGGCGTGCCCAGCCCGCTGGGCGATCGGGTCTCCGTCGACGACTTCGCCGACCACGTCTTCGGTGTCGTGCTGGTCAACGACTGGTCGGCCCGCGACATCCAGGCCTGGGAGTACCAGCCTCTCGGCCCGTTCCTGGGCAAGTCCTTCGCCACCTCGGTCGCGGCCTGGGTGACCCCGCTGGACGCGCTGGGCGACGCCTTCGTCCCCGCCCCCGACCAGGACCCGCCGGTCGCCGCCTACCTGCGCGACGTGCCGCACCTCGGGCTGGACCTGCGCCTGTCGGTGGAGTGGAACGGCGAGCGGGTCAGCGAGCCGCCGTTCGCGACCATGTACTGGACGCCGGCCCAGCAGTTGGCCCACCTCACGGTCAACGGCGCCTCGCTGCGCACCGGCGACCTCTACGCCTCGGGCACCGTCTCCGGGCCGGAACGGGGACAGGTCGGCTCGTTCCTGGAACTCACCTGGGGCGGCAGCGAGCCGGTGAAGTTCGCCGACGGCGGGACCCGCACCTTCCTGGAGGACGGCGACACGGTGACGATCACCGCCACCGCGCCCGGTCCGGACGGCACCACCATCGCCCTGGGCGAGGTGACCGGGAAGGTCCTCGCCGCCCGCTGACCCACCTTCCGATCATCGACGGTCCCCGGTCGCACAGTTGGTGCGACCGGGGACCGTTGCTTGCGCGTTGATCGTCGCGGATTCCGTCGCCATGCCGCGCCGGGGCCGGGCCGGACGCCCCCTTCCGGTCCCGGCCCGGCCGCCGGTTGGCGTACCGACGACAGGAAGGTGACGACGATGAACGATCTCCCGGGCGCGGTCTGGCGTACCAGCAGCCGCTCCAACGACCAGGGGCTCTGCGTGGAGGTGGCGGACAACCTGGTCGACGCCCTCGGCGTGGTGGGCGTACGCGACTCGAAGGACCAGGCGGGCCCCACGCTGGCGGTCAGCCCGCCGGGGTGGGCGGCCTTCGTCGGCGCGATCCGGGCCGGCCAGTTCGGTCGCTGACGGGTCGATCGCTCCGGATCGGGGCTCCCGGCGGTGGAAAATCCGCTCCGGGGGCCCCGATCCGCGCTCACCCGGCGTACCGTCGAGGCCACGGGAGGTGGCATGTCGACGGTGGCGGTCACGGAGTTCGTGGAGGCGCACGACGTCGACCTCTGGCGGCTGCTGACCGACCTGACCACCCGCACCCGGCGCTTCACCGGGCCGGTGGAGGTGCTCACCCCCGGCCCGTTCGGCCCCGGCACCGTGTGGCGGGAGACCCGTTCCCAGCCCGACGGCACCGCGCTGGTCGAGGAGTTCCTCGTCATCGAGGCCGAGCCGCCCCGACGGTTGGTGCTCGGCTCCCGGGGCGCCGGCGTGGACTACCGGATCACCTGGGCGCTGCGCCCGGTCGAGCGGCGTCGCCGGGGCTGCACCGCGGTCACGGTCGAGCAGGAGGCGGTGCCGACCGCCCCGTACAGCCGGGTGGTCGCGCTGCTGCTCGGCGGGCTGGCGGCCCGGGCGGTCGAGCGCGCACTGCGGCAGGACCTCGCCGACCTGGCCGCCGCAGCGGCCACCAACGCGACCGAGGCGGCCTGAGGCGCACGCCGGGGAGGTCCGAGAGGCGCACGCCCGACGGCCTGAGGCGCACGCCGGGCTGGCCCGAGGCGAAGCGGGGCGGCCTCAGGCACCTGCCGGACGGCCTGAGGCGCCTGCCGGACGGCCCGAGGCGCACGCCGGGTGGTCCGAGGCGCATGCCCTGGGCGGTCCGTGGATGCCCCCGGCAGGTCACCGCCGGAGCGCCCGGGCGCCGGTGACCTGACAGGGCCCTGACCGGCTCCGCTGGGTAGGGTGCCGGGCGGAGGTGCGGCATGGGGTTCCCGAACGGCCGGCGGCGGATCGCGGTGGCGGTCGCGGCGCTGCTCGGCACCGTCGCCGTCGCGGCGACGGTCTACCGGGTGCTCGCCCCCGCCGAGGTCAGCACGCCCGCGCGGGCCGGGTACCCGGCTGCCGCGTCCCCCTCAGCCGGCGTGATCGGCCGGCTCCCCGTCGCCCCGCTCGTCGTCGACGGCCGGCTGCGGGTCTATGCGGCCCACCGTCAGGTCTACGCCGACCGCCCGGTCGACGGCCGGCACCGGACGACCCCGTACTGGTCGTACCGCCGCTGGCCGGCGGCGCTCGACGGGGTCGTGGCGAGCGGGACGACGGTGGTCACCCGCTGGTCCGACGGGCGGCTCGTGGCGCTGGACGCGCGGACGGGCCGGGTCGCCTGGCGGGCGGACGGGCCGGCGCCGGTCGGGGAGCAGGCGGTCCGGCGCACCGGCGCGGCGACGGTCTGGGATCCGCAGGGGATCTTCGTGGCCCCCGCGCCCGACGGGCGGCAGGTGGTGGTGGCGGCCGGGGCGGAGTGGGCGCGTGCCGTGGACCTGGCCGACGGCCGCGAACTGTGGCGGTCGCACGTCACCGTCACGCTGCCGCCGGGCGACACGGTCGCCGGGTGCCGGGACGCGCTCGGCACGACCGCGTCGGGACACCTGATCACCGTCGACTCCTGCGCGGGGCCGGCGACGGTGGAGTTCCGCGACGCCGCGACCGGGGCGGTGGGCCTGCGCTGGCGGCCGCCGGATGCCGGCGACGAGCTGGTGGCGACCCTGGTGGGCTGCGGCACCGGCCGGACGGGGTGCACCGGGTTGCGGACGGCGAGGCCGGGCGACGACGCGGGCCGGGGCTGGCTGCTCGGCGCCGGGGAACCGGTCGCCGCTCCGGCCCTGGACCGGCCGGACGCCGAACTCGTCGGCGGGACGGCCGTGGCGGTCGTGGACGGGGTGGCGGTCGGCCGCTCGGCGCGTACGGGCGCGGAGCTGTGGCGCCGTCCCGGCCTGTCGCAGGCGCGGCTGCTCGCCGTCCAGCCCGACCGGGTGCACCTGCTGACGGAGACGAACGACCTGCTGACGCTGGACCCGGCGACGGGGGCGCAGCGGTCCTTCTTCGCGCTCAACGTGGGCTCGGACGGGATCGGCTGGGTGCCCGGCGCGGTGTACGCGGCCGGCGGGTTCGTGGCCGTGGAGCGGCTCCGCAAGCCGGTCGACCCGGCGGCGGACGACCAGCGTTACTACCTGACCTCGGAGCCGATGGTCTTCGCCGCGACGTGAAACGCCGACTCGGCTGCTCGACAAAACGGACATAAGTTACTTAGAGTTCATTTGTGCGTTTCTTGGTCGCCCTGTTGGGCGCGATCCTCATCCTCGTCACCGCTTCGCCGGCCGACGCCGCGCCGACCGGCCCGGTCGGCGTCGTCCACCAAGATGCCGACACCCGTCCCGCCGCCTGACGGGTGCGGCTCCGGGCCGGTGGCGGTCGCCTGAGAGTCCGGTCCGGTCCGCAAGGGGATGGCGGACCGGACCGGCACCCGCCTCAGGCCAGCGCGGTCTCCGCTGCCGCCAGGAAGGCGTCGTTCTCGGCCGGGGTGCCGATGGTGACCCGGACCCCGTCGCCCGCGAACGGCCGGACGATCACGCCGCGCGCCTCGCACGCCTTGCCGAAGTCCACCGCCCGGTCGCCCAGCGGCAGCCAGACGAAGTTCGCCTGGCTGTCCGGCACGTCCGGGACGAGCTTGCGCAGCGCCTCCGTCACGCGGTCGCGCTCGGTCACCACGAGGGCGCACCGCCGCCGTACCTCGTCCTCCTGGGCCAGCGCGGCGAGCGCGCCCGCCTGCGCGGCCATGTTGCTGGAGAACGGCGTCACGACCTTGCGGATCGCCGCCGCCACCGCCGGCTGGGCGACCAGGAAGCCGATCCGCAGGCCGGCCAGGCCCCAGGCCTTGGAGAGCGTGCGCAGCACGACCACGTTCGGCCGGTCGAGGTAGGTGAGGCCGTCCGGCACGTCCGGGTCGGTGACGAACTCGCGGTACGCCTCGTCGATCACGACCAGCACGTCCTCGCCGACCGTGTCCAGGAACCGGTCCAGCTCCGCCCGGCGCACCGACGTCCCGGTGGGGTTGTTCGGGTTGCAGACCACGATCAGCCGGGTCCGGTCGGTCACCGCCGCCGCCATCGCCGCCAGGTCGTGCCCGTGTGCGGCGTCGTTGGGCACCCGCACGCTGGTCGCGCCGCTGGTCGCCGCGATGATGGGGTACGCCTCGAAGGAGCGCCACGCGTAGAGGAACTCGTCGCCGGGCAGGCAGGTGGCCCGGACGAGGTGCTCGGCCAGCGCCACCGACCCGCAGCCGGTGGCGATCTGGTCGACGTGCACGCCGTACCGCTCGGACAGCGCCTCGCGCAGCGCGAGCGCGCCCATGTCCGGGTAGCGGTGCACCCCGGCGGCGGCACCGGCGACGGCCTCCACCACGCCGGGCAGCGGCCCGTACGGCACCTCGTTGCTGGCCAGCTTGATCGCCTCGGGGAGGCCGAGCTCGCGGGCCAGGTCGGCCGGGCTGCGGCCGGGCACGTAGTTGGGCAGCGCGTCCAGGTCGGGGCGGGTCAGCCGCAGCTCCGGCTGGTGACGTCCGGGGTCGGTCATGGGGTGTCTCCCGAGGGGTCGGTGCGGTCGTCGGGGGTGCGGTCGTCCGTGGTGGTGGGCTCGTGCGTGCTGGTGCGGTCGTCCGGCGTGCCGCGCTCGCCCGTGGTGCCGCGGTTGCCGCGGGGGAGCTGGACCACCACGGTCTGCGCCCGCTTGTCGTGCAGCGCCTGGCGCAGCGGGTGGTCGAAGAGCGGGGAGAGCGCGTCGACGAGTTGGAGCAGCAGGCCCAGGCCGCAGCAGTACCAGAGCAGGGTGGGCAGGCCGAGGGTGTTCCACCGGCGCAGCGCCCGGCCGAAGCCGAGCGGCTCGTCCGCGCTCACCGGCAGCACCTTGACGCCCACCAGCCGCTTGCCGAAGGTCTGCCCGCCCGAGGCCGTCGTCGGCACCTCGTACGCGAGCCAGAGGGCGGTGGCGATCAGCAGGATGACGACCTGGAGGCCGCCGGCCTGCTCGCTGGGCTGCGGCAGGTTGTCGGTGGAGCTGTCGCCCGCCATGGCCCGCCGGAACACCTCCCGCCAGTACGGCGTGACCTCCTCGACCAGCCGCCAGACGAACCAGCCGTTCACCACGGCGTTCAGCGCGAAGACGACCGTGAAGTCGATCAGCCGGGCGACCAGCCGGGCGCCGAACCCGGCCAGCGGGAGCCCGTGCGGGCGCGGCTCCGGCGGCCGTCCGGGCCAGCCACCGGGCGGCCAGCCGGGCGGCGGACCGCCACCGGGCGGCCAGCCGGGCGGAGGGCCCTGCGGGTGGCCCGGCCCTTGCGGGTGGCCCGGCCCCAGCGGCGGCTGCCAGGGGTAAGGCTGCCCAGGCTGCGGCTGCCCGAGGTGTGGCTGCCCGGGGTGTGGCTGACCCGGGAGGGGTTGCCCGCCGGCGGGGGCGCCCGACGCGGGCACCGGGGCCGCGGGTGACGTCGGGGCGGGTGCGGGTGGCGGCTCGGCCGGCGGCGGCCCCTCGGGCGGGGTGGCGTCGACGGGGATCGGTGCGCCGATCCAGCCCTCGCCGTCCCAGTAACGTCGGGTCTCCGGATCAGCCGGGTCGACGTACCATCCCGGTCCGACACTCATGGCCTGGCCTCGCTGCGCTCGCTCACGCAGACACCTTAACGACGACGGTGCCGGCGAACTTGTCGTGGAGGCACTGCTGCCAGGGCTTGTCCCACAACTGCCAGAGCCCGTCGAGGTAGCTGAGGCCGGGCAGGAACATGGCGGCGACGTACTGCACGGCGTACCGCTTGCCGGCGATCCGCCGGTCCAGCGTGGCGGCCGGGTCGAGCGGCACGACCCGCAGCTTCATCACCCGCTTGCCGTACGTCTGCCCGGTGCGCTTCATGTACTCCACGTGGTAGAGCCAGTAGAGCCCGAGCATGACCACCATCAGGCCCAGTTCGAGCAGCAGGATCGGCAACATGAAGTCGGTCAGGAACGACGCGGGGTCGGGATCGGCGAGGGTGCCGTCCGGGTTGGTCCGGGTCAGGTCGTCCATCATGTTCCAGATCAGGATCAGGAACGGCGGCAGGAAGAGGACCATCGCCACCGCCGTGCTCAGCGCGACGTCGATCAGCGCGGCGAGCAGCCGGTCTCCGAAGCTGGCGAGCGGCTGGCCGCCCGGCCCGAGCGCCGGGGCCGGACGGGGCGGCCCAGCCCAGCCCGGGGGCGGCGGCCTCCAGCCCGGGGGCGGGACCTGACCGGGCGGCGGGGCGTGTTGCGGTGGCACCGCGTACCCCTGACTGGAGGGACCGGAAGGCGGCGCGAAGCCGCCGGCGGCGGGCGGAGGCCCACCGGCCGGCGGCGTCGGGTACGTCGGAGGCTGCGTCACGCTCGTCAGTGTTACAGGTTGCCGCGCGCTTCCTGCTCCCGCTCGATGGCCTCGAAGAGCGCCTTGAAGTTGCCCTTGCCGAAGCCGAGCGAGCCGTGCCGCTCGATCAGCTCGAAGAAGACCGTCGGGCGGTCCTGCACCGGCTTGGTGAAGATCTGGAGCAGG
Organism: Micromonospora sp. NBC_01740; assembly: GCF_035920365.1. Classification (NCBI taxonomy): domain Bacteria; kingdom Bacillati; phylum Actinomycetota; class Actinomycetes; order Micromonosporales; family Micromonosporaceae; genus Micromonospora; species Micromonospora sp. NBC_01740. The sequence continues at coordinate 1,028,317 of NZ_CP109150.1, read as the reverse complement.
TAGCCGTCCTCGTCCCGGTCCACCAGGATCTTGCGGGCCTTCAGCTCCTCGATCGGCACCCGCACCTGGCCGATCCGGGCGCGCAGCTCCGGGTCGTCGTAGTACGAGTCCGGGGTGTCGAGGAACTCGACGCCGGCGGCGCGCATGGCGTCGACGCTGGCCAGGATGTCGTTGGTGGCCACGGCGATGTGCTGGGCGCCCGGGCCCTGGTAGAACTCCAGGTACTCGTCGATCTGCGACTTCTTGCGGGCGATCGCCGGCTCGTTGAGCGGGAACTTCACCTTGCGGGTGCCGTTCGCGACGACCTTGCTCATCAGCGCCGAGTAGTCGGTGGCGATGTCGTCGCCGATGAACTCGGCCATGTTCGAGAAGCCCATGACGCGCTTGTAGAACTCGACCCACTCGTCCATCCGGCCGAGCTCGACGTTGCCGACCACGTGGTCGACGGCCTGGAAGAAGCGCTTCGGCTGGAGGCCGGCGTCGATCATCGGCTGCCGGTCCACGATCGGCTTGCGGGCCACGAAGCCGGGCAGGAACGGGCCGGTGTAGCGGGAGCGGTCGACGAGCGTGTGCCGGGTGTCGCCGTACGCGGCGATGGAGGCCATCCGGACGGTGCCGTGCTCGTCGCTGACGTCGTGCGGCTCGGTCAGGCCGGTGGCGCCCTGCGCGGTGGCGTGCGCGTACGCGGCGTCGACGTCCGGCACCTCCAGCGCGATGTCGGAGACGCCGTCGCTGTGCCTGGTCACGTGCTCGGCGCCCTCGGCGTCCGGGCGGACCGCGCCGGTCAGCACGAACCGCGCCGAGCCGCTGGTCAGCACGTACTGGGCGTGGTCCCGGTAGCCCTGCTCGGGGCCCCGGTACGCCACGCAGGTCATGCCGAACGCGGTGGAGTAGTAGTGCGCGGCCTGCTTGGCGTTGCCCACCAGGAAGTGCACGTGGTCGAGGCCCTTGACCGGGAACGGGTCGCGGCTGATGTCGTGGTCGACGGCGCCGACGAGCACGTCGACGTCGACGTCGTCGGACGCCTGGGGTCGGTCGATCGCCTGGGTCATCGCGGTCTCCCTCAAGTTCCGGTCGGCCCCGTGGCCGCCGCCGTCGGTCATGTGCGTGGTGCGGTGGTGCTGTGGCGAGGATCGCGGGGAAGGGCCGCACTGGGCAACTGTCGCGCCTATGCCTGGTCAGGTTGCGCATTCAGTAGGGTGATATGCCATGAGTGCTGGTCAGGGTGTACAGCTCGACGCCCTCGACGCGCGGTTGATCGAACTGCTCGCCGAGGAGCCGCGGATCGGCGTGCTGGAGTGCTCACGGCGCCTCGGGGTCGCCCGGGGCACCGTGCAGGCCCGGCTGGACAAGCTCGTCGAGCGGGGCGTCATCTCGGGCTTCGGGCCGGAGATCTCCCCGGCGGCGATCGGGTTCGGGGTGACCAGCTTCGTCACCCTGGAGATCAGCCAGCGGGACGGGCACGACCTGGTCGCCGCGCACCTGGCCGCGATCCCGGAGGTGCTGGAGGCGCACACCATCACCGGCTCCAGCGACCTGCTCTGCCGGATCGTGGCCCGCTCGAACACGGACCTCCAGCGGGTGATCGACCAGATCGTCTCGTACGAGGGCATCCGCCGCGCCTCGACGATCATCGCCCTGGCCGAGCAGATCACCTACCGCACCCTCCCCCTGGTCCGCTCCGCCGCCCAGCGCTGAGCAGGTGAGGGTGCAAGGAAGGGCCCCTTCGTCTACAGAAGGCGATAGGAAGGGGCCCTTCCTTGCACCCGGGGCGCGCGAGAAAGGGCGGCGACACGGCGGCGCGGGACGGCGGCGGCGCGGCGGTCGTCGCTACCGTGTCCGTGTGGCGAAGGCGGGCGGCCTCGGGGGGTGGCGTGGCGGGCTGCTGCTCGCGCTCGTCCTCGTCGTCGCGCTCGCCGCGACCGGAGTGTGGAACCCGTTCCCCGGGATGTGGGACTGGGTGAACCGGAGCCAGCCCATCTCCGAGCCGGACGTGGTCTGGCAGCAGCGCGTCGGCGGCACCCCGCGCAGCGTGACCATCGCCGGCGAGACCGTCGTGGTCGAGCAGCGTACCCGCGTGGAGGCGCGCAGCCTGGCCACCGGCGCCCAGTTGTGGGAGCGCAAGGCCGACTGGGCCGCGGTGGCCGGCGGCGACCGGGACTCCGTCGTCGTCGTGGGCAAGCTGCTGGTCAAGGGCTACGAGGTGCTGGACCCGACGACCGGCGCCACCCGGCGGCGCAACGGCGACGCGGTGGCCGTCTGGACGTACCGCAACATGCTGCTCGACGCCCGCTGCGTCGAGGCCACCGACTGCACGGTGAGCGCCTGGGACGCGCGCGGCACCGCCCCGCTCTGGACGGCCTTCGTGCCCGGGGTGCGCAGCGGGCTGCTCGGCGACAACCCGGGGCTGCTCGACACCCGCCGGCTCGACGCCGTCCGCATCGACGACGAGGTGGCCGGCCCGGAGCCCGTACCGCCGCTGCTCGGCTTCCCCATCGACGGCCGGGTGCACGTCCTCGACACCGCCACCGGGCGGGTGCTCCAGGACGTCGAGCCCGGCCGCGACGAACGGCTGTCCGTGGTCGGCGGCCGGCTGTTGCGGATCACCGCCCGCTCCCAGGACGGCACCTGCTACTTCGCCATCTCCGGCCGGGACGCGGCGACCGGCCAGGAGACGTGGCAGCGGGCCGGGATCAACCTGCGAACCGCCGACAACGCCGGCTGCGTGCAGCGGGAGGACCCGCACGGCGCGCGCAACGTGCTGATCGGGGTGGCCCCGGACGCCCGCGAGGCGGTCCTCGACGGCTACGACGGGCGGCTGCTGCTGGTCACCTCCGCCGGGGAGAAGCTGCTCGCGGTCGACGACCGGTACGCCCTGGTCCGGCCGGCCGACAAGCGCGCGGTGGTCGGCCGGGAGCTGGGCGCCGGGCGCGTCCGGTGGACCCGCCCGACCGGGCCGAAGGCCGGCGCGGCGCTCACCCCGTACGCGGCCGTGATCGCCGACGAGAAGCCGTCCCGGCTGATGGCGCTGGACCCGCGTACCGGGCGGGAACTGGCGAGCCTGCGCACCTCCGCGAACGCCCTCGCGGTCGGCCCGAGCGGCATGATCATCGGCGAGGGGCGGGAGATCGGCTACGTCCGCTTCGGCGGCGCGCGGGGCGCCCCCGTCCCGCCGCGCGACGGCGGCGTACCCGGTCCCGGCGGCACGGCGGGCGTACCCGGGCCGGAGGACAGCTGCGGCCCGAAGCGGGAGCTGTGCCCCGGGTGAGAGCGACGTCCCAGGACCCACCCGGCGGGTGGGACTGATCGACCCTTCTGCCCTAGGCTTTCCGCTCATGAGCAGTGCCGCCGCGTTCTCGTACGCTCCCTTGCTGCCGACCGGCCCGGACCAGACGGAATACCGCCTGGTCACCGACGAGGGCGTCGACGTCGTCAACGGGCCGGGGGGTCGCCGGTTCCTCACCGTGGAGCCGACCGCGCTCACCGCGCTGACCGCCGAGGCGATGCACGACATCGCGCACTACCTGCGCCCCGCGCACCTGGCCCAGCTGCGGGCGATCATCGACGATCCGGCGGCCTCGCCGAACGACCGGTTCGTCGCGCTCGACCTGCTGCGCAACGCCAACATCGCGGCCGGCGGCGTGCTGCCGATGTGCCAGGACACCGGCACCGCCATCGTGATGGGCAAGCGCGGCCGGCACGTGCTCACCGACGGCAGCGACGCCGAGGCCGTCTCGCGCGGCGTCTACCAGGCCTACACCCGGCTCAACCTGCGCTACTCGCAGCTCGCCCCGCTGACCATGTGGGAGGAGCGCAACACCGGCAGCAACCTGCCGGCCCAGGTCGAGCTCTACGCGGAGGACCCGGACGGGCAGCCCGACGCGTACAAGTTCCTCTTCATGGCCAAGGGCGGCGGCTCGGCGAACAAGTCGTACCTCTACCAGGAGACCAAGGCGCTGCTGAACCCCACGCGGATGATGCAGTTCCTGGAGGAGAAGCTGCGGCTGATCGGCACCGCCGCCTGCCCGCCCTACCACCTCGCCATCGTCATCGGCGGCACCTCCGCCGAGTACGCCCTGAAGACCGCCAAGTACGCCAGCGCCAAGTACCTCGACGCGCTGCCCACCTCCGGCTCGATGACCGCGCACGGCTTCCGCGACCTGGAGCTGGAGGCGGAGGTGCTGGAGCTGACCCGCAACTTCGGCATCGGCGCGCAGTTCGGCGGGCGCTACTTCTGCCACGACGTGCGGGTGGTCCGGCTGCCCCGGCACGGCGCCTCCTGCCCGGTGGCGATCGCCGTCTCCTGCTCGGCCGACCGGCAGGCGGTCGCCAAGATCACCCCGTCGGGCGTGTGGCTGGAGCGGCTCGAGACCGACCCGGCGCGCTTCCTGCCCGACGTCACCGACGAGACGCTCGACGCGTCCGAGGTGGTCCGCGTCGACCTCAACCGGCCGATGGACGAGATCCGCGCCGAGCTGTCGAAGTACCCGGTGAAGACCCGGCTGTCGCTGACCGGCCCGCTCGTGGTGGCCCGCGACATCGCGCACGCCAAGATCGCGGAGCGGCTGGACGCCGGTGAGCCGATGCCGCAGTACCTGCGCGACCACGCGGTCTACTACGCCGGCCCCGCCAAGACCCCGGAGGGCTACGCGTCCGGCTCGTTCGGTCCGACCACCGCTGGCCGGATGGACGCGTACGTGGAGAAGTTCCAGGCCGCGGGCGGCTCGCAGGTCATGCTCGCCAAGGGCAACCGTTCCGCCCAGGTCACCCGCTCCTGCCAGCAGCACGGCGGCTTCTACCTCGGCTCGATCGGCGGCCCGGCCGCCCGGCTCGCGCAGGACTGCATCAAGCACGTCGAGGTCCTCGAATACGCGGAGCTGGGCATGGAGGCGGTCTGGAAGATCGAGGTCGAGGACTTCCCGGCCTTCATCGTGGTCGACGACAAGGGCAACGACTTCTTCGCCGAGGTCACCAAGCCGGTGCTGACCGTCGGTCGCCGCTGATCCACGCGTACGCGAAGGGGCGCCGGGCCACTGCCCGGCGCCCCTCGTCGTCTTCCTACGTCAGCTCGCCCGGCTGACGTAGAACGTGCCGCTGAAGGTCTCCGACACGGTCCCGTCGCCGGTCCGCGTGTAGACGGTGACCCGGCGGATTCCGGCGGTCATGGGGGTGTAAGCCACCGACGCCGACCCGTCGGCGCCCGCCGCGACCGTCTCGGCCGGGCGGCCGTCGAGGGAGTAGACGAACTCCGTCACCCCGGGCATGCCGGCCTCGAAGACGAACGTTCCCGGCGTGCCGGCGACCGCCCCCTGGAACTTGTTGATCGGGTACTCGACCGAGCTGACCGTGGGCTTGGTCGCCAGGTGGAACCGGTAGCTGCCCTCGCCGGACGGCAGGTCACCGGCCGTCCGGCTGCGCACGTACACGGTGGTGTAGCCCGGCTTCGCCGGCGTGATCGTGACCGTGGCCGTGCCGTCAACGGCCGCCGGCACGGTCTGCTCCGGCCCGTCGTCGAGCCGGTACGTGTACTCGACGACGTCCTCCATGCGGGGCGCGAACGTCAGGGTGCGCGGCTGGCCGTACCCGGCCGTCGGGTTGGCGTCGGTGATCGTCGGGCTGGTGGTGCGCACCCGGAACACGTAGCTCGTGGCGGGGGAGCGGTTGCCCGCGAGGTCCATCGCCTCGACGGTGAGCGTCCTGGGTCCGTCCCGGTCCGGGGCGATGGTGACGGCCGCCGAGCCGCCCGGCGCGTCGGCCGCCACCTCGGTCGTCGGCTGCCCGGACAGGCTGTAGCGGAACTTCACCGTGTCGGTGTCGCCGCCGGCCGAGAAGGTGAACTGGCCCGGGATGCCGGGACCGCCGTACCAGCCGTCGTCGGCCGGGTAGTCCGTGGAGCTGACCGTCGGCGGGGTGGGGCTGGTGGTGTCGACGGTGAACCGGCACTCCGCCGACCAGGCGGAGGTGTTGCCGACCCCGTCCGTGGCGCGGACGGCGAAGGCGTACCTCCCGTCGGTCATCTGACCGGCCGGAACGTCGTACCGGAAGATCGACCCGGCGGCCTTGGCCGGGGATGTCCACTCGGTCCGCATGGTGGGGTCGTCCACCGGCCACCAGGCAAAGGTGGCGGTCACCGGCTCGGTGTTCGACGGTGCCGCGTCCGGGTCGGTGACCTTCGCCGCCAGGTACGGCGTGGTCGTGCCGATCTGTAACTCGCAGGCGTACGGGTACCCGTTGATTCCCAGCTCGGTCGGTACGTCCGGCGGCGTGTTCGCCTCGATGGAGATGCCGAGTTCCCTGATCCAGCGGCCGTAGGGCAGCTTGCTCTCGTGGTGGCCGGCGATCCGTGTCATGAAGGTGATCGAGGTCTGTCCGGCCTCGACCGCCTGCCGTACCGCCTCGGTGAGCAGCACTTCCAGCTGGCCCTGACAAGGAGCGCTCGGCGCGATGTCAGCGACCTTCTCTCGAACCGTCGGTGACGTCTCCCAGGTCGGTGCGCTGGTCGGTACGTCGGTCCGCCACAGCTCGATCTCGCGTGGCTTCGAGCAGTCGTTGACCGCCGTCTCCTCGGTGACACCGAGGGCACGGATGATGTGCTTGCCCTGGAACGGAGCAAGGTTGTAGGTGAAGTAGGCCCGCGAGGTGTGTTTGTCGTCGCCGGACTTCCAGGTGCCGACCGGCACGGTGCCGTCGGTCTCCACAGTGGCGGTCGACGGCTGGTGGGCGTCGGTCCAACTGCCGCTGGTCGGCAGGATGAACCGGCTCGGCCCGGCGGTTGCCGGCGCGGCCGTCACGACCAGGACGCTGGTGGCGGTGAGCAGGGCGGCGAGGCCGGTGGCCAGGAGCCGGCGCGGAGCGCGCTTGCGGCGTACGGCGGGCACGCCGGTGGAACCCCGTTCTTCGTGCAAGGTGAAAGGCCCTCCGATGGGAGTGGAGTCGATTCCACGATCCTAGGCGTGTGACCACGCGGAACGCGCTCCACTTTCGAGCGCCCGGTACGAGCAGGCCCGGGCGTTGGACGGGATCGCCCGCTGCCTCCGGGCGGACGACCCGGCTGCGGCCCGGTCGCACTGGACCCGGGCGCTCGCGTTGTTCCGGCAGATGGAGGCACCGGAGCGGCACGAGGTTTCCCGGATGCTGGCCGAGCTGCGCTGACCCGGCTCGCCGCGATCATCTGCACGTCGGCGCGCGGCGCGGCAGGATGGTACGCGTGACGACTCCAGAGGCGACGGGTTACCGGATCGAACGCGACTCGATGGGCGAGGTGGAGGTGCCCGCCGAGGCGCTGTGGCGGGCGCAGACCCAGCGTGCGGTGCAGAACTTCCCGATCTCCGGCCGGGGCATCGAGCCGGCCCAGATCCGGGCGCTGGCCCAGATCAAGGGGGCGGCGGCCGAGGTCAACGGCGAGTTGGGCGTGATCGACGCGAACGTGGCCGCGGCCATCGCCGCCGCCGCCGCGCACGTGGCCGACGGCGGCTACGACGACCAGTTCCCGATCGACGTGTTCCAGACCGGTTCCGGCACGTCGTCGAACATGAACACCAACGAGGTCATCGCCACGCTGGCCAGCCGGGAGCTGGGCCGGGACGTGCACCCGAACGACGATGTGAACGCCTCGCAGTCCAGCAACGACGTCTTCCCGTCCTCGATCCACCTGGCCGCCACCGAGGCCGTCGCGCGGGACCTGCTGCCCGCGCTGGCCCACCTGGCGGAGGCGCTGGAGGGCAAGGCGGCGGAGTTCGAGACCGTGGTGAAGGCCGGGCGTACGCACCTGATGGACGCCACCCCGGTCACCCTCGGGCAGGAGTTCGGCGGGTACGCCGCCCAGGTCCGCTACGGCATCGAGCGGTTGGAGGGGGCACTGCCCCGGCTGGCCGAGCTGCCGCTGGGCGGCACGGCGGTGGGCACCGGCATCAACACCCCGCTCGGCTTCGCCGCGAAGGTCATCGAGAAGCTGCGTGGCTCGACCGGGCTGCCGCTGACCGAGGCGCGCAACCACTTCGAGGCGCAGGGCGCCCGGGACGCGCTGGTGGAGACCTCCGGGCAGCTGCGTACGGTCGCCGTCGGTCTCTACAAGATCGCCAACGACATCCGCTGGATGGGCTCCGGCCCCCGCGCCGGCCTGCGCGAGCTGCGCATCCCCGACCTCCAGCCCGGCTCGTCGATCATGCCGGGCAAGGTCAACCCGGTGGTCGCCGAGGCGGTGCGGCAGGTCTGCGCCCAGGTCATCGGCAACGACGCCGCCGTCGGTTTCGCCGGCTCCCAGGGCGACTTCGAGCTGAACGTCATGCTCCCCGTTATGGGCCGCAACCTGCTGGAGTCGGTCCGCCTGCTCGCCGCGTCGAGCCGGCTCTTCGCCGACCGACTGGTGGTCGGCCTGGTCGCGGACGCCGAGGTCTGCCTGGCGTACGCGGAGGGCTCGCCGTCGATCGTCACCCCGCTCAACCGCTACCTCGGGTACGACGAGGCCGCCTCCATCGCCAAGGAGGCACTGGCGAAGCAGGTATCGATCCGCGAGGTGGTCGTCTCCCGGGGGCACGTCGACTCGGGCAGGCTGAGCGAGACCCAGCTCGACGAGGCACTCGACCTGCTCCGGATGACCCACCCCTGACCGCGCGCCCGGTGCCGCCGGCTGGTCCGGCCCGGTGGGGTTCGGCACGTCGGCGGCGCTGCGGAAGGCGATGCCGGCGGGGCCGGGCCGAGGCGAGCTGGCGGCGACCTTGATGCCCAGCGGGGCATGCTGCCGCGAGCCTTTGGAGCTGAATCGTCTACGACATCACGGCCCTCGCGTCGCCGACGTGTGGTGCCGTCCGGTGTGCTCTCGCCCTCGGCGCCTGTTGTCGATCCAGCGTGAGTCGTCTGCGACATCAGTTCCACAGGTCGGGGCAGCCGGTCCCGGGCCGTGCCGTAGCCGCCCTCCCACTTGAGCGCGGCGGCGACCATGTCGTCGATGTCGCTGACGAGTCCCCGCTTTCGGTTCAGCGCCCGTCCGCGGCCTTGCGGGCGCGGTAGGCGGTGACGGCGGCGCGGTTGCCGCAGCCCGCGTCGCAGAACCGTCGGGACCGGTTCTTGGACAGGTCGACCAGCACGTTCTCGCAGTCCGGGTGGTCGCAGATCCGCAGCCGGCGCAGCTCGCCGGTGCGTACGAGATCCGCCAGCGCCATCGCCGCCTCGACGGCCATCCGGGTCGCCAGCGGCGCGTCCCGCGGCACGGCGTGGATGTGGTACGGCTCGTCGTCGTGCGTGATGAGCTGGGGCAGCGCGTCGTTTTCGCGCAGCAGCCCGTTGACGATGGCGACGATCCCCTCGGTGTCGGCGTACCAGAGGCGGCGCAGCCGGGGTCGGAGGTCGCGTACCGCCCGCAGTTCGTCCTCGCTGTGCTCGTGCCGCCCGCTGTAGGTGTGGGCGACGAAGAACGCGTCCAGGGCGGCGACGTCGGGCAGGCCCTCACCGGCGCGGCCGTCGGTGTTGACCAGCGCGGCCACGGCAGTCAGGGAACATTCCGTGTCATGGGTGAAGAGCAACTTGACTCCTGTCGTGGCGCCCGCCTAGCGTCATGAGCATAGTGGCAGTTTACCAATGACAGTGGGAGTGGATCGATGCGTCAACCACCCGCCGCCGGGCTCGGTCTCGGCCTCGCCCTGCTCTCCGCAGTCACCTTCGCCACGTCCGGCACGTTCGCCCGGTCCCTCATCGACGCCGGCTGGTCGGCCGAAGCCGCCGTGGCCGCCCGGGTCGGCGTCGCCGCGTTGGTCGTGGCGGTCCCGGCCGTGCTGTCCCTGCGCGGCAGGTGGGGTGTGCTGCGCCGCAACCTCGCCGCGATCGGCGTGTTCGGGCTGCTCGGGGTCGCCACGGCCCAGGTCTGCTTCTTCAACGCGGTCCGCTACCTGCCGGTCGGCGTCGCGCTGCTGCTGGAGTACCTCGGGATCGTCCTGGTGGTGGGCTGGATGTGGCTGGTCCACCGGCAGCGTCCCCGCCGGCTGACCGTCGTCGGCTCGGTGGCGGCCCTCGCCGGCCTGTTCTTCGTCCTGGACCTGACCGGCGCCGGCGGGCTCGACCCGGTGGGCGTGCTCTGGGGGCTCGGGGCGGCGGTCGGCCTCGCCGGCTACTTCGTGCTCGCGGGGCGGGTCGACGAGGAGTTGCCCTCGGTGGCCATGGCCAGCGGCGGCATGGCCGTCGGAGCCGCCATCCTGCTGCTGCTCGGCGCGGTCGGCGCGCTGCCGCTGCGGGTGTCCCTCGGCGAGGTCACCTTCGCCGGGCAGCGCACCAGTTGGCTGGTGCCGGTGATCGGGCTGTCGCTGGTCGCCGCCGTGGTCGCGTACCTCGCCGGGATCGCCGGCACCCGGATCCTCGGCGCCCGGCTGTCGTCGTTCGTCGGGCTGACCGAGGTGATGTTCGCCGTGCTGATCGCCTGGCTGGTGCTGGGCGAACTGCCCACCGTGGTGCAACTGCTCGGCGGCGCTCTGATCGTCGCCGGTGTCGCCCTGGTGCGCGTCGACGAGCTGCGCGCTCCCCGTGCTGACGACCCGCGGCCGGAGGTCGCCGAGCCCGCCCTGCCGTGACTCGAACGGGCCGTCCGACGGCGCCCACCACGGATGAAAGACAGATTCACGCCACAGCCGACGTTGCTATGGCGGAAAGTGCCGCGGTGTTGTCTGATGGCTGCCACGTCCCTCAACGAGAGGATCCGATGTGGTGAGCAAGCGCTTCACCGCCGGTGCCGTCGCGTCCGCGACGGCGCTGGCACTTGCGGTGACAGGCATGAGCGTGCCGGCCAGCGCCGAGCCGAGCAGTGCCCGTACCTTCACCGTCGTCGCCGAGGACGGCGTCTCGGCGGACGCCGCGATCGCCGCCATCCGGTCGGCCGGCGGCACGGTGGTCTCCCGCTCCGACGACGTCGGCATGTTCCGGGTGACCAGCGACCGGGCCGACTTCGCGACGAAGGCCACCGCCGCGACCGCGCTGATCGGCGCCACCGAGCAGAGGGCCATCGGCCGCAAGCCCAAGCTGGACCGGGTCGAGCAGGAGCACCTGCTGGCCGCCGCTGCGGCCAAGGGCGCGGGCGCCAAGCGTGGCAAGAAGATGGATCCGCTGGACGACAAGCTCTGGGGCCTGGAGATGATCCGGGCGGACCAGGCCCGCAAGGTCGAGCCGGGCGACCGCCGGGTCACCGTCGGCGTGCTGGACACCGGCGTCGACGCCAGCAACCCCGACATCGCGCCGAACTTCAACTGGGCGCTGTCCCGCAACTTCGCCCCGGACATGGTGGACGTCGACGGCCCGTGCGAGGTGGCGAGCTGCCTCGACCCGGTCGGCACCGACGACGGCGGGCACGGCACCCACGTGGCCGGCACGATCGGCGCCGCCGCAAACGGCTTCGGCCTCTCCGGCGTCGCCCCGAACATCTCCCTGGTCGAGCTCAAGGGCGGCCAGGACTCCGGCTACTTCTTCCTGGAGCCGGTGGTCAACAGCCTGCTGCACGCCGGCAAGGTCGGCCTGGACGTGGTCAACATGTCCTTCTACGTCGACCCCTGGCTCTACAACTGCACCGCCAACCCGGCCGACTCCCCCGAGGACCAGGCCGAGCAGCGGGCCACCATCAAGGCCATGAAGCGGGCGCTGAACTTCGCCCACGACCGGGGCGTCACGCTGGTCGGCGCGCTGGGCAACAACCACGAGGACCTGGGCGCCCCGCGCACCGACGTGTCGAGCCCGGACTACGGCGACACCGCGCCCTACCCGCGCGAGATCGACAACGACAGCTGCTGGGACCTGCCCACCGAGGGCCCCAACGTGATCAGCGTGTCGGCGGTCGGGCCGTCGGGCAAGAAGTCGGACTTCTCGAACTACGGCACCGAGCAGACCGCCGTGGCGGCACCCGGCGGCTGGTTCCGTGACGGCTTCGGCACGGACACCTTCCGCACCGACGCCAACATGATCCTCTCGACGTACCCGAAGAAGGTGCTCCAGGAGGAGGGCTCGGTCGACGCGAACGGCAACATCGTCGCCGGGTTCGAGGAGACGGTCTTCAAGCAGTGCAAGGCCAACGGTGAGTGCGGGTACTACACCTACCTGCAGGGCACCTCCATGGCGGCCCCGCACGCCTCCGGCGTCGCCGCGCTGATCGTCAGCAAGCACGGCAAGAAGGAGCGGCACGGCGGCTTCGGCATGGCGCCGAAGCTGGTGGAGCAGCACCTCTACCGGACGGCGGCCGAGCACGCCTGCCCGGAGCCGCGCCTGCAGTCGTACGCCAACGAGGGCCGGGACGCCGAGTTCGACGCCTACTGCGCCGGAGGGCTGAACTTCAACGGCTTCTACGGTTACGGCATCGTCGACGCGTACGCGGCGGTGAAGACCCCGCTCAAGCCCAACGCCCGCCCGTAGGGCAGGACGGCAGGGGCCCGGCCGACTCGTTCGGCCGGGCCCCTCGCATGTCCGGCGGTGGGCGGCCGACCCGCCGGAGGGTGGCGGGAGCGCCCCGGTCACTGGCGCCAGCCCCGGGCCCCGAGCGCGGCGCGAACCTCGCGCAGGACACCGGGGAAGTCCTGACGCAGTCGCCTGCCGGTCACGGGCAGCACGAGCCAGCCGGCACCGACCAGTGTGGCGATCCGGTCGAGGTGCCCGCCGCCGGCCTCGGCGTGCTGCCCGTCCTGGGCGACGGCGACGCGGTACGCCGGCCACGCCAGGTCGACGTGCAGCACCAGCCCGGAGGCGACCCGGACGGGGTGCCGGGCGGCGGGGCGCGGCAGCCCGGCCAGCACCAGCCGCACCCGCAACTCGGACTCGGCCGGCGACCGGGCGCCCGGATCCGCCAACCCGAACACCCAGCGCGCCCGGCGGCCGCCGGGCCGGTCGGCGTTGCGGTCGGCGACGTCGGCGAGGGCCTCGCGGCTGGTCGACCCCTGCCGGAGCAGCGAGTCGACGATGCCGACCGCACGGAGCGGTTCCAACCAGACCGCCGTCTCCCACGCCGCCGAGGTCGGATCCGTGGCGACCGGCACGCCGGCGGTCCGCAGGTCCGCCACCCGCAGGCCGCCCGGGGACGGGCGGACCGCGGTGCGCCGGCTGCCCGAGGGCTGACGGACCGCCGGGCCGCCTTCAGGCTGACGGATCGCCGTGCTCGGGCGGCCGTCGGGCGGGCGGGCTGCCGTGCTCAGGCTTCCAGCGGCCGGGCGGACCGGGACGTCCCGGTGGACGGCGGGCTGGCGGACCGCGACGCCCAGGCCGTCCGAGGGCCGGCCGAACGCCGTGCCCAGGCTTCCAGCGGGCTGGCCGACCGCCGGGCCCGGACCGCCGCCAGCCTTTCGGGACCGGGCGGATGCATACGACGGCGAGGTGGCCGGGCCCGTGGAGTGCACGCGCAGGCCCCGCTGCGGGCCGAGGCGCATCGTCCTGGGAACGAGGACGTGCACGTCGTCGGCGAAGGAGGCGGCGTGCTCGACGCCGTGCAGGTAGGCCGCCGAAGGGCCGGCGACGACCGCCTCGGGCGGCAGCCGCAGGGCGGCGGCCCGGCAGGCCAGGGCGTGGTCCCGGTCCAGCCGGGCGTCGGCGTAGACGTCGTGGCGCAGGCGCAGCCAGGCCGAGCTGCGCAGCTGGTGCTCGGTGACCAGTCCCTGTCGGATCGCGTCTGAGCCGCGGAAGACCTGCCAGGCCAGAACGCCGGGCCGGTGCGGTGGAGGTGGCATGTGGGCAGCGTGCCCGCCGTCCGGTCCCGCCCGACAGCCCTGTGGACAACCGGGGCCGCCCCGAGGAATGCCGACTGTGGACAACCGGCACGGCGGGGCGCGGATGTGGTAGGGCACCCGTCCGCGCCCGAGGGCGGGCGGTGGCTCGGAAAGGGCCGGGGGCTCCGAACAGGGCGGTGGCTCAGGGCAGAGTGACGGCTCAGGAGAGGGCGGTGGCGATGGCGGTGGCGGCGGTGAGGACCTGCGCGCCGACCACCTCGGCGTCCAGCGGGGCCAGCGCCACCACCCCGACGCTCGCCTCCAGGCCCGGCACGCCGAGCACCGGGGCGGCCACGCCGTACGCCCCGGATTGCAGTTCCCCGGCGGTGCTCACCGGGCCGGCGGCGCCCGCCCGGCCGGCGAGGATGGCCCGCCCGGCCGCCCCGCGCTCCAGCGGGTGCCGCGCCCCCGTCCGGTACGCGACGTGGAACGACGTCCAGCTCGGCTCGACCACGACGAGCGCGACCCCCTCGCCGCCCTCGACCACCGTCAGGTGGGCGGTCGCGCCGGCCTGCTCCGCGAGGCGGCGCAGCGCGGGCAGCGCCCCCTCGGCGAGCAGCGGCTGGGCCCGCCGGGCCAGGTGCAGCACCCCGGCGCCGAGGCGCAGGCGGCCCTCGCCGTCGCGGCGCAGCATGCCGTGCGCGGCGAGCGCGCCGACCAGCCGGTACACCGCCGCCCGGCCGACGCCCAACCGGTTCGCCGCCTCGGTGACCGTCAGCCCGCCCGGCGCGTCGGCGACCAGGTGCAGCAGTCGCAGCCCCCGGTCCAGGGTCTGCGCCGTCTCCCCGCCCCGCGCCGTCGTCTCCACGCCCAGCAGCGTACGACCCGGCTCCGGACAACTCAGGAATGCGGGGACGGCTACCCTTGTACGGTGACGCTACGCCTGTATGACACCGCCACCCGATCGGTGCGGGACTTCGTCCCGCGGGAAGCCGGCAAGGTGGGGGTCTACCTGTGTGGTCTCACCCTCCAGGCCCCGCCGCACATCGGTCACCTTCGCTCCGGCGTCAACTACGACGTGCTGCGCCGCTGGCTGCTCGCCGCCGGCTACGAGGTCACCTTCATCCGCAACGTGACCGACATCGACGACAAGATCCTGGTCAAGGCGATGGAGCGGGGCCAGCCCTTCTGGTCGATCGCGTACGCCAACGAGCTGATCCTGGCCGAGTCCTACCGGGCGCTCAACGTGCTGCCCCCGACGTACGAGCCGCGGGCCACCGGGCACATCCCGGAGATGCACGAGCTGATCGCCAAGCTCATCGCCGACGGGCACGCCTACCCGGCCACCGACGACTCCGGCGACGTCTACTTCGACGTCTGCTCCTGGCCGGCATACGGATCCCTGTCGGGGCAGTCGCCGGACGCGATGCAGTCGGCCGGGGACGCGCCCGACCGGGGCAAGCGCGACCCGCGCGACTTCGCGCTCTGGAAGGGCGCCAAGCCCGACGAGCCGGCGGACGCCTACTGGCCGTCGCCGTGGGGGCGTGGCCGGCCGGGCTGGCACATCGAGTGCTCGGCGATGTGCCGGCGGTACCTCGGCGCCGAGTTCGACATCCACGGTGGCGGACTGGACCTCACCTTCCCCCACCACGAGAACGAGATCGCCCAGTCGCAGGCCGCCGGGCTGCCGTTCGCCCGCTACTGGGTGCACCACGGGCTGCTCAGCATCGGCGGCGCCAAGATGGGCAAGTCGCTCGGCAACGCCCTCGACCTGACGTACGTCGACTCGCTCGGGGTGCGCCCGGTGGAGCTGCGTTACTACTACGCCGCCGCGCACTACCGGTCCCGGATCGACTACTCGGAGGACGCGCTGCGCGAGGCCGCCGTCGCGTACCGCCGGATCGAGGGCTTCGTGCAGCGGGCCGTCGAGCGCGTCGGCGCCGGCCAGCTCGGCGAGCTGCCGGGCGCGTTCGCGGCGGCCATGGACGACGACCTGAACACCTCCGCCGCGTTCGCCGTCCTGCATGAGGTGGTTCGCGACGGCAACACCGCGCTGACCGGCGGCGACGATGTGACCGTCCGCACGGCGCTGGCCTCCGCGCGCGCCATGCTGGATATCCTCGGGGTCGACCCCCTCGACCCGGCGTGGACCGGTGGCGGCCGCACGGACGACCTGCGCGGCGTGGTGGACTCGCTGGTCGCGCTGGCCCTGGAGCAGCGCGCACAGGCCCGCGGTCGCAAGGACTGGGCCGCCGCCGACGCCGTACGCGACCAGCTCAAGCAAGCCGGCGTGGTGGTCGAGGACACCCCCCAGGGCCCCCGTTGGACTATTGGAGAGCAGGACTGATGGCCGGCAACTCGCAGCGCCGTGGCCGGCGTCTGACGCCGAAGGCGGGAGCCCCGAAGGGCTCCGGTGGCAAGAACAAGGACTCCCTCGCCGGGCGGGGCAAGACCCTGCCCGCCGACGAGCGGCCCTGGCACAAGGCCTACTCGGGCACCGAGAAGCTGCCCCAGCGCACCGCCTGGAAGCAGGACAAGGAGCGCCGGGCGGCGGCCGAGGAGGGGCGCGCCCCCAAGATCGGCCAGCCGGGCAGCAAGGACACCACCTGGGGCAAGGGCGGTGGCCGGGGCGTGCCGACCGGCGGCGGGCGCGGTACGGGCGGCCGGGGCGCCAGGCCCACCGGTCGCGGTGGCCCCCGGGTCGCGCCGGGCCGCAAGTCCAACCCGTCCAAGGACACGCCGGAGCTGCTGGTCGGGCGCAACCCGGTGCTGGAGTCGCTGCGCGCCCAGGTGCCGGCGACCGCGCTCTACACCGCCCAGGGCATCGACGCCGACGACCGGATCAACGAGATCGTCCGGACGGCCGCCGACCGGGGCATCGCGATCCTGGAGGTCAGCCGGGCCGAGCTGGACCGGATGACCGGCGGCGTGCTGCACCAGGGCATCGGACTCCAGGTGCCGGCGTTCGCGTACGAGCCCTTCGAGGACCTCGTCGCGGCGGCGCTGGAGCAGACCGCCCCGCTGCTGGTGGCGCTGGACGGGGTGACCGACCCGCGCAACCTCGGCGCGGTGATCCGGTCCGCCGCCGCCTTCGGCGCGCAGGGTGTCTTCGTACCGGAGCGGCGGGCGGCCGGGATCACCGCGACCGCCTGGCGGACCAGCGCCGGTGCGGCGGCGCGGGTACCGGTCGCCCAGGTGACCAACCTGACCCGGTCGCTGAAGGCCTGTCAGGACGCCGGCTTCCTCGTGGTGGGCCTGGACGCCGACGGCGAGACCGACCTCTACGACCTGGAGGCCGCCGTCGGCCCGCTGGTCGTGGTGGTCGGCTCCGAGGGTCGGGGGCTCTCCCGGCTGGTCGGCGAGACCTGCGACCTGACGGTCAGCATCCCGATGGTCTCCGACGTCGAGTCGCTCAACGCCAGCGTCGCCGCGGCCGTCACCCTCGCCGAGGTGGCGCGCCGCCGGGCCGCCGAGGGCTGATCCACAGACACGAAGAAGGGGCGGTCCGCCGATGGCGGGCCGCCCCTTCGCCTGTCCGGGGGCCTTCAGCCGGAGACGACGATGGGGGCGCCCGCCGATCGGCGGGCACCCCCATCTCGTCGTACGTCAGATGCGGTGGCCGGTGCTCGCGTTGAAGACGTGGCTGCGGCCCTCGCGCGGCTTGACGAACACGGTGTCGCCCATGTTCGGCATGGTGCGCCGGTCGGTACGGACCACGAAGCGCTCGTTGCTGCCCTCGAGCGCGGCGTGGCCGTAGATGTTGGCGTCCGAGCCGAGGTCCTCGACCAGCTCGACGACGACGGGCATGCCGCCCTCGGTCGGGCTGACCAGGTCGCAGTCCTCGGGGCGGAAGCCGACGGTCACCTTGTTGTCGCCGCCGTCGGCGCGGGCCGCCTCGACCTGCTCACGGGTGAGCGGGATGTGGAGGTCGGCGAAGGCGGCGCCCCGCTCGTTCAGCGGCACGGTCTTGATGTTCATGGCGGGGGAGCCCATGAAGCCGGCGACGAAGACGTTGGCCGGGGTGTCGTAGAGCGCCCGCGGGGTGTCCACCTGCTGGAGCTCGCCGTCGAGCATGACCGCCACCCGGTGGCCCATGGTCATGGCCTCGACCTGGTCGTGGGTGACGTAGACGGTGGTGACGCCCAGCTTCGCCTGGAGCGACGCGATCTGGGTACGGGTCTGCACACGCAGCTTCGCGTCGAGGTTCGACAGCGGCTCGTCCATGAGGAAGACCTGCGGCTCGCGGACGATCGCCCGGCCCATGGCCACCCGCTGGCGCTGACCGCCGGAGAGGGCCTTCGGCTTGCGGCCCAGGTACTCCTCCAGCTGGAGCAGCGCCGCCGCCTCCTTGACCCGCCGGTCGATCTCGGCCTTCGAGGTCTTGCGCAGCTTGAGCGCGAACGCCATGTTCTCGTACACCGTCATGTGCGGGTAGAGGGCGTAGTTCTGGAAGACCATCGCGATGTCGCGGGCCTTCGGCGGCAGGTGGGTGACGTCCCGGTCGTCGATGTGGATCGAGCCCTGGTCGACGTCCTCCAGGCCGGCGAGCATGCGCAGGCTGGTGGACTTGCCGCAACCGGAGGGGCCGACCAGGACGAGGAACTCGCCGTCGCCGATCTCCAGGTCGAGCTGGTTGACGGCGGGACGCTCCGTGCCCGGGTAGATCCGGGACGCCTTGGAGTAGGTGACCGTAGCCATGATGGGGTGCTTCCTTTCACCGGCAGGAACGTGCCGGACGATCCGAGTGAAGGAGCGGCCGGCACGGGACGCGCCGGCCCACGGGCAGCCTCTCGGTGATCGAGATGTCGTCCGTGTCACTGCACGGTAAACGGCTTTCCGCCACCTGCCAAGGCGGGGCGCACGGGATGGGACGGACCGCATAGACATTCCGGTCACTCGGGCACGGGCGGACATCAATCGACCGTCAATGTCGGTCCGCCGCAGGAGGGCGGAGACGTTTCCGGTGGTCGGGGGGCCTGCCGCGGCGGAAATCCGGACGTCAGTCGCTATGCTGGCGTCGGCACCACACGCCCCTGTAGCTCAGCTGGCCAGAGCACTCGCCTTGTAAGCGAGATGTCGCCGGTTCGATCCCGGCCGGGGGCTCCAAATTTCATCAGGCATCTCTTGCCGGGCACCGTCGCGAGCCGGCCGGTTGACCGTCGCCGTCGGCGTGCCGTCGGTCTGCGCGGATCTCGCATCAGGGCGTCGTGTCGAAGTGGACCTCCACGTCGTAGATCAGGCGGAGAGGCTTGCCGTTGGTGACGCCGACGAAGACCGGCTCGGCGGCTGGCGTGCGGCCGTGCCGCCAGACCTCGCTGCGGGCGGCGTCCCGGGACTCGTGGTGGTTCTTCCCTGCCCGGTGCAGGGCCAGGACCCGGCGGGCGGTCGTCGGGTCGGTGTCTAGATGGATCCGCATCAGGGGCATGCCCAGGCCTCCTCTGTGGCGCCGTCACCTAACGCGTGTCGAGCAACTTACCACCGTTAAGTCGCCCGAGCACCGTAATAGAGTGGTCGGGTGACCACCAACCGATCCGGCCGGACGCCGCGCGAGGAGCCGGCCGGCCGGCCCGATGCCGTCAGCTCGGTGTGGCTCCGTGCGGAGTCCGCCCGTCCGCGCCGTACGCCGCCGCTGAGCCGGCAACGCATCGTCGACGCCGCAGTGGCCCTGCTCGACGGGCACGGCATGGACGGCCTGACGATGCGTCGCCTCGCCCAGCAACTCGACGTCACGTCCACCGCGCTGTACTGGCACGTGAAGACGAAGGACGACGTGCTCGACCTGGCCGTCGACCAGATCTTCGGCGACGTCCGGCTCCCGCACGAGGTGGGCGACTGGCGGGACGACGTACGCGCGCTGGTCCGGGACTGGCGGACGGCCATCCTCCGGCACCCCTGGGCGGCGAGCCTGATCGGGCGACCCATGCTCGGCCCCAACGTGCTCGCGCGCACCGAGTTCCTCCAGTCGGCACTGGTGCGCGGCGGCTTCTCGGGCCGTCGACTGGCGGTGGCGACCCGCCTGCTCGCCAACTACGTCATCGGCGCCGCGCTCACCGAGGCGACCTGGCGGCGGACCGCTGATCCGCACGCGCGCGGCGAGGCCCGGCGGCACATCACGGCGAATCCCGCCGCCTATCCGACCCTCATCGACTCCGGTCACCTCGACGACGCCCGATGGAGCGACGACGAGCTGTTCGACCAGGGCCTCGACGCGATCCTGGCGACCGCACCGAGGTAGCGGGGTCCGGCGTGACGGCACCCTATGCTGGGCGGTGTGAGCAGGGCGACGGAGGAGTCGAACCGGGCCATGCTGCGCGCCCGGGACGCGATGGACCGCGCGTACGACCAGCCGCTCGACATCCCCGCCCTGGCCCGGATCGCGTACGTCTCCGAGGCGCACTTCATCCGCACCTTCCGGGCGACCTTCGGCGAGACCCCGCACCGCTACCTCCAGCGGCGCCGGGTGGAGCGGGCGATGTACCTGCTGCTGCACACCGGCCGGGACGTCACCGACGTCTGCTACGCGGTCGGCTTCGCCAGCCTGGGCACGTTCAGCCGCACGTTCCGGCAGATCGTCGGGGAGTCGCCGTCGGAGTACCGCCGGCGCAAGGCACCGACCGCCGCCGTGCCGGTGTGCTTCACGAAGGCCTGGACCCGGCCCAGCAGCTTCGGGCAGCAGAGGTCAGTTTTGGATAAGCAGCAGGTCAGGGGAGCCCCGTAGCGTTCCGGGCATGACGATGAACGCGATCAGCCGCTCCCAGATCTACGTGCTCGACCAGGACGAGGCCCTCGACTTCTATGTGGGCAAGCTCGGCCTGGAGGTCAACACCGACCAGGACCTCGGCTTCATGCGCTGGTTGACGGTGAACCTGCCCGGCGACCCGGAGCGCGAGATCCTGCTGGAGAAGCCGGGCCCGCCGGCGCTGGACCCGGCCACCGCCGAGCAGGTCCGTGAGCTGCTCACCAAGGGGGCGCTGGGCGGGTACCTCTTCATGACCACCGACGACGCGCAGAAGACGTACGAGGACCTCGTGGCCAAGGGCGTCGAGATCACCGACGAGCCGATGGAGCGCCCGTACGGGATCGACTTCGGCATCCGCGACCCGTTCGGCAACAAGATCCGCATCGGCCAGATGTTCCCCAGGGGCTGACCTGGCGGCAGGGAGCCATGATCGGGAGGCGTGCCGCCGGTGGCACGCCTCCGATCGCGTACCAGGGGGACGACGTGGGGACCCGCCTGCTCTACCTGGCCCGGCACGGCGAGCAGGACCGTCCGCCGGGCACCCCGCCGGGCCTCGACCCGCCGGAGACCGGCCTGTCCGACCGGGGCCGCCGGCAGGCGACCCTGCTCGGCGAGCGGCTGCGCGGCGTGCCCGTCGACGCCGTCCACCACGGCCCGCTGCGGCGTGCCGTCGAGACCGCCGAGCTGGTCGCGGCGTCGCTGCCCGGGATCGGCGTGTACGCCGCCGAGGAGGTCGGCGACCACCTGCCGCACGACACCGATCCGACCGGCCTGCCGCCCGCGTACGCCCGGCTGTTGGCGGGTTTCTCCCCGGCGGAGCGGGCCGACGGGCCGCGACTGGCGGCGGCGGCCGTGCGGCGGTTCGCCACCGCCCCGGACGACGGCGACCGGCGGGATCTGGTCGTCACGCACACGTTCCTGATCGCCTGGTTCGTCCGGCACGCGCTCGACGCGCCGGAGCGGCGCTGGCTGGGCTTCAACGCGCACCACTGCGGGCTGACGGTGATCCGCTACGGCCCGGGCGGTCCGCCGACGCTGCTCGCGGTCAACGACGTCGCCCATCTGCCGCCGGAGCTGCGCGCCACCGGCCTGCCGGAGGACTACCGGTTCTGACCCCGACCGACGGGCCTGTGCTCGCTCAGCCCGTGGCCCCGAGCAGGAGTTCCACGACCGCACGGGTCGCGGCCGGCGCGGCACCGTCGGCCGGGCAGTCCACGTAGCCGGTCTCCACCTCCCCGATCGTCAGTCGGTAGCTGAAGGCGTCCTGGCAGGCGGTGGGCGCCGACGGGCGGCCCGCCTCGGCGGCGAGGGCCGGGTCGACGACGAGCCGGCGCAGCCGGTCGAGATCCGCGCTGGAGAGCCGGCCGGTGCGTGGGGATCCGGTGCGGTCGACGACCGTCCACCGGCCGTCGTGCTCCACCCTCACGGTGTCGCCGCGTCCGGCGAACCCGCCCGACCGGGTCAGCATGATCCGGGCCGCCGTGGCCGCCGGCCCGGGGGAGCGCGGCGCGGTCGTCGGCTGCGGGGACGGCGCGGCGGTCGTCGGTGTGGCCGGCGTCCGCGCCGGACCGGGCGGGACGGCCGGGTCCGCGGGTCCGGTCGGCGCGCAGCCGGCCAGGAGGGTCGCCGCGAGCGCGATCACGGCGCCGGCCATCGAAGCTGATCTCATGTTCGTCGGACGCTCGGGGTGGCGATCCGGTTCCCACCAGCGTCGATTCCACCGAACGGCCATTGTCTCAAGCGGAAATCCGATCAACCCTTCTCTTTTTGGCTGGCGCATCGTTGTATTTACATGTGTGACTACCCCCGTCACGCATTCCTGTCCAGGAGGGCACGTGAAGAGACCCCTTGCCGCCGTCGGTGCGGCCCTGCTAGCCGGCGGTCTGCTGACCGGCGTCGGTACCCCGACGCTCGCGGCACCTGCTGCCGCCCCCGCCCCGGGCGGCCCCGCCGCCGCGGCGGCGAGCGTCCTGCGGGCCAACCCCGGTGCCGTCCAGGGCACCGGCGCCGAGTCCTACCAGGTGCACAGCACCAAGGTGGACGCCAACGGCGCCGCCCACACCCGCTACACCCGGACCTACCAGGGCCTGCGGGTGTACGGCGGTGACTTCGTCATCCACACGACCCCGAACGGTGGCTACGCCGGCTCCTCGGTCGGTCTGGACGCCCCGCTGACCCTCCCGACCACGGCGAAGGTCTCCTCCGCCGCCGCGAAGAAGGCCGCCCGCGCCGAGTTCTCCGGCACGCTCACCGCGGTGGGCAACCCGGAGCTCTTCGTCGACGCCAGCTCCGGCAAGGGCCGGCTCGCCTGGGAGACCGTCGTCACCGGCTGGCACCCGGACGGGCAGACGCCGTCGCGGTTCCACGTCGTCACCGACGCCACCACGGGCAAGGTCGTCGGCTCGTACGACGAGATCGAGGCCGTCTCCGGCACGGGCAACAGCGTCTACTCGGGCACCGTCACCGTGGACACCACGCTCTCCGGCAGCACGTACCAGATGATCGACCCGCTGCGCGGCAACGGCTCCACGTGCGACATGAACAACGGCACGTCGACGTGCACCACGTTCACCGACGCCGACAACACCTGGGGCACCGGCGCCGCCTCCAACCGGCAGTCCGCCGCCGTGGACGCGCACCACGGCGCCGCCAAGACCTTCGACTACTTCAAGAACGTGCACGGCCGCAACGGCATCTTCGGCGACGGCCGGGGCGTGCCGAGCCGGGTGCACTACGGCAACAACTACGTCAACGCCTTCTGGGACGGCTCCCGGATGACCTACGGCGACGGCAGCGGCAACTCCCGGCCGCTCGTCTCCATCGACGTGGCCGCCCACGAGATGAGCCACGGCGTGACCGAGAACGTCGTCCCCGGCGGCCTGACCTACTCCGGCGAGTCCGGCGGCCTCAACGAGGCCACCAGCGACATCTTCGGCAACATGGTCGAGTTCTACGCCAACAGCTCCGCCGACCCGGGCGACTACCAGGTCGGTGAAAAGATCAACATCAACGGCAACGGTACGCCGCTGCGCTACATGTATAACCCGTCCCTGGACGGTTCGAGCGACAGCTGCTGGTCCACCTCGACCAGGAGCAAGGACGTGCACTACTCGTCCGGTGTCGCCAACCACTTCTTCTTCAACCTCGCCGAGGGCACCGGGGCCACCTCGTACGGCACCTCGCCGGTTTGCGGCTCCGCCCCGGCGGTGACCGGCATCGGCCGCGCCAAGGCCGAGAAGATCTGGTGGCGGGCGCTGGACGCGTACTTCACCTCCAACACCTCGTACGTCAACACCAGCAACCCGGCCAACACCGCCCGGGCGTACAGCCTGCGCGCCGCGACCGACCTGTACGGCAGCTGCTCCACCGAGTACAAGACCGTCCAGGCGGCCTGGACCGCGGTGAACGTGGCCGGCAACGACGCGCCGTGCTCGACCGGCAACGACTTCTCGGTCTCGCTCTCGCCGACCTCCGGCGCGGTGAACCCGGGCAGCTCGGTCTCCACCACCGTGGCCACGGCCACCACCAGCGGGTCGGCGCAGACCGTGACGCTGTCGGCCTCCGGCCTGCCGAGCGGGGCGACCGCCTCGTTCAGCCCGGCCTCGGTGACCTCGGGCGGGTCGTCGACCCTGACCGTCGCCACCACGGCCGCCACGGCGCCCGGCACCTACACGGTCACCGTGAACGGCGCCGGCTCGGTCACCCGCAGCGCCACCTACACGCTGACGGTGAACGGCACCGGCGGCGGCTGCACCAGCCCGGGTCAGAAGCTCGCCAACGCGGGCTTCGAGTCCGGGGTCACCGCCTGGACGCAGTCCTCGGGCGTGATCGGCCAGCACGGCACCGCGCAGCCGGCCCGCACCGGCACGTGGAGCGCGTGGATGAACGGGTACGGGACCACCCGCACCGAGACGCTCTCCCAGTCGGTGAGCCTGCCGGCCGGGTGCACGTCGTACAACTTCAGCTTCTGGCTGCACATCGACTCGGCGGAGACCACCAGCAGCACCGCGTACGACACGCTGCGGGTGCAGGTGCTCAACTCCTCCGGGACGGTGCTGGCGACCCTCGCCACGTACTCGAACCTGAACAAGGCCGCGGGCTACAGCCAGAAGTCGTTCTCGCTGGCCGCGTACAAGGGCCAGACCGTGACCCTGAGGTTCACCGGCACCGAGGACGTGTCGCTCCAGACGTCCTTCGTCGTGGACGACACCGCGCTCAACGTCTCCTGACGTAGCCGTACCGTCGCCGGCCCGGCGACCACCCCGCCAGGGTGGTCGTCGGGCCGGCGCCGTTATGGTCGCCGCACGCGTCGCCGCTCCCGGCGGCCGGGCGGGACGTCGAAGGGGTGGTGACGGTGGCGGACGCGGAACTCCTCGTCGAGGTGGCCGGGCCGGTGGCGACGGTGGTGATCCGTAATCCGGCGCGGCGCAACGCGATGACCACCGCCATGTGGCGACGGCTGCCGGAGCTGCTCGACGGGCTGGAGGCCGACCCGGCCGTCCGGGCGCTGGTACTCACCGGCGCGGGGGACACCTTCTGCGCCGGCGCGGACCTGGGCGACCTGGACGAGCTGCTGGACGCCGGTGACGCCAGCATCGCGGTGGCCGCCGAGGAGCGGCTCGCCGCATTCGCCAAGCCCACCGTCGCCGCCGTCCGGGGCGCGTGCGTGGGCGGCGGCTGTCAGCTCGCCGTCGCCTGCGACCTGCGGGTCGCCACCACCGACGCGCGGTTCGGCGTGCCGCCGGCGCGGCTGGGCCTGGTCTATCCGGCGCCGACCACCCGCCGGTTGGCCCGGCTGGTCGGCCCGGCCGCGGCCAAGCACCTGCTCTTCACCGCCGAGCTGATCGACGCCGAGCGGGCGCTGCGGGTGGGCCTGGTCGACGAGGTGCTGCCGGGCGACGGGCTCGCCGCCCGGGTGGACGAGCTCACCGCCGCCGTGGTCGCCCGGTCGCAGCTCAGCGTCGCCGCCGCCAAGGAGATCGTCGACGGGCGGGCGGACGAGGACCGGATCGCCTGGTGGCACGGGCAGGTCCGGGCCAGCGGCGAGGCCCGCGAGGGCGTTGCCGCCTTCCACGAGCGCCGCCCGGCCCGTTTCGGCTGGGCCCCGCCCGCCCGGCCCTGACCGCTCCACCTCCCGTACCGCCAGGCCGGGTGCCGCCCGGTAGGGACACGGCAGGCAGGGACCCGGCGGGTAGGTGCCGAGAGGTGAGGGGCCGACGGGTGCCGCGCCGAGGGCGTACCCCCGACGCGGCCCCCCGTTCCCGCCGGCCGGTCCGTCACCGCCCCGCCAGCGCCGCCCAGCTCGGCACGGCCGGCTCACGCCGCAGCGGCATGCCCGCCTCGGCCGGCGTCCGGTCGCCCTTGTGCTGGTTGCAGCCGTAGCAGGCGGCCGTCGTGTTCCGCCAGGTGTTCCGGCCGCCGCGCGAGCGGGGCAGGATGTGGTCGATGGTGCCGGCCGGCCCCCCGCAGTACGCGCAGCAGCGCCCGTCGCGGCGCAGCACGCCGGCGCGGGACCAGGCCGGGCCGGCGCTGAACCGCCACCGGGTCACCACGTAGCGGACCAGGCGCACCACCCGGGGCATCGGGAACACCCCGATGACCCGGTCCGGCTCGGCCTCGTGGATCTCGGCGACCCGCCGGCAGAGCATCCGGATCGCGTGCTGGACGGTGACCCGGTGCAGCGGGCCGAGGTCGGCGTTGACGACGAGGACGGCGTCCACCGGTGTCTCCCTTCGTGGCGGTGACGATCTGGACGGGCCGGAGCGCGAAAGAGCCGCCCGGTCCGGGTTACGGACGGGCGGCTCGACGTCGTGCGGGCACGCGTCAGTCGGGCCGGCCGCCCCCGGGGTCTTCGGCACGGTGACGACCGCCGCCGGCCGGCGATGCCGGACGCGTGGGCAGGCACGACGGCACACCGGTGACGTGCGACATCGACATGACCAGCTCCCGCGGCGGTGGTTGACCTTGCGCGATCACGGTAGGTCCGCGGGGGACAGAGGGGCAACGGATTTCGATCGAGGCCCCGGCTCGTCGGGGCGACGCTGCCGGCGGGCCCGGCCGGCGGCCCGCGCGGCGGCCAGCGGCCGGTCGATGCGTACGGCCATCCGCGCCGTCAGCTCGCTCTCCAGCAGCGGCCGGTTGACCTCCCCGGCGACCGCGAGCGCCGGCCCCGAGACGGTGCGCCAGATCGCGGCCAGCCCGGCGCCCAGCCCGAGCAGGGCCACGGCCGCCCGGGTCACCGGCGGACCGGCGGCGGCCAGCGCGCTCACCCCCACCACGGCGAACAGCACGGCGAGCAGCGGTACGAGCACCGGCCAGAAGATCCCCCGGACGGCCTGCACCACCAGCCTCCGGTCCCGCACGATCAGGTTCCGGGCGACGATGGCGTAGTCCTCCTCGTCCAGCAGGTCCCTCGGGTGCAGCCCGCCGGTGAGCACGCCCTGCCACAGCTCGCCCTGGTTGCGCAGCTCGCGGGCCAGCTCGGGCAGCCCCGCCTCGGTCGGGTCGCCCACGCCCGCCCTGGTGACCGCCGACGCCCACGCCGACAGCGAGTGGCGGACCACCGCGGCCGAGTACGGGGGCAGCACGCTGGCCAGCTCGCCCAGCCAACGGCCGATCTCGAACTGCCGCCCGCCGAAGCGCTGGGCCACCTGCCCGGCGTCGCCGTTCCGCACGGCGTCGCCGTACCGGACGGTGTCGGCCAGCGAGCGTCCCAGCCGGTACGCCAGCCCCACCCGCTGGTTGGTGGACATCGTCCAGCGCAGCAGTTCCACGTTCAGGTCGTCGAGGGCGAGCAGCAGGGCGTCGGCGGACCCGTCGGCCACCCGGCCCCGCGCGTCGGCGGTGGCGGGCACGGGGCCGACGCGCCGGGTCAGCTCGGCGATCTGGGTGAGGGCGACCTCCACGCCGTCCAGGTACATCTGCATGCGCCGCCGCCCCGACATCTCGGTCAGGTTGGAGAGCTTCGCCGGTGCGCCCGCCGGCCGGTCGGCTCCGGGGTCGCGCAGCTCGGCGGTCCGCGCGTGGTGGTAGGCGTCCGCCATCCACCAGCCGAGCCGCAGGGCGGTCACGACGCAGGCCCGCTCGTCGCGAATCAGCGGGTACGCGTCGTCCCGCGGCACGTCGGCGACGAGCGGGCCGTCGTCCGTGCGCGGCGACAATCCGACCTCCCGGCTCACCCCAGACGATCAGCCTAAGTGAACCGAACGGCCGATTTGCCCGGTTTGCTCCTCGTCGCTGGGCGGGCAGGCCCCGGGCCGGTCAGCCCGCCCGGCGCGCAGACCTCGGACCGGTCAGCCCGCCCGGCGCGCAGACCTCGGACCGGTCAGCCCGCCCGGCGCGCAGACCCCGGGCCGGTCAGCCCCGTCCGGCGAGCAGGCCTCGGGGCCGGATCGAGCAGACCCGTTCCGCCGCGCCGCCCTCGGCCCGCAGGACATGGTTGGCCGCGATGATCCCGGTCGCCGCCGACCGCTCCATCAGGGCACTGGGGAAATCGGTGCGGATGCCGTCGCCGGCCAGGTAGAGCCCGTCGGCGTCGGTGCGTACCCCCGGCCGCCAGGCGTGGCTGCCGGGCGTGAACGCCGGCGCCTGCGCCTCCACCCGGGCGCGCAGCTCGCGGACCCGCAGCCGGGCCGCCTCCGGCCAGAGCGCGGTCAGCTCGACCCGCATCCGTTCGGCCAGCTCCTCGGCGGGCACGCCCGCGTCGCAGGCGTACGCGTGCAGCTCCACCACCGAGCCGCCGGTGCGCTCGGCCCAGCGGCGGGACTCGTGCTCCAGCCGGTGGTAGAGGGTCACCGAGTCCAGGGTGGGCTGCCGGGACACCCCGCTGAACACCGCCCGGTCTGCGGCGACGTCCCCGTCGCACCAGAAGCGCGCCACCGCGTACGGCGGGCCGGGCCGGCCGAACGCGGGCATCCGCGCCGCCAGCCGGGGCGCGTGGTCCGCCAGGCCGGGCGAGGCGGCGACCAGCGCGGCCAGGGCGGGCGGGTCGACGGCGAGCACCACGTGCCCGGCCGGGTACGACGTGCCGTCGGCGGTCGCCACCCGCCAGCCCCCGCCGTCGCGGGTCACGGCGGTGGCGGCGGCGCCCGTCAGCACCCGGCCGCCGTGCTTCTCCACGTGCCGTGCCAGCGGCTCCCAGATCGCCGTCGCGTAGTCCTCGTCGGGGCAGTCGAAGGCCAGCCCCTCCGGGTTACCGAGCAGGTAGAAGTGGAACTGGGCGATCATCTCCGCCGCCGACATCTCCGCCTCGTGGTTGAAGAACGAGTGGGAGAAGACCTCGAAGAGCATCGCGCGGGCCCGGTCGGGCAGCCGCAGCGAGGCGAGCAGCGCGTCGGCGGTCGTGTCGTCGAACTCGGCGTAGGTGCGCCCCGGGTCGTAGGTGAGCAGCGGCAGCGCGGCGTCCCGGTCCATGCCCCGCAGGTCGCGCAGGCGCAGGCTGGGGCTGCGTAGCAGCAGCGCCAGCAGGTTCATCGGCGGCGCGGGCGGCAGCCTGCCGAACTCCTCGGTGGGCCACTGCTCGCTCAGGATCGGGTAGCCCGGGACCGGCTTGAGAAAGCCCAGCCCCGGGTCCGCGCGGCGCAGGATGGAGCGCCAGTTGTAGTACTGCCGGAAGAACGCGTGGAAGCCGTGCTCGTTCATCTGCCGGCTGCCGTCGGCGAGCGTCTCCGGCCAGGCCCCGAGCCGGCCGCCGAGCGTCGGTGCGGCCTCCAGCACCGTCACCGCCACCCCGCGCTCGGCCAGCACCACCGCCGCCGACATGCCGGCGATCCCGCCGCCGACCACCACCGCCTCGACCCGGCCCGGCACGCGGGGGGCGCCACCACCGCCCGGGTCCACCTCGTGCTCGCGTACGCCGATGAGTCGACCGACCACTTTCGACAGCGCCATGTGCACCTTCCCGCCGGGTGGGTCTCCAGTCTGCCCGCTCAGCCATCGCGGGAACCCTTTCCCGCGGGAAGCGCCTGACGTGCCCCGCCATCACTCCGGCGGCGGGAGGCAGCGCCGTTCCCGGTCGGAGGCGGGCCAGACGTACTCCAGGTCGGGCGGGACGTCGTCGCCGAAGAGCGGCCCGTAGTGGCCGGGGTCCTTACGCAGCAGCGACGAGCGGTGGCTCAGGTGCAGGTCGTCGCGGCCCAGCCAGGGCGGCAACTCCCCGGCCTCGGCCAGCTCGACCTGGGTGCGGACCCGGGTCAGGCCGCAGGCGGCGGCGAGGTCGGCGGTCATCGTGGTCGCGCACGTGTCGGCCCGGCCGGGCTCGCACCAGACCGCGCAGACGTCCAACCCGTACCGGGTGAGGGCCTCCTCGTACCCGGCCCACATCTTCACCGCCGGGTGGTTGCGCCAGCCGTACGTGGGCCAGGTCAGCCCGCGCAGCACCTGGATGGTCTCCACCCGCTGCTTGCCCAGCCGCTTCTGGTCCAGCGTCCGGGCGCTGGCCAGGAAGTCCGGGTACGGCAGGAACGTCTGCATGCCGGTGCTCTACCCGTCGCCGGGAGGGACATGCCGGCGCGACCAGCGTTCATGATCACGGGGCTGCGTCCGGCGCGACCGGCTGACTACGATGCGGCACATGGCGGAGCCCCTGCTGGATCGTGCGCGGCGTGCCGGCCGGCGGCTCCGGGTCAACGGGGACGCGCGGGCGCACTACGTGATCTGTGGTCGCGACGCCCTCGCCTACTGGGTGGTGCGGGCGCTGCTCGCCACCGAGCTCCAGGCCGGCCGCGTCCGGATCACCCTGGTCGTGCCCGAACGACCGCGCTCGGACGAGCCCGACGGGCGGGACCTCCAGGGCGTCGAGGTCGTCCGCGCCGACCGGCTGGACGAGGTGACCTTCCGTCGGGCCGGGCTGGCCGGCGCCGACGGGCTGGCCCTGCTGCACCAGGACGACGTCGGCAACATGCACGCCGCGCTCTGCGCGCAGGAGGTCGAGCCCCGGCTGCGGCTGGTGGTGCGGATGTTCAACACCGGCCTCGCCAACGGGGTGCGGCAGATCTTCCCCGACTCGGCCGTGCTCTCCGACGCCTCCATGGCCGCCCCCGCCTTCGTGGCCGCCGCGTTGGGCGAGGTCGCCCCCACCCACTTCCGGCACGGCGGGCGCACCCTCTACGTGGCCCGCCGCGAGGACGTACGTCCGCCCGACGTGGTCTGCGGGGTCGCCGACACCCGCGACCCGCAGCAGGTCCGGCTGCTGCCCGCCGACGAACGCGCGGCCGACCTGGTGATCGCCGAGGCGACCGGGACGCCGCCGGGGACGGAACTGGCCGCCCGCCGGCTGGTGCGGGCCCGCCGGCGCCGCCGCCCCCTGACGGTGCTGCTGCGCGCGGTGCGCAGCTTCGCCACCCGCAAGATCGGCGTCGCGGTGATCGTGCTGCTGGCGGTGATCGGGGTGCTCGGCTCGCTCAACGGCTACGCCGCGCACGAGGACTGGGCCGACTCGCTCTACCTGACGCTGGTGACCACCCTGACCGGGCAGGATC
Organism: Micromonospora sp. NBC_01740; assembly: GCF_035920365.1. Classification (NCBI taxonomy): domain Bacteria; kingdom Bacillati; phylum Actinomycetota; class Actinomycetes; order Micromonosporales; family Micromonosporaceae; genus Micromonospora; species Micromonospora sp. NBC_01740. Next base: position 997,439 of record NZ_CP109150.1, on the reverse strand, counting down.
CGAACCCCGACAAGTCGGCCGCCGAGCAGGTCATGCAGGTGGTGCTCAACCTGGCCGGGCTGGCGCTGATCCCGCTGATCACCGCCGTGGTGGTGGACGGCATCGTCAACGCCCGGCTGGCTCTGCACTCCGGCCGCATCCAGCCCGAGCGCTCCGGGCACGTGGTGGTGGTCGGGCTGGGCAACGTCGGCACCCGGGTGATGGCCCAGCTCTGCGACTTCGGCGTCGAGGTGGTGGCGATCGACAAGGTGCCCGAGCCGCGCGGTGGCGCGCTGGCCCGGCGGCTCGGCGTGCCGCTGATCGTGGGCGACGCCGCGCTGGAGGAGACCCTCCAGTCGGCCTCCGTGGGCGGCTGCCAGGCACTGGTGGTGGTCTCCACCGACGACGAGACCAACCTCCAGGCGGCGCTCATCGGCCGGGCCGTCAACCCGGAACTCCAGGTGGTGCTGCGCCTCTTCGACGGCCACTTCGCCGAACGTATCCAGCAGGCGTTCGGCATCGGCGTCTCGCGCAGCGTGTCGTACCTCGCCGCGTTCTCGTTCTCCGCCGCGCTGCTGGACCGCGCCGTGATCGCCACCATCCCGGTCGGCCGGCACGCGCTGCTGGTCACCGAGGTCTCCGTCGCCGCCGGGTCGTCGCTGGACGGCAGGCCGCTCGCCGCCGTCGGGCGGGCCGAGAGCGTACGCCTGCTGGCGCACGCCCGGGCCGGCCAGCGCCTCGACTGGGCGCCCGATGCCCGGCTGGTGATCGTCGCGGGCGACCGGCTGACGGTGGTGGCCCGCCGGGCCGGCCTGAACGCCCTGCTCCGCGAGGCCGCGCCCCCGCCGGAGGACCCGGTCACGCCCGCGCCCCGCCAGCCGGAGGAGTGACGGCGCCCGGTCCGCCGTGCTGCGCGTCCCGGGAGCGGCGTCAGGCCCGGCGCGGGCGCAGGGCGTACCAGAGGGCGCCGACGGCGAGCACGGCGACGCCGGCGAGCACGCTGGCCGGCGGCAGGTTGACCGCGAGCAGCAGGCAGCCGGCCAGCCCCAGCACGGCCAGCGCCCGCACCGGCAGCCGCCGGCCCGGGTCCCGGCCCAGCGTCAGCGCGGCGGCGTTGGTGATCGCGTAGTAGACCAGCACGGTGCAGCTGGAGAAGCCGATCGCGCCGCGTACGTCGCCCAGCAGCACGATCGCCACCACCACGGCGGCCACGGCCAGCTCCGCCCGGTGCGGCACCCGGTGCACCGGGTGGACGGCGGCGAGCGCCCCCGGCAGGTCGCGGCGGCGGGCCATCGCCAACGCGGTGCGCCCCACCCCGGCGAGCAGGGAGAGCAGCACCCCGGTCACCGCCACCGTCGCCCCGGCCCGCACCAGCCACGCCAGGCCGGGCAGCCCGGCGGCCGTCACCACGTCGGCCAGGGGCGCGGCGGAACCGGCCAGCCGGTCGGCCCCGAGCACGCCGACCGTGACCACGGCGAGCACCAGGTAGACCGCCAGCACCACGCCGAGGGCCAGCGGGACCGCCCGGGGGATGGTCCGCGCCGGGTCGCGTACCTCCTCGCCGAGGGTGGCGATCCGCGCGTATCCGGCGAAGGCGAAGAAGAGCAGCCCGGCGGCAGTGAGCACGCCCCGCCCGCCGCCGAGGTCGCCGAGCCGGTCGAGCGAGACGTCGCCGCCGGCCGCGCCGGCCACCGCGACCAGGGCCAGCACCGCCAGCACCACGCCCACCAGGACCTTCGTCGCGGTCGCGGTCCTGCCGATGCCGCGCAGGTTCACGGCGGTCACCGCCGCCACCGCGCCGACGGCGACGAGCCGGGCCTGCCCCGGCCAGAGGTACGCCCCGATGGTCAACGCCATCGCCGCGCAGCTCGCCGTCTTGCCGGCCACGAAGCCCCAGCCGGCCAGGAACCCGGCGAACGGGCCGAGCCGCTCCCGCCCGTACACGTAGGTGCCGCCGGACTCGGGGTAGCGGGCCGCGAGCCGGGCCGAGCTGGTCGCGTTGCAGAAGGCGATGAAGCCGGCCAGCACCAGCGCGGCCAGCAGACCGGCCCCGCCGGCCGCCGCCGCGGCGGGCGCGAAGACCACGAAGACGCCCGCGCCGAGCATCGACCCCAGGCCGATGACCACCGCATCCCGTACGCCCAGCCGGCGTGCCAGTCGATCCACGGCGGGACCCTAGGGGGCGGAGATGAACGGACGGTTCCAGTCCCGCAGCGCTCCCGGCAGCGGCAGGTCGTCCCACGGCACCCGGTGCACCAGCCGGTCGAGGAGAAGCCCCAGCAGCAGCCCGGCGACCGAGTCGGTCAGCCAGTGCCAGCCGAGGTAGGTGGTGGTGCAGAGCACCACCACCGGCGGCACGACCCGGACCACGGTGACCAGCCGGGGCGGCACGGTCCGGCCGTACGTGCGCAGCAGCGGGGCGAGCAGCAGCGCGATGACGCCGTACCAGAGGATCGCGTTCGCCACGTGGCCGGAGGGGTAGGACTGGGCGAACTTCAGCGGCAGCTCGTCCTGGAACAGCGGGAGGGTCTGCTCGGCGGGGAGGAAGGGTTTCTTGACGCTCGCGCTGGGCGCGGGCCGGGCGGTCCACACCTTGAGCGGGCCGATGGTCAGGTAGCTGAGGGCGAAGGCGAGCACCGGCGGCAGCACCGGGCGGACCGACCTCAGCCGCACCGCGAGCAGCACCCCGAGCCCCAGGGCGATCAACGTCAACGGGGTGCCCTGGCCCAGGTAGTTGAGCACCACCGCCGTCCAGTGCGCGGCCGTCGGCCGGTGCGCCTGCGACCAGTCGGCGATCGCGCGGTCGATCCCGAAGAGCCGCTCACCGGCGAGGGCCACGGTCAACCCGACGAGGGCGGTCAGCAGCAGCGCGTCGAACCACCAGCCGGCCGGCCGGACCGGCCGGAGCTGCACCTTTGCCCGTACCGTCGTGGTCTCCCGCACCCCGACCACGCTACCGGCCCCGGTCGGCGCCGGATGGGGACGGGCCGGGGCCGCCTGTGTGCCGAGCCACGAAGGGAGGCGCTCGGCGGGGGGTACCCGTCAGACTTGTCCCCGTGCGGATCACCTCGGCCCTCGTGGACCCGGCGTTGCTCGACCTACCTTGGTCGACCCCGCTGGAGGAGTGGCCTGCGCAACACCTGGTGGCGCTGCCGCAGGGCATCTCCCGGCACATCGTCCGCTTCGTCCGGCTGGGTGAGTACGTCTACGCGTTCAAGGAGACCCGCGAGCGGATCGCCGAGCGGGAGTACGACCTGCTCCGCGCCCTGGAGCGGATCGACTTCCCGTCGGTCGAGGCGGTGGCGATCGTCGCCGACCGGCAGACCGACGACGGGGAACCCCTCGAGTCGGTGCTGATCACCCGGCACCTGCAGTTCTCGCTGCCCTACCGGGCGCTCTTCTCGCACACCCTGCGCCCGGAGACGATGGGCCGGCTGCTCGACGCGCTGGCCGCCCTGATCGTCCGGATGCACCTGACCGGCTTCTTCTGGGGCGACTGCTCGCTGTCGAACACCCTCTTCCGGCGGGATGCCGGAGCCTTCGCCGCCTACCTGGTGGACGCCGAGACCGGCGCCCTGCACCACTCCCTCTCCAACGGCCAGCGCGGCGAGGACCTGGAGATCGCCCGCGTCAACATCTTCGGCGAGGCGCTCGACCTCCAGGCCGCCGGGCTGCTGCACGAGTCGATCGACCCGGAGGTGGTCTGCGAGGAGGTCGTGCAGCGCTACGAGCGGCTGTGGCACGAGATCACCTACGAGCAGCAGGTCGAGCGGGAGGCCCGGCACGACATCGAGGGGCGGATCCGCCGCCTCAACGAGCTGGGCTTCGACGTCGCCGAGGTGGCCATGTCCACGATCGACAACGGGCGCTACCTGGTCCGGCCGAAGGTGGTCGACGCCGGCTACCACACCCGGCGGCTGCTCCGCCTGACCGGCCTCGACGCCGAGGAGAACCAGGCCCGCCGGCTGCTCAACGACCTGGACGCCTACCGGGCGGAGAGCTACCTGATGGACGAGCAGCAGGCCGCGCACCGCTGGCTGACCGAGGTCTTCGAGCCGGTGGTCCGGGCCGTGCCCGCGCACCTGCGCCGCAAGCTGGAGCCGCAGGAGCTCTTCGCCCAGATCATCGAGCACAAGTGGCTGCTCTCCGAGCGGGCCGGCCGGGATGTCGGGATGGCCCCGGCCGTGCAGTCGTTCCTCTCCGACGTGCTGGTGCACCGCCCCGACGAGCAGGCGGTGCTCGGCGACGTGGTGACGGGCGGTGATGGTCCTTCCGACGGACTCTCTCCGCGACCGCTGTCGAGCTGATGTCGTAGACGATTCGGCCTGTGCGCCCTGCATGATGTCGTAGACGATTCAGCTCGACAGCGCGGACGTGAGCCCCTCCGCCCGGGTGGGCTGTCGCCTCGCTGCGTCACTCCAGCCAGGAGCCGCCGCGCATCACCCGGACCACGTTGAGGTCGTCGTCGAGCACCACCAGGTCGGCCCGGAGTCCGACCTGGAGCGCGCCCAGCTGGTCGCCGAGGCCGATGGCACGGGCCGGCGTGGTGGCCGCCATCCGTACGGCGTCCGCGATCGGGATCCCGGCGCCCACCGCGTGCCGCAGCGCGGCGTCCATGGTCAGGGTGCTGCCCGCGATCGCGCCGTCGCGGGCCAACCGGGCCACGCCGTCCGCCACCGTGACCGTCTGGCCGCCCAGGTCGTACTCGCCGTCGGCCATGCCGGCGGCGGCCATCGCGTCGGTGATCAGGGCGGACCGCTCGGGGCCCGCCGTCGAGGTGGCGAAGGCCAGCATCCCGTCGTGCAGGTGCACGCCGTCGGCGACCAGCTCGCAGACCACGTTCGGGGCGTCCAGCAGGGCCACCACCGGGCCGGGCTCGCGGTGGTGCACCGGCCGCATCCCGTTGAACAGGTGGGTGCCGACGCTCGCGCCCGCCGCGACGGCGGCGCGGGTCTCGTCGTACGTGGCGTCGGTGTGGCCGACCGCGGCGACCACCCGGTGCGCGGTGAGCAGCTTGATCGCCTCCAGCGCGCCGTCCCGCTCGGGGGCGAGGGTGACCATCCGGACCGCCCCGCCGCCCAGCTCGATCAGCTCGGCCAGCTCGTCGGTGGACGGGTCGCGCAGGTACTCGGGGTTCTGCGCGCCGCAGCGGGCCGAGGAGAGGTACGGGCCCTCGAAGTGGATCCCGGCCAGCACCCCCTCGGCGACCAGCGGGGCGAACGCCTCGGTGGCCGAGCGCATGAGCACGAAGGGCGAGCTGACGAGGCTGGCCAGCAGGGTGGTGGTGCCGTGCCGCAGGTGGAAGTCGGCGGCCTGCCGGGCCTGCTCGGCGTCGCCCGTGGTGAAGGTGTGCCCGCCGCCGCCGTGCGTGTGCATGTCGACGAAGCCCGGCACGATCCAGTGCCCGTCGCGGACCGACGGGTACTCGGCCACCGCCCGGATCCGACCCTCGTCGACCTCCACGCAGCCCTGCCGGATCACGCCGGTCGGGGTCACCACCTTGCCGTTCACCCGAAGAGCCATCACTTCTCCAGACTGTCGAGGGCGAGCAGGGCGGCGCCGAGGCAGCCGGCCTCGTCGCCGAGGGCCGCCGCGACCAGGCGCGGCTCCCGGTGGAACGTCATCCGCTCGTGCAGCGCGGCCCGCAGCGGGTCGAACAGCAGCGCGCCGGCCCGCGCCAGCCCGCCGCCGATCACGACGGTCTCCACGTCGAAGAGGGCCTGGCCGGTGGCGAGGCCGTCGGCGAGCGCCTCCACGGCCTCCCGCCAGACGTCCGCCGCCAGCGGCTCGCCGGCCGCCGCCCGGTCGGCCACCTCGGCGGCCGTCGCCGGGACGCCGGCCCGCGCCGAGTAGAGCCGGCCGATCGCGGAGGCGGAGGAGACCGCCTCCAGGCACCCGGGACGGCCGCAGCCGCAGCGCGGCCCGCCGGGGCGTACCAGAATGTGGCCGATCTCGCCGGCGGCGCCGTGCGCGCCGGTGGCTGCCCTGCCACCGACCAGGTGCGCGGCGGCGATCCCGGTGCCGATCGCGACGAAGAGGACGTGCGCGGCGTCGCTGCCCGCGCCGAGCCGGGCCTCGGCCAGGCCGCCGGCGCGCACGTCGTGGCCGACCGCCGTCGGCAGTCCGAGCCGTGCCTGCGCCAGGTCCCGCAGCGGTACGTCCCGGAAGCCGACGTTCGCCGACCAGACGGCGACTCCGCGCGCCTCGTCGATCACCCCGGGTACGGCGATGCCGATCGCGACCGGGTCGAGCCCGTCGGCGCGGGCCTTGCCGGCCAGCCCCTCGGCGATCCCCAGGACCGTGTCGACGACGGCGTCCGGGCCGCGCTCCGCGTCGGTGGGGTGCCGCTCGGTGTGCAGCACGGCACCGTCGGCCCGGACCAGGGCGCACTTCATCCCGGTGCCGCCGACGTCCAGCGCGACGACGACGTCGGCTGGCCTCACGCGAGGACCACGGAACGGGTCAGGTGGCGGGGCGCGTCCGGGTCGAGGCCCCGGCTGGTGGCGAGCGCGACGGCGAAGCGCTGCGCCAGGATCAGGTCGGCCATCGGGTCGACGGGCGTACGGCCGGCGGCCCAACTGCCCAGCACCGTGCGGCAGCCGTGGGTGCGGCTGTGCACGAACGCCGCTCCGGTCGCCGCCACGTCCTCCGGCAGCCCGTCGGGCAGTTCGCCGAACGCCCAGACCAGCCGGCCCGGTGCGGCGATCGAGATCGGCCCGTGCCGGTAGTCCATCGCCGGGTACGCCTCGGCCCAGAAGGTGGCCGCCTCGCGGCACTTCAGCGCGGCCTCCTGGGCGAGCCCGACCGTCCAGCCCCGGCCGAGGAAGGTGGCCTGCTCGATGCGGGTCGGGTCGATCGGCAGCGGGGCGCGTACGGCCACCTCCGCGTCGGCGGCGAGCGCGTCGATGTTGTCGCCGAGGTGGGCGCGGAGCAGGGCCAGGGCGGTGGTCGCGAAGCGGGTCTGCACCACCGAGCGCTCGTCGGCGAAGGGCATGGTCACCGCCGCGTAGGCCAGCGCGACGGCGGGGGAGTCGGGGTCGCCGACCAGGACGGTGCTCGGCACCCGCCCGCGCAGGGCGGCGATCAGCTCGGTGACCTCGGTGGTGGTGCCGGAGCGGGTGATCGCGACGAGCCGGTCGTAGCGCCGGCCGGCGGGGAACTCGGAGGCCTGGAAGGCGTCGGTCTCGCCCTGGCCGAGGTGCTCGCGGCGGGCCGCGTACGCCATCGCCATGAACCACGACGTGCCGCAGCCCACGACGGCGACCCGCTCCCCGGGGCGGGGGAGGTGGTCCGTCGCGGTGGCGGCGAGTCGCGCCGCCTCCCGCCAGCAGTCGGGCTGGCTCGCGATCTCGGCGTCGACGTACGACATGAGAACTCCTACGCAGGGGAGCGGTGCGCAATACGGCTCGTTAGAGCCGCCTTTCGCGCGTTATTCTGCGCGAAAGCGGCTGGCTGTGGCAACCAGCCCCGGCATCGCGCAAGACAGGGTTTTGCGCCCTCGTAGTTTCGCGCACTACTGTGCACGCAATCAATCACCGACCGCGCAGTAACTGGAGGGCCCGGGTGGACCGGTACGCCAGATGGAACGCCCTGCTCGAGATGCTGACCGACAACGGCCGCGTCAGCGTCGAGGAGGCGGCCGAGCGGCTGGACGTCTCCCAGGCCACCATCCGGCGCGACTTCGACCAGCTCGCCCAGCAGCAGATGATCACCCGGACCCGGGGTGGCGCGGTCGCCAACGGCGTCTCGTACGACCTGCCGCTGCGCTACAAGACGGCCAAGCACTCGGCGGAGAAGCAGCGGATCGGCGCCGCCGCCGCGGCGCTCGTCTCGCCGGGCACCGTGGTGGGCCTCAACGGCGGCACGACCAGCACGGAGGTGGCCCGGGCCCTCGCCGTCCGGCCCGACCTGAACACCAGCGCCGAGGGCGCCCAGCTCACCGTGGTCACCAACGCGCTGAACATCGCCAACGAGCTGCTGGTCCGCTCCCGGATGAAGGTCGTGGTGGCCGGCGGCGTGGTCCGCCCGAAGTCGTTCGAGCTGGTCGGCCCGCTGGGCGGGGCGCTGCTGCGCGAGGTCACCCTCGACGTCGCCCTGCTCGGCGTGGACGCGATCGACCCGCAGCTCGGCGCCGCCGCCCACCACGAGGGCGAGGCGGCGATGAACAACCTGATGGTGGCCCGGGCCAAGCGGGTCGTCATCATCGCCGACTCGTCCAAGTTGGGCGGTCACGCCTTCGCCCGGATCTGCCCGGTGGACCGGGTGGAGACGCTGGTCACCGACTCCGGAGCCAACCCCGAGGTGGTGGAGGCGTTCCGCGCCGCCGGCGTCACGGTCATCTGCGCCTGACGTTGAAAGGAAGGGCACCTTCCTGACGTCTGGTGCACAGGAAGCGCCCCTTCCTTTCACGCGTTCGGCGCGTCGCATGCATACCGGGTATTGCGGGGATCTGCATACCGCGTATGGTGTCGCGTGTCATACACCCATCGGGGGAGGTGCAGCTTGCCAGCTGTCCTGGAGATCGAAGGTCTCCGCAAGACGTACAAGAGCCGTCGGCGCGGCACCCGCAACGCGCTCGACGGTTTCGACATGCGGGTCGAACAGGGGCAGGTGCACGGCTTCCTCGGCCCCAACGGGTCGGGCAAGACCACCACGCTGCGTACGCTGCTCGGCCTGATCCGGCCCAACGGCGGCCGGATGACGATCCTCGGCCACGAGGTGCCGGCGGCGCTGCCCGCCGTCGCCGGTCAGGTCGGCGCGATCGTGGAGAGCCCGCAGTTCTTTCCGCACTTCACCGCGCGGGACACCCTGTCCCTGCTCGCCGGCGCGGGCGACGTGCCGCAGCACCGGGTCGACGAGGTGCTGGAGCTGGTCGGGCTGCGCGACCGCGCCGGCGAGCGGGTCAAGACCTACTCGCTGGGCATGAAGCAGCGGCTCGCCGTCGCCTCGGCCCTGCTGAAGAACCCGAAGCTGCTGATCCTCGACGAGCCGGCCAACGGCCTCGACCCGGGCGGCATCCGGGAGATGCGCACCCTGACGCGCAACCTCGCCGAGTCGGGGATGACAGTGGTGCTCTCCAGCCACATCCTCGGCGAGATCCAACTGATCTGCGACTCGGTCACCATCATCTCGCTGGGCCGGCGGGTGGCCTTCGGCCCGGTCGAGCAGGTGCTCGCCCAGCACTCCTCGGGCGCGGTCCGGGTGCGGCTGGAGGCGGTCACCGACCTGCCGGTCGCCGCCGACGCGCTGACCCGGGCCGGAATCCGGGTGGCGGGCCAGGCCGACCACCTGATGCTCGCCGGGGTCGACAAGCCGGCCACGGTGACCCGGCTCCTCGCCGAGCAGGGTCTCTACGTCAGCGAGCTCGCCCCGGTCGCCGTCGACCTGGAGAGCGTCTTCCTCGAACTGACCGCCACCGCGCCGGTACCCGGCCAGCACCGGCAGGTCGACCAGTCCACGAAGGTCGGTGGCGCCGGGCAGCCCGGTCCCACCGGGGGAGGGTGGGGCGCGTGAGCCTCTACCGTACGGAGCTGCGCCGGCTCGCCAAGCGGCGCTTCACCCGCTGGATGGGCCTGCTGGGCCTGCTGGTGCTCGCGGCCGTGGTGGTCGGCGTCTTCTTCACCAACGAGAAGATCGACGCCAACGCGCTGGCGAAGGCCGAGCGCGCCGCCGAGCAGCAGTGGCAGCAGGACGTCCGCCACAACACGCAGTACCGCGCGGAGTGCGAGAAGGCGAAGGCGGCCGGCACGGCCCAGTCCGGGGAGTTCCCCGACGACTGCGCGATGATCCAGCCCCCGCCCCGGGACGCGATCCAGGCGGGCTGGTTCCTGCCCTCCACGTTCGACTTCCGGGAGAACTTCGGCGACACGCTGCTGCCGCTCGCGGCGATCCTGGCGCTGGTCGGGTTCGTCGTGGGGGCCTCGTTCGTCGGGGCGGAGTGGAACACCGGCGGCATGATGAACCTGCTGCTGTGGCGGCCGAAGCGGCTGACCGTACTGCTGACGAAGCTGGCGGCGCTGCTCACCGGGCTGGTCGCCCTGGCGGTGCCCACCACGGCGCTCTGGTTCGGCAGCTTCTGGCTGGTCGCCACGTTCCGTGGCAGCACGGCGAAGATGACCTCCGGGGCCTGGCAGTCCTTCGCCCTGACCGGGCTGCGCGGGCTGGTGCTCGCACTGGTCACCGCGACCATCGGCTTCGCGCTCGCCTCGCTGGGGCGGCACACCGCGATGGCCCTGGGCGGGGTGATCGCCCTGATGGTCGTCGGCCAGTTCGGCCTCGGCATCCTGCTGGCGATGGCCGGCGTGCGCTTCGCCGAGGCCTGGCTGCTGCCGACCTACGCCCTGGCGTGGATGCAGAAGAAGGTGACCCTGGAGGACTGGAACACCTGCCAGGCCACCTACTTCGGCGAGTGCAAACCGGACACGCTGGACATCACCTGGCAGCAGTCCTCGGTGATGATGGCGGTCGGATTCGTGGTGATCCTGGGCGCGGCCCTCTGGGCGATGCGCCGGCGGGACATCTCCTGACCGCCGGCGGTGCGACCGGCGGCTCTCCCCGGCCCCGGTCGCACCGCCCAAGCCTGGCCCGGGGATGACGAACCGGCGCAATCAGGGCGGAGCGCGGTGGGGTTCGAGGGCCGGACACGACGTGAACCGGAGCGGTCACGTTCCGGCACCGTCGTCCGATGCGAACCGGGTCTGCCCTGGTTAGGCTGGGGTCCCCCCACCGGTCGGCGTCGTGGTGTGCCGCCCGCCAGCCCCACGAGGAGCGCCATGCAGCCCGCCGACGCCGCCCCGGCCGCCACCGAGCCGCCCGCGCCGGGCCGGCCCGGCGAAGCCGGCGCGACCGTCGGGGCGAACCCCACCGGGGAGGCGCGGGACACCGGCAGCGTCGTTCCCCAGCCGCGTACCGGTCCGGGCGCCGGGACGCCGACGGTCCCGCAGCCCCGCTCGGCGCCGGAGCCGGACGCCGCCGTGGCGGCGCCCAGCGAGGCCGGCGCCCCGCCGAGCGTGGCCGGCACCGACGCCGACGCCCCGGCGGACGCCCGGCCCGAGAGTGGCCTCACCGAGCGTGAGCGCGGCATCCTCGCCTTCGAACAGCAGTGGTGGCGGCACGCCGGCGCCAAGGAACAGGCCATCCGGGACACCTTCGGCCTCTCGGCCACCCGCTACTACCAGTTGCTGAACGGGCTGCTCGACAACCCGGCCGCCCTCGCCGCCGAGCCGGTGCTGGTCGGGCGGCTGCGCCGGCTCAGGTCCTCCCGGGCCCGCAACCGCCGCCGCTGACCGCTGTCGTACTCCCCGACCGGTCCCGGCCCCGCCGACCCCGTTCCGACCGACCGGTCCGGTGCCGTCCGCGTGCCGGCACGCCCAGGCGGCCCGCAGCTCCTACCCCCGCCGCCGGTACGGAATGTCGGCGATCCGCGCGGGTACGCGGGTGTCGTTCCGGGCCGCATCTCGCGGCCGGTTCACGTTCCGGGCCGTGTGACCTGCGGCCCGGGGCCGACGGAGGGAGCGGGCGATGACGCAGATCAACCCGAGCCGGCCACCGGACGGTGCGACCGGCACCGCACAGCAGACCCGGCAGGAGGCGTCCCGGGTCGGGCACCAGGCGGCCCAGACCGGCGGACACCTCGCGCACACCGCCGCCGAGAAGGGCGCACACGCTGCGCACACCGCCGCCGAGAAGGGCGGACACGTCGCGCACGCCGCTGCGGAACAGGGCGGACACGTGGCGTCGGAGGCCGGGCGGCAGGCGCGCCACCTGACCGGTGAGGCCGGCACGCAGTTGCGCGACCAGGCCCGGGCGCAGCAGCACCGGGCCGCCGACGGGCTGCGCGGCATCGGGCGCGAACTCAGCTCGATGGCGGAGCGGAGCGAGGACTCCGGAATGGCCGCCCAGGCGGTCCGCCGGGCCGCCGACGCCGCCCAGCAGGCGGCCGGCTGGCTCGACGAGCGCGAACCCGGGGCGATGCTCCACGACGTGCGGTCGTACGCGCGCCGGCACCCGGGCACCTTTCTGGCCGGTGCGGCCCTGGCCGGCATGCTGGTCGGGCGGCTCACCCGGAACCTGACCGCGTCGGGCGACGGGGCGCGGGGCGAGGGCCAGCCGTCGATGCCGCCGACCGGGCCGGGTACCGCGCCCACCGGGCCGACCGCCGCGTCCACCACGGCCGGGTCGCAGCCGTACGAGCGGACGGCCGAGGCGCCGTACCTGCCCGAGGGGGCGTACACCGGGGCGGCCCGGGTGCGCAACGCCTCGCCGTCGGGTCGGCAGGGGCCGGACATCCCGGGCGGGGTGGCGCCGTGAGTGCCCCCGAGAAGGAGCGGACGCAGTCGGTCGGCGACCTGCTGGGCGACGTGACCCGGGACTTCTCCGTGCTGGTCCGCAAGGAGGTCGAACTGGCCAAGGCGGAGCTGCGCGAGGAGGCGGGTCAGGTCGGCAGGCTCGCCGGCATGTTCGGCGGGGCCTCGCTGGCCGGTTTCCTGACGGTGCTGTTCGTGTCGTACGCGCTGTGGTGGGGGCTGTCCAACGTGATGGACCAGAGCTGGGCGGCGCTGATCGTGGCCGTCATCTGGGGTGCCGTCACGGGTGTCCTGCTCGCCAGGGCGCGCAAGGAGAAGGAGCAGCTCCGCTCGGTGCTGCCCCGCACGAGGCAGACCGCACGGGAGATACCGGACGCGGCACGCGGCCGGTGAACCAGCCGGGAGGAGCAGATCATGTCCAACGATCCGGACCGGATCCGGTGGGAGATCGAGAACACCCGGAACGAACTGAGCAGCGACGTCGACGCGCTGGCCGACAAGGTCAACCCGCGGCGGATCGCCGGTGAGCGCGTCGGGCAGGCCCGTGGCGCGTTCACCCGGGCCAGGGAGAAGGTGATGGGCGTGCAGTCTGACGGGCACGGCGCCGCACAGCGGATGTCGCAGGCGACAGGTCAGCGGATGTCGCACGCGGCCGATTCGGCGCGGGAGTTCGGCGGGCAGTCCCGCGAACGGGTGTCACACGCGGCCGATTCGGCGCGGGCGCTCGGGGAGCAGTCCCGGGAGCAGATGTCGCACATGGCCGGGTCGGTGCGGGAGGAGGCCCGCTCGCTCGGGCAGCAGTCCCGCCAGCAGGCGCAGGGCAACCCCCTGGCGGCCGGCCTGATCGCCTTCGGCGCCGGGCTGCTGGTCTCGTCGCTGATCCCGCCCAGCCGCCCCGAACGGCACTGGGCAGGGCAGGCCAAGGACATGGTCGGCGAGCATTCCGACCAGCTACGGGCGCAGGCCAGACACCTGCGGGAGCAGGCCGGCGAGGTGGGCCGCGAGATGGGCCACGAGGTCAGCCACAACATGCGCGGACCGGCGCAGGAGGCGGCCCGGGCGGTCGGTTCGACGGCCGCCAGTGGCGCGTCCGCCGTCCGGGATCAGGGCCGGTCGGCCGCCCACCAGATGCAGGGGCAGGCGCATGAGACCGCCGACGACCTCCGTCGCCGCTGAGGCGACCCGGGTGGTCGGGGCGGCGCGGACGATGCGGGTACGCTCCGCGTCCGCGCCGCCCCCCGGCCGGGCGGTCAACGAGGACCTGGTCCTTCGGTTCGGGCCGCTGGTCGGCGTGCTGGACGGCGCCAGCGTGCCGGAGGGCTTCGACACGGGCTGCGCGCACGGCACCGCCTGGTACGTCCGGCACCTCGCGGCCCGGCTCGGGCTGGCGGAGGCGGTCCGCCCGACGGCGACCCTGATGAGCAACCTGGCGGCGGCGATCCTCGCGGTCCGGGCCGACCACGGCGACGAGTGCGACCTGGACCATCCGGGCACCCCGTCGAGCACGGTCTGCCTGCTGCGCGACGGGGGCGACCACCTCGACTACCTCGTGCTCTGCGACAGCCCGCTGGTGCTCGACGCCGGCGGTCGGATCAGCGTCGTCACCGACGACCGACTGGACGCCGCCACGGCGGAGCTGCGGGCCATGGTCGAGGCCCTGCCGGCCGGCGGGGCCGATCGGGTCGCCCGGATCCGGCAGGCGGTCGACATGCAGCGGGCGCGGATGAACCGTACCCACGGTTACTGGGTGGCGGCCGCCGACCCGGACGCGGCGTTCCACGCGGTGACCGGGACCCTGCCGCTGCGGGGGCCGGGCGCGGTACGCCGGGCGGCGCTGCTCAGCGACGGCGCGTCGGCCCTGGTGGAGCAGTTCGGCGTCCTCGACTGGGCGGGGCTGCTGGACGTGGCGACCGCCGAGGACCCCGGCGCGTTGATCGACCGGGTACGCGTCGCCGAGCGGGACCATCCGGACCGGTTGCGCCGGCACAAGCCCGCCGACGACGCCTCCGTGGTGCTCTGCGAGTTCGACGCCGAGACACCCTGACCGGCCCGCGGGCAGGCGGTCCGCCAACCCGTCACCCCGGGTCGGCCGGGCGGTCGACAGCGGAGCGTGAGGCAGAACACGATGCGGGCCGACCGGCCGGTACCTTCCGCCGGACCGCCAGTCGGGGCCCGATGGGGTGGACTTGGGCCGGTGGGGCCGGCAGACTGCGGCACGTGGCGGGAACGGTGCGGCTGGAGCCGGTGGACGAGCAGAACCTGGAACCATTGCTCTCCGTAGCGGCTGCGGAAGCGGAGCCCGGCGACGTGATGCCGCCGGTGGAGGCCCCTGCGGGCTGGTCGTGCGCCCGGCGGGAGGCGTTCCGGGAGTTCCACCGGGCGAGCTTCGGAGGTCTGGACGGCCCGACCGGCACCTGCATGTACGCGATCCTGGCCGGCGGCGAGGTGGTCGGCATGATCCGGATGACCCGCCGTGACGAGCCGGGCACGGTCGAGACCGGGATGTGGCTGGGTCGCTCCGCACGGGGCCAGGGAATCGGCGCGGGCGCCCTGCGCGAACTGTTGAACGAGGCGGCGGCGGCCGGAATGCGACTGGTCGTCGCGGAGACCACCGTCGACAACCACGGTGCCGTTTCCGTGCTTCAGAAGTGCGGCGCAAAATTGCGCGAGAGCGGCAGCGTGGTGCACGCCGAGATATGCCTCGATTCGACGCTGCCGGCCCTGTGACGGCCATTCCGCAATTATTTCCTTCCTGAGGTTCTTACTGCTCAGCGCTGCCTTGGTGTCGGCTTTGCGCGTTTTATGAGGGCACGCGCCCCGACCCCGGTGAATGGCGTCGACAACGCGCGGGAGTGTTTCGCCGATAGGCCAACGGGTACTGCCCGTCGGGTCCGATCAAACGGGACACCTGATGTGCGGTCCGGCGCGTGCTGATCCCCGGCGGCCATTCTTTCGACCATTGCCGTCAGGTGTCCGGCGCTCCGGGGAGCGAAGGAGAACTGATGAAGAGCGGAGCACGAATCGGGCTCGCGGTCGGCTTCGGCTACCTGCTGGGCCGCCGGCGCAAGCTGCGTACCGCCCTCACCCTGGCCGCCGCGGTCGCGGCCGGTCGGGCCAGTCGGGAGCCCGGCGGACTGCTGAAGGCGGGCGGCAACCTGCTTCAGTCGTCTCCCCACTTGAGCAACCTCGGTCGCCTGGGCGGCCCGCTCGCCGCCGCCTCGAAGGCGGCCGCGACCGCCGCCGCCGGCAGCGGCATCGATGCCATCAGCGGCAAGCTGCGCGGTTCGGCCGACGCGCTGCGCCGCAAGGGCGGGACCGGCGCCGGCGGCGCCGGCGACCGGCCGGACCGGGACACCGACGCCGAGCACCAGGAGCGCGACGACGGCGGGCAGGACCGCGACGACGATGGCGGGCAGGAGCGTGACGACGACGGCGGGCGGGACCGCGACGACGACGGCAAGCAGCGGAACCGCGACGCCGGCGACCAGCGGCGGGGGCGGTGACCATGCCGGACACGACGAACCCCGGTGGACTCGGGGACAAGGTCCGGGGTCAACTCGCCGGCGAGGCGCGCAATCTGGCCAGCGCCATCGGCGAGCGCGCGATGCGGGTGGTGACCGAGCGGATCACGGGCGCGACCGGCCGGCTCAGCGACTACGCGAAGCAGGGCGGCGGTCCCGGCCTGATTGCCGCTACCACCGGCGCGCAGAAGCTCGCGGAGGGCGGTTCACCGGTGAAGGCGATGGTCCATGCCGGGCTGGCCGGCGGTAAGGAGAAGATCATGTCGGCGCTCGGCAAGGGCGGCAAGGGCGGCAAGGGCGGCGGCAAGAAGGTCAAGGTCACCAACATCGTCGAGGCGATCGAGGTCGGCGTGCCGGTCCGGGTCGCGTACGACCAGTGGACCCAGTTCGGCGACTTCCCGAGCTTCATGAAGAAGGTCGAGAACGTCGACACCGAGTCGGACGAGAAGCTGACCTGGAAGGCGCAGGTCTTCTGGTCGCACCGCACCTGGGAGTCCACCATCGTCCGGCAGATCCCGGACAAGCTGATCCACTGGCGCTCGCAGGGCGAGAAGGGCTCTGTCGACGGCACCGTCAGCTTCCACGAACTGTCGCCCGACCTGACCCGGATCCTGGTGGTGCTGGAGTACCACCCGCAGGGCCTCTTCGAGCACACCGGCAACCTGTGGCGGGCCCAGGGCCGCCGCGCCCGGCTGGAGCTGAAGCACTTCGTCCGGCACGTGATGACCCGGACCGTCCTCGACCCGGATTCGGTGCAGGGCTGGCGCGGCGAGATCGAGGACTCTCGGGTGGTCCGCGACCACGAGACCGCGCTGCGCGAGGAGCAGGAGGAGCGCGAGAAGCAGGAGCGCGAGGGGCAGGAGGAGCGCGAGCAGCGCGGCCGGCGGGAGCCCGAGCCCGAGGAGGAGGCGGAGGAGGCCGAGGAGGAGCCGCGCGAGAAGCGCAGGCCCGCCGAGCGTGGCCGCCGCCGACCGCCGCAGCGCCGTCGCCCGGCCGAGGACGAGGAGTACGAGGACGAGTACGACGAGGGCGACTATGACGAGTACGAGGAGGAGGAGCCGGAGGAGGAACAGCCCCCGCCGCGCCGCCGCGCCCCGGAGCGAGCCCGCCGCCCGCAGCCCCGCGAGGAGTCCCGTTCCCGCGAGGAGCCGCGTTCCCGTGAGGAGCCCCGGGCCCGCCGTTCCCCGGAAGCGCCCCGGCGACCCGTGGTCCGCCGTCGACGGGAGGAGCGGGAGTGACCGTCGCGACGAGTGAGGGTCAGGGCGGCGGCGCCCTGCAACGCGGCGGAGGGGGCTCCGGCCTGGCCGATGTCGTGGAGACCGTGCTGGACAAGGGCGTGGTGATCGACGCCCAGGTTTCGATCGCGGTGGTCGGCATCCAGCTGATCGAGATCAACGCCCGGATCGTCATCGCCAGCGTGGAGACCTATCTGCGCTTCGCCGAGGCGGTCGACCGGTTCGACATCACTCCGAAGGGCCAGAAGGGGCTGCCCGACCTGGTCGAGGGAGCCTCGGGGGCGGTCGGCGCCGGCAAGGCGGTCTCCGGGGTCGGCAAGACGGTCGGCGCGATCAAGGACGCCGTCGGCGAGCTGGGCTCGGACGACCAGGACCGGGACCGCGATCGGGACCGGGACCGGGATCGCGACCGGCCCCGGCGGCGACGTGACGAGGAGCGGTGAGCATGGCCGAGGAGACGGGACTGTTCATCTACGGCATCGTGCCCTCCGACGTGGAGCCGACCCCGGACGCCGCCGGGGTCGGCGACCCGCCTGGAGAGGTGACGGCGGTCCGGCACGAGGACCTGGCCGCGCTGGTCAGCGAGGTGAGCCTGAGCGAGCCGCTCGGCCGGCCGGCGGACCTGACCGCCTACCAGGAGCTGGTGGACGGCACGGCGGCGGTGGCGCCGGTGCTGCCGGTGCGCTTCGGCACGGTCGTCACCGGGCCCGACGCGGTCGCCGACCTGCTGGACGCGCACCACGACCGGTTCGCCGCCGCGCTCGACGAGTTCGAGGGCCGAGTCCAGTACACGGTGCACGGGCGCTACGACGAGGCGAACCTGATCGCGGCGGTGCTGGCGGAAAACCCCGGCGCCGCCGACCTGGCGGACCAGGTGCGTGGGCAGCCGGAGGCGGCCACCCGGACGCAGCGGATCCGGCTCGGCGAGATCATCAGCCAGGCGGTGGAGCTGCGCCGGGAGGCGGAGAACCGGCAACTGGTCGACACCCTCGGTCCCCTCGTCGTGGCGAGCGCGCCCCGGCCGCCGAGCAACGAGCTGGACGCGTCGAACGCCACCTTCCTGGTGGAACAGGACCGGGAGGACGAGTTCGTCTCGGCGGTCGAGGAGTACGCCGAGCAGCGCCGGGAGCTGATCCGGATGCGGCTGCTCGGCCCGCTCGCGCCGTACGACTTCGTCAGCGCCCACCAGTTGATGGGGTGACCGGTGGACATCCTGTGGACGCTGCTGACCCTGCCGTACGCGCCGGTGCGGGGGCTGACCGCGGTGGTGAAGGTGATCGCCCGGGAGGCGGAGTCGCGGCAGCGCAACCCCGTCGACGTCCGGCGCGAGCTGGAGGCGCTGGACGCGGCGGCGGCGGCGGGCGAGATCAGCGCCGCGGAACGGGACCGGGGGCAGCAGCAGGTGCTGGAGCGGCTGACCGGCGGCGTCCAGCGGCCGGCGCCCGCCCAGAGCCGGGCTCCGGCCCGGGACGGCCCCGGGTCCCGTCGGGAGAACGGCGGGACCCGGCACGAGCCCGGCGCGGACCGGGCGCGGCAGTCCGCTTCCGGTCGGGCGCGGCAGTCCGGCACGGAACGAGCGTCGCGGTCCGGCGCGGACCGGGCGCGGCAGTCCGCTTCCGGCCGCCGCCGGCAGTCCGGCGCGGAACGAGCGTCGCGGTCCGGCGAGGGCCGGGCGCGGCGAACCGGTACGGAACGGGCGCGGCAGGTCGGCACCGAACGCTCGCGGCGGGTGTCGCGCGGCGGCGGCGAGGGAGGTGAGCGCGATGGGGGGTCTGATCCGCGGCGACGGCGATCGGGCGCGTAGGAGCGAGCCCGTCGACGACGACCGGTACGACGACGAGGAGGAGTACCTCGAACCCATCACGGCCGCCGAGGCGGCGCGCGAGGGGATGCGGCAGATCGTCGAGTTGACCGGCCGGGATCCGGTGGGGACCACCTCGCTGAAGTCGTCGCGGGACGGCTGGCTGATCGGGGTGGAGGTGATCGAGGACCGGCGTATCCCCAGCTCCACCGACCTGCTCGGCCTCTACGAGGTGGAGCTGGACCTGGAGGGTGGCCTGCTCGGCTACCGGCGGGTGCGGCGCTACCAGCGCGGGAAGGGCGAGGTGGGTTGAGGTGAGCGTGCAGCCGCCCCCGGTGGTGCAGAACTCCGGCCAGGTCCTGCCCGCCGGGCACGAGCCGGCCAATCTCGGCGACATCCTGGAACGCGTGCTCGACCGGGGCATCGTGATCGCCGGCGACATCCGGGTCAGCCTGCTCGACATCGAGCTGCTGACGCTCAAGCTGCGACTGGTCATCGCCTCGGTCGACACGGCCCGGCAGATCGGCATCGACTGGTGGGAGCACGACCCGTGGCTCAGCTCCCGGGCGAGGCCGCCGGTGGAGCCCGGCCCACGGGACCCGGAGCAGGTGGAGGCGGAACGCCGCCCCCGGGTCGCCCGGACGGCCGCCCGCAGGGAGGAGCGGGATGAGTTCGACGGCTGACCTCGCGCCCGCCACCGGGCCGGCGAGCCCCGGCGTCGGGGTGTGGCTGCACGGCGTGGCGCGGGAGGTCGATCCCGCCCTGCTCGCCGCGACTGCCGGGATGGACGGCGCTCCGGTGCGCGCGGTGCGGGCCGCCGGCCTGGTCGCCGTCGTCAGCGCCGCGCCGCTGTCCCAGTACGGCGAGGAGGCGCTGCGCCGGAACCTGGAGGACCTGGCCTGGCTGGAGCGGGCGGCCCGGACGCACCACGCGGTGGTCGCGGCCCTGTCCCGCGACGGCGCCGTGGTGCCCGCCCGGCTGGCCACCGTCCACCACGACGACGCCCGGGTGGCGGGGCAGCTCACCGCCCGCCGGGTCGAGCTGACCACCGTCCTGGACCGGCTCGCGGGCCACGACGAGTGGGGCGTCAAGGGGTACGTCGT
The DNA here is from genome assembly GCF_035920365.1 of Micromonospora sp. NBC_01740. Lineage (NCBI taxonomy): Bacteria > Bacillati > Actinomycetota > Actinomycetes > Micromonosporales > Micromonosporaceae > Micromonospora > Micromonospora sp. NBC_01740. Next base: position 977,495 of record NZ_CP109150.1, on the reverse strand, counting down.
GCCGGGCGCGACGCCCCGCACGGCGGAGCCCGCCGGGTCGGGCGGCGCCGGGGCGGCGTACCTGCGGCGGCGCCGGGCCCAGCTCACCGCCCGCGAGGAGGGGCAGCGGATCGCCGCCGACGCCGCCTCCGCCGTGCACGAGGCACTGGCCGGGCACGCGGTGGCCGTCCGGCGGCACCCCCCGCAGGACCGCCGGCTCTCCGGTGCGCCCACCGCCATGGTGCTCAACGGGGCGTACCTGGTCGGCCAGGGGTCGGTCGCCGGATTCCGCCAGCTGGTCGGCGCGCTCGCCGGTCGGCACCCGGAGATCCGGCTGGAGCTGACCGGCCCGTGGCCGCCGTACTCCTTCGCCGAGGAGCGGCCCGCTGAGCCGGCGCTCACCGTACGGGAGTCGGCGTGCTGACGGCCCGGGGGCCGGCGTGGTGACCACGTCGCTCGCCCCCAGCAGCGCCGACGACCCGCTGGCCTACCGGCCGGTGGCCCTGGTCGACCTGCTCGACCGGGTCCTCGCCACCGGCGTGGTGATCAGCGGCGACATCACCATCGCCATCGCCGACATCGACCTGGTCCGGATCTCCCTGCGCGCACTGGTCGCCTCCGTCGGCGCGCTCGCCCCGCCGGAACTGCGGGATGCCGCCCCGGGCGCCGCCGCCGGGACGCCGGGGACGTGGCCGTGAGCGCCCCGGACGGCCGCCCGGACGGCGCGACCGGCCCGGGTGGCGGGGGCGGCGGAGTGGGCGTGGGCAGGCCGGGCGGCGGTGGCGACCGCCGGGACGAGGCGGCCGAACTCGCCGCCGCGCTCGGCGACACCCGGTGGCAGCCGCCCCGGGTGACGCCGCTGGACCGCCGGCTCGCCGTAGACCGGGACGGCGTCGAGCGGGGGCTGGCCAGCCTCGTGCTCACCGTGATCGAGCTGCTGCGGCAGCTCATGGAGCGACAGGCGCTGCGCCGGGTCGACCTCGGCGACCTTACCGAGGAGCAGATCGAACGGATCGGCACCACGCTGATGGCCCTGGAGGAGCAGATGGCGGGGCTGCGCGAGTACTTCGGCCTCACGCCCGAGGACCTCAATCTCGACCTCGGGCCCCTCGGCCCCCTCCTGCCCACCGACTGACGAGTCGTTCACGACATCAGCCCGACAGCGCCCGTCACCCCGGGGCGCGGGCGCTCAGCCGGCCCGCTTCTCGGCGTACGCGGCGAGCCAGGCGACCTGGGCCGGGTCCAGGGACGGGCGGACCCGGGCGCGGGCCGCCGCCACGTGCGCGGCCGTGACGGTGGACGCCGTCAGCGACTCCCGCATGGCGGCCAGGGCCGCCTCGCGCACCAGCGCGGCACAGTCCGCCGCCGAGAAGCCGTCCAACTCGCCGCCCAGTTCCACGAGGTCCACCTCGGGTGCCAGCGGCACGTTCCGGGCCGAGGCGCGCAGGATCTCCGCGCGCGCCGGCCCGTCCGGCGGCGGCACGTAGACCAGCCGTTCCAGCCGTCCCGGGCGCAGCAGCGCCGGGTCCACCAGGTCGGGGCGGTTCGTCGCGCCGACCACCACCACGTTGCGCAGCGTCTCCACGCCGTCCAGCTCGGTCAGCAGCGCGGCCACCACCCGGTCGGTGGTGCCGCCGTCGCTGGCCTGGCCGCGTACGGGGGCGAGCGCGTCCACCTCGTCCAGGAAGATCAGGGTGGGCGCGGCCTCCCGGGCCCGGCGGAACAGCTCGCGGACCGCGCGCTCGCTCTCACCGACCCACTTCGACAGCAGCTCCGCGCCCTTCACCGAGAGCACGTTCGCCCGCCCCGAGCCGGCCAGCGCCGTGACCAGGTAGGTCTTGCCGCAGCCCGGTGGGCCGTAGAGGAGCACCCCGCGCGGCGGCTGCACGCCGAGCCGGGCGAAGGTGTCCGGGTAGGTCAGCGGCCAGAGCACCGACTCGGTCAGCGTCTCCTTGACCTCCGTCAGGCCGCCCACGTCGTCTAGCGTCACCGAGGCCAGCTCCAGGGTGGAGGCAGCCATGGTGGTGGGGCGGACCACCTCCAGCGCGGCGGTGAAGTCGGCCATCGCCACCGTCGGCGTCTCGGCCGACTTCTGGCGCAGCGCCGCGCGCACCCCGGCCTCGCGGAGCAGCGCGGCCAGGTCGGCGGCGACGAAGCCGGGGGTACGCCCGGCGACCTCGTCGAGCCGCACGTCGTCGGCGAGGGGGACCTGCCGGGTCAGCACCGTCAACTGCTCCCGGCGCAGGGCCGCGTCCGGCAGCGGCACGCTGATCCGCAGCGAGAGCAGGTCCGGGGCACGCAGCGCGGGGTCGACGGCCTCGGGCCGGCCGGTGGTGCAGACGACCGCCGCCCCCGCCCGTACGGTCTCGGCGACCACCTGCCGGAACACGGTCGCCACCGGCCCCGGCCCGTCCGCCGGGGCGAGCGCCTCCACGTCGGTGACCAGCAGCACCCCGGTGCCGTCCGCGCGCGCCTCGGCGGCGGCGGCGCGCAGCCGGTCGGCGGCGGCCTGGTTGGTCAGCGCGGCCACCTCGGGAGCCCAGAGCGGGCTGACCCGGGCCCCGACCCGGGCGGCCACGGCCCGCACGAGCGCCGCCTTGCCGGAGCCGGCCGGCCCGGCGATCAGCACGCCCAGCGAGACGGTCGTGCCCAGCCGGCCGAGCACCTCCCGGTGGTGGAAGCCGAGGTCGAGCAGCTCGGTCAGCTCCTCGGCCTGCGACCGCAGCCCGGGCAGCTCGTCCACCGCGGGCGGCGCCTCGTCGACGCTTCCGGCGGTGTGTCCCGTGGCGTCCACGGCGCCCGGGAGGCGTACGCCCCCCGTGGCAGCCGCCCGGCCCGGGGCGGTCCCGTTGGGCGTCGGGCCCGCGTCGAGGCGGCGCCCCTGCGGGGCGGGTCCGGTGCCGGCGGAGCCGTGGGTCGCCTGGCCGTGCTCCCAGCCGACGACGGTGTCCATGGTGACCAGCGAGCCGGTGTCGGGCTCGGCGGCGACCACGGCGAGCAGGGTGCTGGTCCAGGCGTACCCGACGCTGTTGGAGAGGCTGCGCCGGGCGGCCTCCACCAGGCTGCGCACCGAGGCGTCGGGCAGCACGTCCTGCGGTAGCAGCGACACGTCGTCCCCGGTCGTCACCACCTTGCCGAGCAGGGCCAGCCGGAGCATCTCGGGCGAGACCACGGCGGCGATCTGCGCCGGACCGGCGAGCAGCACCCGACGGGCCGGCGTGACCGGCAGACGGCTCACCGTCACCTGGGCGCCGTCGCGGATGCCGAGGTTGCCCAGCATGAGGTCGTCGGCGGAGAGCAGCGCGGTGCTGGCGGTCGGCTCGGCCGGCGCGACGATGCCGGCGCTCACCCGCCGGCCCGCCAGCCGCACCGGGTCGCCGGGTCGCAGCGCCAGCGCGGTGAGCACCTCCGGGTGCAGCCGGACGACGCCCCGTCGGGCGTCGAGGGCCGCCGGCCGCAGGCTCGCGGTCAGGGTCAGGTCGGGTTCCGCCACCGCCCGACCCTAGCCGCCGTGGTCACGCCCTGCCCCCTCCCGGGGCGTTCCGTGCTCCGCGAGGAGCGTCACCGTCCCCCAGCAGGGAGGAGTCGCGGCGGATCAGCTCGGCCAGCCGTGCCGCCGGGTCGGGGGTCAGCCCCTCCTGGGCCGGCGTCCAGGCCGGCACCGTCTTGACCGACATCGGCCACGCCGGCGGCGGCGCGGGGGCCTCCGCGTCGACCGTCACGCCCGCGTCGGTCCAGGCGACCCGCAGCGGGTACGCCTGCCCGTCGTGCTCGACCCGGATGCTGACCGCGGTGCCGGGGTGGCCGGCCACCACGCGACGGACCGCCTCGGCGACCTCCACCACGGGGTCGCGGTGTTCCGCGCCCCGCCGCGCGTCGACCCAGCCGGGCCCGGCGTTGCGCCCCTCGCCCCGGACGTCGGCGCGCCCCGGCTCGGATCCGCCCCGCGCCTCCGGCGCCCCGTCGGCCTCCCCGCCCGCCGGCTCCGCCTCGGCGGCCCGCCGCCGCAACGCCTCCTCGCGGCGCGCCATCCGGGCCAGTGTCTCGTCCAGTCCACCTCTCATCACGAACCACCCCTTCTCGTGAAACGGGTCGAACCGCCGCAGCGGTTCAGGACCTTCCCTCCCGGGTGGCCCGCTCGAGTGCGCGGTCGAGGACGACCAGCAGGGCGTCCCGCACCGAGAGCCGGTCCCGGGCGTCGAACTGCACCAGGGGCACGTGGTCGCCGACGGCCAGCGCCCACCGGATCGCGTCGAGGTCGTGTGCCAGCCGCCCGTCGAAGGCGTTCACGCCGACCACGAAGGGCAGGCCGGCCCGCTCGAAGAAGTCGATCGCCGGGTAGCAGTCGTCGAGCCGGGCGCTGTCCACCACGACGAGCGCGCCGAGTGCCCCCCGGGCCAGGTCGTCCCACATGAAACCGAACCGGGCCTGCCCCGGCGTGCCGAACAGGTACAGCTTCAGGCTGCGGTCGATGGTGACGCAGCCGAAGTCCATCGCCACCGTGGTGGTGGTCTTCGCGGAGCGTACGCCGGGGTCGTCGACGCCGATCCCGGCGGTGGTCATCTCCGCCTCGGTGGTCAGCGGGGCGATCTCGGAGATCGCGCCGACCGTGGTGGTCTTGCCGACCCCGAAGCCGCCGGCGATGAGGATCTTGACCGGGATCGGCGGTGCGGCGGCCGGCGTGGGCCGGGGCACCGCGGCAACACCGGTGGCCGGCGTCCGGTGCGGCGGCGGAGCGGACGCGGCGGGTTGCGGTCCCGTCGGGGAGCCGTACCGGGTGGCGGCGCTGTTGGCGGCGATCCCGCCCAGCGGGGCGACCGGCCATTCAGGAGATCGCACGGAGTCCATCCATCACTCGCAGGATGATGTCGGGGTCGAGGGCGTCGGCGCCGTCGTGCACGTCGAGGTGGCCCGCGGCGCGGAGGTCGCCGACCAGCACCCGGGTCACGCCGAAGTGCAACCGGGTACGGGCGGAGATCTCGGCGACCGAGATCGGCTCGTCGCAGAGCGAGACGATCGCCTGCAACTCGGGTGCCAGCCAGGTCAGCGACGCCGGCCGGTCGGTCGCCGGTCGGGCGGTCACCTGCGTCTCCAGCCCGATCGCCGGGTCGGCGCCGGCCACCCGCCCGGCGGTGAGCACGAACGGGCGCGGGCCGGCGGGCCCGTCCTCGGTCGCCGGCGCGGCCGGGGTCGCCGGCAGGCCGGGCCGCGCGTCGTGCGGGGACGACGCGCGCAGGTAGGGCCGGATCCGGACCGTGGGTTCCGGGTCCGGCCCCTCGCCGGCGACCTCGGGGGTCACTGCTGGGCGGCGTTCTTCAGTTCGGCGATCAGTCTCGGGGTGAGGGCGCCACCGGCCCGCCCGGCGAAGAGCGTCATCTCGTAGGCGACGGTGCCGAGGTTCGCCGAGCGGTCGGCGACCACCCCGAGCACGGAGCCGCTGCTGATCGCGCTGATCAGCAGGTAGCCCTCGGCCATGTCCACGACCACCCGGTTCAGCCCGCCGAGGGCGTACCAGCTCGCGGCGCCGCCGGCGAGGCTCGTCATGCCGGAGACCACCGCGGCGAGCCGTTCCGCGTTGGAGCGGTCCTTGATCGCCGACATGGCCATCAGCAGCCCGTCCGACGAGACGGCGATCGCCTCCAGCACGCCGGCCGTACTGGAGGTGAAGGAGTCCAGCAACCAGTTGAAGGTGCGCGCCTCCGGGCTCAGGTCCCCGGCGCCCGGGTTCTGGTGGTCGACGTTGTCGTGCGTGAAGGGGCTGGTCACCGTGATGTTCCCTCTTCGTAGCGGCGGTCTTGGCTGACTTCGTGCAGAGCGCGGGCGACGCCCGCCTCGAACTCGGTGAGGAGGTCGCGGACCTCGTCCGGGTTCTCCGGGGGGCTGTCGGGCTGACGGGCCGGGGTGGCGGTCAGGTTCGCCCCGGGCACCCGCCGGGTCAGCCCGGCCGGCGCGGTGCCGTCCGGGGTGCCCCGGCCCAGTTCGGCCCGGCGTACGCCCGACTCGACGGCCTCGACGAGGGCGCGGGCGGCGGCCGGGTCCGCGTCGGTGACCGGCACCGGCCCGCTCACCGGCGGGGCGGCCGGCGGCCCGGCCGGGCGCAGGGTGGCGCCGGGCACCCGCTGCCGGATGCCCGGCGGGGCGGCTGCGGCCGGTGCCCGAGGCTCGGTGCCGGCCGGCGCCCGCAGCTCGACGCCGGCCGGCTCGCCACTGGAGCTGAACGCGTCCCAGGAGGCGCCGGACTCCAAGCTGCGGGTGGCGCGGCTCAGCAGCACCGCGTCGAACCCGGACGGCGCAGCCTCCGCCGCCGCGCCGACCCCGGACGGTGCCGTGCCGACCGCCGGGCGGGGCTCGGACGGTGCCGCGCCGACCCCGGAGGGTGCCGTGCCGACCGCCGGGCGGGGCTCGGACGGCGCCGCGCCGACCGCCGCGCGGGGCCGGGCGGCCTCCGGCTCGTCGGGCGAGCGCCGGTCGCGGGCGGGTACGGCGGCCCGGGCCACGGTCACGCCGGCCCGCTCGGCGCGGTGGACGACCAGCGACGTCTCCGGGACGTCCAGGTGTGCGGTCACCCCGCCACCGGCGGTCGGCGTCAGCCGCACCTGCCAGCCGTGCCGGCGGGCCAGGCGACCCACCACGAAGAGCCCCAGCACCTCGGTCGGCGCGAGGTCCAGCCGTTCCCGCCGGGTGAGCCGGGCGTTCTCCTCCGCCAGCCGCTCCGGGGCCATGCCGATGCCCCGGTCCACCACGGTGAGCAGGGCGCCGGAGCCGCTCGGCTCGCCGCCCACGGTGACCCGGGTGTGCGGCGGGGAGAAGACCGTCGCGTTCTCCATCAGCTCGGCCAGCGCCAGGACGAGGTCGCCGACGGTGCCGGGCGCCACCGACACGCCGGGCGGGACCTGCACGTCGACCCGGGTGTAGTCCTCGATCTCGCCGAGCGCCAGCCGGACCACGTCCGCGAGCGGCACCGGCGCCACGTGGGGGTCGGCGCCGGCCGAGCCGGAGAGCACCACCAGGCTGCCGGCGTTGCGGCGCAGCCGGCTGGAGATGTGGTCGAGCCGGTACAGGTGCTCCAGCCGGCCGGGGTCGGTCTCCTGCCGCTCCAGCCGGTCGATCAGCGCGATCTGCCGGCCCACGAGGTTCTGCGTACGGCGGCCGACGTGGCCGAACATCTGGGCCACGTTGCGTCGGCCGGCGACCTGCCGTTCCACGAGCCGGGCGGCGGTGCTCTGCACCCGGTCGAACGCGCGGGCCAGGTCGCCGATCTCGTCGCGGGCCCGTACGTCGACCGGGTCGAGGCGTACCGGCGCGGCGCCCTCGGTCTCGTCGTCGGCGACCCGGGTCAGCTCCGCCTCGGCGACCCGGGCCACCCGGTCGGCGGAGCGGGTGAGCCGGGTCAGCGGCCGGGCCACCGTCCGGGCGACGGCCGCACTGAGCAGCACCACCACGGCGAGGATCAGGGTGACGATCCCCGCCACCAGGTACGCCTCGGTCAGCGCCCGGCGTTGCTGCCCGGTCACCTCGGCGATGACGTCGGCGACGAGCTTCTTCTCGATGAACTGCCCGAAGGTGATCATCGAGCGGACCGACGGGAAGAGCGCGTCCAGCGGGATGTCCCTGGTCGCGCCGGCCGGGTCCAGCGCGCTCCTGGTGAGGAAGTCCGCGCTGGTCCGGGCGGCCACGGCCGCGTCGTTCAGGGTCACCAGCTTCAACTGCTCCGGCGTGATCAGGCTGCGGAACCCCTGGTTGTCCGCCCGCAGCCCCGCCATGCAGGCGACGTACGAGGCACTCACCCGGGGCGAGCCGGTGGCCTTGACGAGCACGATGAGGGTGGCGCAGGCGCCCATCGCCTCGTCGACGCGGAGCAACCCGTCCAGGGCCAGCACCTGCCGCCCGGCCGCCGTGTCGGTGTCCACCCCGAACGGCAGCCGCAGCGCGTCGATCAGTCCCGTGCTGACCGGCCCGTACGCGGCCATGATCTGGTCCGGGGTGGCGGTGCCGGCGAGCACCGCGGCACGCACGTCGGTCAGCCCGCGTACGCCGTGCAGGGCCTCCGTCACCTCCGGCGGCAGCGGGCCTGCCGAGGTCGCCCGCAGGTCGGCGACCCGGTCGTCCACGCCGGCGGTCCGCTGCATCAGCTCGCTCCGGGTGACCCGGCCGAGCAGCAGCCCGACCGAGAGGACGCGTTCCTGTTGCAGGTCCTGCACGAGGCTGCCGATCCGGCTGGCGACGCGGACCCGGTCGGCGATGTCGCCGGCCCGTTGCGCGGCGGCAACGCGGTCGAGCACCGCCGGCACGGCCAGCGCCACCATGCTGAGCAGCGGGATGACCACGAGCAGCGCGAGCTTGCCCCGGATGCGGAGCCTAGCGAGCAGCATCGAAGGGCCCCCACTGCGCGCCGCCGGGTTCGCGGGCCGACCCCGCCGGCTGGAGCTGACGCGGTTCGGCACCCCGGCCGGCGGCCGGCTGCCACGGCGTGTCCTCCGGCGGGGCGTCGGCGCCGTACCGCTCGCGTCGGGCCTGTGCCGCGCGCCCCGGGGCCCGCCGGGCTGCGGCGAGCCACACCGCGCCCAGTGCCGCCCACAGCAGGACGGCCAGCGCCCCGGCCGCCACGGTCAGCCAGCGGTCCCGGTCCAGGTCGCGGGAGCGTCCGGCGAGGAGTGCGTCGAGCTCGTCCAGGATGACGGGCTGGAGCTGCTCGGCGGCGGCCTGCGCGTTCAGCCGGGCGCCGGCGATCCGCGCCTGGTCGGTCTTCGCGTCGCGACCGGCCGGCGCGGAGTGGGCCGCCAACGTCTCGACGGCCCGCTGGTAGGTGTCGAGCGGGTTCAGCACGCTCGGGCCGAGGTCGGCGCTCTCCGAGCTGTCCACGGCGGCCCGCAGATCGGTGACCAGGTCACCGGCCGGGGTGAGGACGCCCACCCGGAGGGCGGCGATCTCGACGGCGGTGCGGTTCCGGTCGCTGGCGGGCCGGCGGTCGGCGAGCACGGCCAGGTCGGCCAGCCGGCCGGCCGCAACGACCGCCTCGGGCAGGTCCCGGCTCGCGTGCTGGAGGAAGAAGGAGTCGGGCCGGGGGTCGCGGACGAGCCCGGACGTCTCCCGGACCTTGCCGTGCAGGGCCAGCAGCAGGTCGGTGGCCTCGCCGTACGCGGTGAAGGCCGCCTCCGGGTCGGCGGGGCCGCGGGCGCCCAGCGCCTCGATCCTGGCCCGCAGGCCCGCCCAGCGTTCCTTGGTGCGCAACTCGTCGCCGGTCCGCGCGTCCACGGAGGCGGCGGCCTCGACCGCGCGGGTCAGCGCCTGGCTGGTGACGGGCCGGGCGGCGACGGCGGCGGACTGGGCCTCGACCAGGGCGTGGGTGACCGGGGCGAGGGCGCGCAGGTACTCCACGCCCAGCCGTTCCCGGCCGGCCAGGTCCCGGTCGTCGGCCGTGAGCCGCCAGGTCTGGACGAACAGCAGGGTCATCGGCGCGAGCAGGGCGACGAGGAGCAGCAGCGGCAGTACGCGGCCCACCGCGGTGGGCCGCCGGCGGGCCGGCGGTGCGGGGACGGTCATGTCTGTCTCCTCCGGCGGGAGCACGGGATCGGCGGGGGGTCGGGGGTCGACGGCGAAGTCCCGTGCACCGGACCGGAAAACTAACCGACCAGCGGGGACCGTTCCGGCCGCCGGACGGTCAGCTTTGCGTCACGAAGCCCGAAGTAACCGCAGGGTCACTCGTTAGGCACCGTCCGTGCCGGGCCGGAGAGTGACAAGGATGGATCGGAGTGGATTTCCGACGAACATCGGAATTCACATGATCCGAATTCATCTCCGTGAGACGGTCTGGACCGCGCCGGTGCGACGCCGATCGGATCAACCGGACGGACGTACGGAGGATCTCAGCCAACGCTCAGGATCCGGGCCGTACCGTGTGCCCAATGAGATCGCCGTTGTCGGCCGCGTGGATCCGGCGTGCCCTGCCCACCCGCCGGCGCGCCGTCGCCGCGACGGTGGTCGTCGTGCTGCTCGCCGCCGCCGTGACCTGGGCCGTCCTGCCGCAGGGGCCGGCCATCCGCACCGAGGCGGCGTTCGTGAACGTCTCCTCCGGGCCGACCGGGGACGAGCCCGTCGTCCTGGACACGACCTTCTACCTGCCCGAGGACGCATCGGCGGCGGACAAGGTGCCGGCGGTGCTGCTGGCGCACGGCTTCGGTGGCACGAAGGAGTCCGTCCGCGCCGACGCCGAGGAGTTCGCCGGACGCGGCTACGCGGTGCTCACCTGGACCGCGCGGGGCTTCGGCCGCAGCGGCGGGCAGATCCACCTGGACCACCCGGACTACGAGGTCCGGGACGCCGAACGGCTGCTGGACTGGCTCGCCGCCCGGCCCGAGATCCGTACCGACGCCGCCGGTGACCCGAAGGTGGGCGTCGTCGGCGGCTCGTACGGCGGCGCCCTGGCGCTCCTGCTCGCCGCGCAGGACCAGCGCGTCGACGCGATCGTGCCGATGATCACCTGGAACGACCTGTCCCGCTCCTTCCTGCCGGAGAGCAGCGGCAAGGAGCCCACCGAGGGCGTGTTCAAGTCCGGCTGGGCCGGGCTGTTCTTCGGCGGCGGCGGCAACGTCGGCTCCGGGCCGGCCGGGCTCTCCGGGAGCAGCGCCGCGCAGCCCGAGGGGGCGCCCGCCTCCGCCGGCCCGCCCAGCCCGGGTCCGGGCGCCGGTCCGGGGACGGGTCCGGGGCGCGCGCCGGCCGGGGCCGGTGACCCGGCGTGCGGCCGGTTCGCCGCCGACATCTGCGCCGCGTACCTGCGCATCGCCACCACGGGTCGGGCCGACCAGGCCGCCGTGGACCTGCTGCGCCGCTCCAGCCCGGCCGGGGTGCTCAACCGGATCAAGGCGCCGACCCTGCTCGTGCAGGGCGAGGCGGACACCCTCTTCCCGCTCGGCGAGGCGAACGCGAACGCGAACGGCATCGCCGCCGCCGGCACGCCCGTGCGGGTGGCCTGGTTCACCGGCGGTCACGACGGCGGCGAGGGCCCGAAGACCGACTCGGACCGGGTGAAGCTCCTGACCGTGCAGTGGCTCGACCACTACGTCAAGGGCGAGGGCGAGGCCCCGGGCGACGACTTCACCTGGTCGCGGATCGCCGGCTTCGACGCCCTCGACCGGGGGCTGGTGGCGACCGGCTACCGCTACGCCGACTATCCCGGCGTCGCCGGCACGGCCCGCCGGAGCGTACCGGTGGCCGGCCCCGCCCAGCCCGTCGCCAACCCGCCGTCACGCAACCCGGCCGCCATCTCCTCGGTGCCCTTCGCCGGTGAGCTGTCGTCGCTGCTCGGCGGCGTGGCCGGCGACATTCCCGGCCAGCACGCCCGCTTCGAGTCGGAGCCGCTGACCGAGGCGGTGGACGTCGTCGGCGCCCCGACCGTCGACGTGCGGGCGGCGTCGGCCACGGGGGAGGCCGTGCTCTTCGTCAAGCTCTACGACGTCGACCCCAACGGCGCGGCAACCCTGCCCAACGGGCTGGTCGCCCCGGTCCGGCTCACCGGCCTGCCGCCGACCATCGACGCGGCACGCCCGGTCACCGTCACCCTGCCGGCGATCGTACGCCGGATCGAGGCCGGGCACCGGCTGCGCGTGGTGGTGGCGACCTCCGACCAGGCGTACGCCACCCCGGTCGAGCCGGCCGTGCACACCGTCGCGGCCACCGGCGCGGTCAGCCTGCCGACCGTCGCCGGCGACCCCATCCCCACCTCCGCCACCGTGTGGCGCTGGGTGCTGGCCGGCCTGGTCGCCGCGATCGTCGTCGGGCTCGTCGTGGTCGTCGCCGTGGTCCGCCGCCGGCACCGCCGCCAGGACAGCTCCATCCACCCGGCGTACGCGGGCGTCCCGCTGGCCGTGCGGCAGCTCCGCAAGGAGTACGCGGACGGCTTCGTCGCCGTCTCCAACGTGGACTTCGAGGTGCACCCCGGTCAGGTCGTCGGCCTGCTCGGCCCGAACGGCGCGGGCAAGACCACCACGCTGCGGGTGCTGATGGGGCTGACCCAGCCCACCGCCGGCGAGATCTACGTCTTCGGGCACCGGCTGGTGCCCGGGTCGCCGGTGCTGTCCCGGATCGGCGCGCTCGTCGAGGGGCCGGGCTTCCTGCCGCACCTGTCGGGGCTGGACAACCTGAAGGCGTACTGGCGGGCCACCGGCCGGCCCGCCGAGGACGCGCACTTCGAGGAGGCCCTGGAGATCGCCGGCCTGGGCGACTCCGTGCACCGCAAGACCAACAACTACAGCCACGGCATGCGGCAGCGCCTTGCCATCGCGCAGGCGATGCTGGGCCTGCCCGAGCTGCTGGTGCTCGACGAGCCGACCGACGGGCTCGACCCGCCGCAGATCGCGGAGATGCGCCGGGTGCTCCAGCGCTACGCCACCGACGGCCGGGCGGTGCTGGTCTCCAGCCACCTGCTGGCCGAGGTGGAGCAGACCTGCACGCACGCGGTGGTGGTGAACAAGGGCCGCATCGTCGCCTCGGGACCGGTCGAGGAGATCGTCGGCGAGTCGCCGAGCGTGCTCTTCGACGTGACCGACCCGGAGGCCGCCCGGGCGGTGCTGGACGGCCTGCCCGGGGTGCGGGTGCTCCCCGACGGCGAGGGGCAGCTCGTGGTGGACACCAACGGCACCGCCCGCAGCGAGGTGGTCGCCGAGTTGGTCCGGGCCGGCATCGGGGTGGACCGGGTGGTGCCGCGGCGCCGCCTGGAGGACGCGTTCCTCGCCCTGGTGGGCGACAACTCTCGGGGAAGCGGAGACCGATGATGGCGGGTACGTCACCCACGGTGGGAGCGGCGGCCGGCTACCGGCCCTCGGCGACCCTGCCGTTCGGCGCCGAGTTCCGGCGGCAGGCCTCCCGGCGGCGTACGCAGCTCGCGCTCGGGTTCATGGTGCTGCTGCCGTTGATCATTTTGATCGCGTTCCAGTTCGACACGGGCGGCGACGACGACAACGGGCGCGGGGAGTTCGGCAGCCTGGTCGAGTTCGCCACGTCGGGCGGGCTGAACTTCACGCTCTTCACCATCTTCGTCTCGGCGTCGTTCCTGATGGTCGTGGTGGTGGCGCTGTTCTGTGGGGACACGGTCGCCAGCGAGGCGAGCTGGGGCAGCCTGCGTTACCTGCTGGCGGTGCCGGTGCCCCGGGCCCGCCTGCTGACGGTGAAGCTGCTCGTCGCGCTCGTCTACTCGGCCCTGGCACTGCTGCTGCTCGCCGGCACCGCCCTGCTGATCGGCACCCTCCGCTACGGCTGGGAGCCGTTGCGCAGCACCGTGGCGGCCCAGCTCGAACCGGGCGAGGGGCTGCTGCGGCTGCTGGGCGTGCTCGGCTACCTGGCGGTCGTACTCCTGGTGGTGGCCGGCCTGGCGTTCCTGCTGTCCGTGGTGACGGACGCCGCGCTGGGCGCGGTCGGCGGCGCGGTGCTGCTCTGGATCCTCTCCAGCATCCTCGACCAGATCACTGCCCTGGGCGCGCTGCGCGCGTTCCTGCCGACGCACTACAGCACCGCCTGGCTGGGGCTGCTGTCGACGCCGGTGCAGACCGACGACGTGGTACGCGGGGCGATCTCGGCGATCAGCTACGCGACGCTGTTCTGGGGCCTGGCGTTCTGGCGCTTCACCCGCAAGGACGTCACCAGCTGAGACGCCGGGCGCCTCACGGCAGCGGCCGGGGGCTGCTCGGCGCCGACCTGCTCGGCACCGGTCTGCCCGGCCGGGCCGGCGTCGGTGCCGGGTCGGTCGCCTTCTTCCAGGCGCTGACGCCGATCCGGCCCGTGTTGCCGAGGTCGACGGGCCCGTCCAGGCCGACGACCTGCGCGGCCCCGCCCACTTCGGGCGCGACCTCCAGGCGCTCGCCATCGGTGGCTACGACCGTCGGATCGGTGACCAGATTGCGCCAGAGCACAGCGGCGCCGGCCCGCTCGCCGGGCTGCAGGGTCAGTGGCCGGGGCGGGTCGTCGAAGCCCGAGGTGATCTCCCTGGCCCCGTGGACCACCCGGACCGGGATGGTGTCGCCGTCGCCGTCGAACAGGCGCAGCACGGGGTAGCCGTTGAGCCGGTAGGGCTTCGTGCCGCAGTTGACCAGTTCCAGACCGAGCGCACGCAGACCCATCGCGGCGCTGCTGCCCGGCGAACTGATCCGGACGCCGGCGGCCGGGCACTCGGTCGTGGGAGTGGCCCAGAACGCCGTCGCCGACGCGGTCGCCGTCGGCATCGTGCCGGGCATCGTGGTCGGCGCTGATCCGGCTGGCGGCAGGCCGGCCGGCGGCAGGTCAGCCGACGGCGGGTCGATCGCCGGCGCACAGGCACCGAGCAGGACGAGGCCGCCGATCGCGAGCCCGACCGCCCGTGCCGGACCTGCAATGCCGTCGCGAGGACGCGGTGCGAGTCCGCCCGCGGGTCGGCCCCCGAGTCGGACCGTAGGGCGGCGTGCGGGTCGGGGTGCGGGGAGGGCCATCGCCCGATCATCGCACCGGCCGGTGCGCCGCCGATCCTCTGACACCCGCCCGTGGGGATCCGGTGGCGCTGTCGAGCTGCCTCACCTGCGGGGCCGGCGGGCCGGGGCACCCGGGCGGTGCCTGTCGAGCTGAATCGCCTACGACATCACCCGGCCCGCGCCACCCGGGGCGAAGCTCCTGACTCGACACCGCCCGGGCGCATTCTGTGATTGCATGGCGCCTGTGAGTGAGAATCGGGTATGGCCACTCCGCCCGCCGGGCCGCCACCCGAGCCGCCGACCGAGCCCTCGTCCACGTCTCTGCCCGGGCCACCGGCTGAGCCGCCGTCCACGTCTCTGCCCGGGCCACCGGCTGAGCCGCCGTCCGCTTCCCCGCCCGTGCCACCACCGGAGCAGCCGTCCGAGCCGTCGTCCAGGTCGAAAGCCTGGGCCGTGCTGGCCGATGAACGCCTGCCCGGGTTTCGCGGGCTCCCGCCGAAGCAGCGCGCGGTGTACGCGACCGTCGCCGCCGTCATCCTCGTGGTCGGCGCGCTGTTCGCCTACCAGGCCAACTTCCTCCTGGACCGGTCGACGGCCACCGATCGGGCCCGCTCGGACAAGCAGGCTCAGGAAGCGGTCGACCGTGAGCAGCCCGCCTTCGTGTCCACCGTCACGCCCCTGGACTACGACCGGGACCTCCCCGAGGCCTTCCGCGTGCTGCTCGACCGGCCGCTGACCGAGGGCGAGCAGGCCACCCTCACCGCCCTGAACGGTGATGCGTCGCGGGTGTGGGAGTTCATGAAGCCGCTCGGCGGCCGGGTCGTCGAGATTGCGTCCTACGTGGCGCCCTTCGAGGACGGCAACGAGAATCGCGGCGGTGCCCAGACGTTCGACCTGAACCTGAACAGCGATCGCGTCGCCGGACTCACGATCAACAACATGGTCGCCGTCAAGGACTCGTGCCACGCACCCACGGCGCAGACGTCGTCACCATCCCCCCGGGGGGTGCCGAGTCCCGGCAGGGCCTGCTGTGGGACCTGACCGGCGGGCCGACGGACAAACCGCACGGCCCGTACGTCCTGGACGAGGGCGAGCCGCAGGAAGGCCAGCTGTACTTCCGCCGCAACGTCGTCGAGCTGGGCAACGGCCAGTCGAACATGGCGTTCCGGGTCCAGCCGGAGGTGACGACCCACACCTGCCAGTGGCACATCGTCGCCTCGTACACCGACACGACCGGTTCCCACGAGCAACGCATCCCGAGCGGTGCCGGCACGTTCACCACCGAGGCCGTTCCGTCGCAGCCCGTGCAGTACTTCGAGCGCGTCCCGACCTCAGGGTGGGGCTGCCTCGGCGAGGTGAGTCAGCAGGGCTGCACGGCCACCGGAATGATCCGGCTACCGAGGCCGCCGACCCACCGACCGGTCCCCGACTGAGGCGGCCCGGTCGCGGGGACGTCAGCGGGAACGGGGCCTGCGCTTGCGGGTGGGGGAGTCGGGGGAGTCCGGCGCGGTGCCCGAGTCGGCGGTGTCCCCGTCGCCGGACGCGGCGGTCACCCGGGCGTCGGTGTGGCTCAGCTCGGCCAGCGCCGCGCCCCTGAGCTGGTAGACGGCGGTGCGCCGGATGCTCAGCTCCGCCATCGGGCCGCCCGCCGGTCGGGTCAGGTAGACCACCGTCGCCCTGCCGTCGCGCACGCTGACGCTCTCCACCGGCGTACGGTCGCCGAGGTCGACCTGGGCCTGGTAGTCCGGCTCGCCCCTGAGGTTGCGCCAGGCGGCGAGGGTGAAGAAGCGGCCGGTGCCGCCGCCGTCGAGCATGACCACGCCGATCGCGTCGCCCGCGCCGTCGCCGTCGAGGTCGCCGATGCCGCACGGCCGCTGCAACTCCACCGTCGTGCCGTCCCGGTCGGCCCACCGGCCGTTGGAGAGGCGGAGCGGGGCGGCGTACCCGCGGTAGCGGACCTTCCGGCTGCCGATGCGGGTGTCGCGCAGTTCCAGGCAGGTGAGCTGGTCGCCGGTGCGGCGCGGGGTGGGGGTCGCCCGGGTGGTCGCCGGGGTGGCGTCGACGTCGTCCCGCTTCGCGGCGGTGCCGGCGGTCCGGTCGGCGGACCGGTTCCGCTTCTTGCGGCTGCCGGTGGAGCAGGCGGTGGTGAACGCCAGCAGGCAGGCCATGGAGAGCGCCACCACCGGGATGAGCTTGCGACGCATCGCGCGTTCCTTTCCGTCGATGTGCCCGAACCGTAACGGGCCCGCGCCAACGCCCTCGTGAACGGTTCGCCGCCGCCGATGGGAGCGTTCCCACAGAGGGGGAACCAATCGACATCGTCAAATGTCCGGCGGCATTCTGGTGTCGTCCCCTCATTCTGACCGGAGGTGCCCTGATGCTCGCTGACCGGATCGGCGGCCCGGCCCTGTCCCTGTTCCGTGCCGTCGTCGGCCTGCTCTTCCTGTGTCATGGCCTGGCCTCGCTGCTCGGGGTCCTCGGTGGCAGCCGGGGCACCGGCGAGGCGGTTCCGCTCGGCGAGTGGCCGGGGTGGTGGGCCGCGCTGATCCAGGCGGTCTGCGGCGGGCTGGTGCTCGTCGGGCTGTTGACCCGCGCGGCGGCCCTGCTGGCGTCCGGCTCGATGGCCTACGCGTACTTCGTGGTGCACCAGCCCGACGCGCTGCTCCCGCTGCGCAACGGCGGTGAGCTGGCCGTTCTGTTCTGCTGGTCGTTCCTGCTGATCGCCGTGTTCGGCCCCGGCGCGTGGGCGGTCGACACCGCGTTGCGGGCCCGACGCCCCGCAGATTCCCGCTCGGTGACCGCCTGAATCCGTACCGTCGAGGAAGGCCCGCCGGTCGCCCGACGGCGGCTGCGGGATCGCTCACAGCGTGGGATCTCGCGTCGATCCGGGCGGCCTCGGTGCTTAGACTCGACGGCACAACTGCATACCTCATCCAGAGGGGCTGAGGGATACGGCCCGACGACGCCCCGGCAACCACCCCGCGCGCTCATCGCAGAGCGACCGGCGGGGCAGGTGCCAATTCCGTCCCCGCCGCAGGGTGCGATGCGGGGAAAGATGAGAGGACCCGCGACATGACGTCGACGTTCGCCCCCTCCGGCATCGACACCACCGCCAGCCCCGCCCGCGCCCTGGTCTGCCGCGCCTGTTCGGCGCGCTACCCGCTCGCCGCCCAGCACGCCTGCTACGAGTGTTTCGGCCCGCTGGAGGTCGACTACGACGTCGCCGCGCTCGCGACGGTCACCCGGGAGCAGATCGAGGCGGGCCCGCAGAACATCTGGCGGTACGCGGCGCTGCTGCCCGCCGGCCAGGACCCGGCCACCCGGGTCACCCTCGACCCCGGCTTCACCCCGTTGGTGGCCGCCCCGCACCTCGCCGCCGAGCTGGGCATCACCGCCCCGCTCTGGGTCAAGGACGACAGCGCCAACCCGACCCACTCGTTCAAGGACCGGGTCGTCTCGGTGGCGCTGACCGCCGCCCACGCGCTCGGCTTCAGCCGCTACGCCTGCGCCTCCACCGGAAACCTGGCCAACTCGGTCGCCGCGCACGCGGCCCGGGCCGGCGCGCCGTCGGTGGTCTTCATCCCCGGCGACCTGGAGCAGGGCAAGGTCATCACCACCGCCGTCTACGGCGGCGAGCTGGTCGCCATCGACGGCTCGTACGACGACGTGAACCGGCTCTGCGGCGAGTTGGTGGAGACGGACGAGTTCGAGGACACCGCGTTCGTCAACGTCAACGTGCGCCCCTACTACGCCGAGGGCTCGAAGACGCTCGGCTACGAGGTCGCCGAGCAGCTCGGCTGGCGGATCCCCGCGCAGGTGGTGATCCCGATGGCCTCCGGCGAGCTGCTCACCAAGATCGACAAGGCGTTCGCCGAGCTGGTCGAGATCGGCCTGGTCGAGGCGCCGGCCGGCGGCTGGAAGGTGTTCGGCGCGCAGTCGGCCGGCTGCAACCCCATCGCCACCGCCCTGCACGCCGACACCGACACCATCACGCCCGTCAAGCCGACCGGCATCGCCAAGTCCCTCAACATCGGCGACCCGGCCGCCGGCATCTACGCGCTGGAGGCGGTGCGGCGCACCGGGGGCTGGATGGAGTACGTCGACGACGACGAGATCCGCGCCGGCATCCGGCTGTTGGCCCGGACCACCGGCGTCTTCGCCGAGACGGCCGGCGGGGTGACCGTGGCCGTGCTGCGCAAGCTGGTCGAGTCCGGCCGCCTCGACCCGACCGCCGAGACCGTCGTCTTCAACACCGGCGAGGGCCTCAAGACCCTCGACGCGGTGGCCGGCGAGGTCGGCCCCACCCACCGCATCAAGCCCTCGCTCCGCGCCGCCCGCGACGCCGGCCTCCTCGGCTGACCCCGCCCGGCACCCGGTTCTCGCCCGCCCCTCCGCGTCGATCATGAGGTTGGCGGCAAAGTTGATCGCGAACAGTGCCGCCAGCCCCGGGCCTCGGGCCCTCGGAGGGGCCGGGAGCTGGCGTGTCGAGGGGGTCGCGGGCAGGAGAGTGGGGGATTCGGCGGGTAACTGGGATTTCGCTGTGAGTGCGGAAAACGCGCCGACAAGGACTTGACGGCAGGAACCGGACGGCGCAAGATGCTCCGTGCGGGAGGGCGTTTCGCCGGAGACTTTCAGTTCTTGCGACCCAACGCCGGAGGCGTTGTGCGAGCGTCCCTCCCGACCAACTTCCGATCGGGCCAGCGGTTGATCCGCTGGCCCGATCGTCGTCGTGCGGCACACCCACGTCAAGCGGGCTGAACGAGCGCGTCGATCCCCACCGCCGACCTGACCGCGACCACCGGGTCGCGGTGGGGTCGGGGGAGGTTGGTCCGGCCCGGGCTGGCTGCCGATCGGATCGGGGCCGGGCGCCCCTGCGGTGTCTGCCCGAGCTAGGACACCGTGGTGTCCTGGTTCGCCACCGCCTGGGTCCAGACGTGCACGCTCGCGCCGGTGACCGGTGCCAGGGTCGGGGTCAGCACCAGGACGTGTTCGTCGGACCCGTTCCGGCTGGTGAGGGGCAGGACGTACGCGGAGCCGACGGCGAGTTGCTGGACGCCCTCGACAGTCCAGGTGTCCTTCCCGCGGGTTCCGCCGAGTTGGTCGACGAGAATGGTGTCCTCGACGTCGCCCTTGAGCTTGTCGGAAACAGCGACCTTGAAGATGGTGTGGGGGGCGCCGCGCTCACCCTGGCGTACCTCCGCGACGCCAGTGACGGTCCCGACCACGACCGCATCGGCGTAGCCGGCGACCTTGGCGCGGTTGGTGGTGTCGAACGCGAAGCTCACCGAAACCGGGTGGGTCTGAGCCGGGCGAAGCTGTTGGTAGGTGAACCAGCCGCCGACGGCCAGGACAAGGGCGACCAGCCCGACGAACGGGGCCTTCAGCCGGTGGTTCATCTTCAGTACCCCCATTTGCTGTGATAGGTGCTGATGTCCCACGATTGCAAATTGTTGTTCATGTTCGGGTTGTAGTCGGTCGAGTAGGGGTCCATGACCGCAACTTCAGGACCGTGGTCGAGACCGATGGCGTGCCCGAATTCGTGGGTCATCGCGGCGTGATCACGTGAGGTGCTGTAACTGTCGAGATAGTGGGTGTTCATGACGATGTCGTCCGCGCCGGCTACGCAGGAGTAGTAGGCGACCGTGCCGTTCCCGCCGTCATTGCTGTCGCTGACGTCGACGTCGGAGTAACTCCAGGCGTCGTCCGCTCTGACGTCGATGGGATTGAGCGCGTTCCACTGGTTGACCGCGTGATTGAGCGAGTCGTTGTACTTGGTGAAGTCATCGTAGACGAGTTCCCCGCCGTCGACCGCGTTGCAGGCGCTTCCGGCGATTCCCACGTCAGCCGCGGCAGGGGTTGCGAACAGGGCCGACGCGGCGAGCATCCCGGACACCATCAGCGTCGACCAGGCCGGCCGGCGACGGAAGGCAGACTCTCGTTGCTCCACAGAACCTCCTCGAATATAGATAGAAGGTCGTCACTGTAACCGACCCGGGGCATCCGATGTGGACCCGAATTCCCCGGACCCCGGTTCGCCCGAGGGGGTGCGGGCGTGCGGCGACGCCGCCGCTGCCTCGGCGGCTGGACGGACTGGCAGCTCACGATCCGAGTTGTGACACGGCCCTACTGATCTGAGGGGTTCCTGTTGCATGATGGCGGGCATGACGGAGACCCCGCACCCCCTGTACGACAGGCACGCCGACACCCTCAACCGGGCGCTGACCGCGATCACGGAGCGCGGGTACTGGTCCGCCTACCCCGAGTCGCCCAGCCCCCGGGTCTACGGCGAGACCGCCGCCGCCGACGGCAAGGCCGCCTTCGAGGCGTACCTCGGCGGTGACTTCCCCCTCGACCAGCCGCGCACGGCCGACCGGGTCGCCACCGAGAGCAGCCCGTTCGGCGTCGAGCTGAACGTCCGTTACCCGCACGCCGGCGCCGACGAGCTGGTCGCCGCCGCCACCGCGGCCCTGCCCGGCTGGCGCGACGCCGGCCCGCAGGCCCGGGTGGGGGTCTGCCTGGAGATCCTCGACCGGCTGCACAAGCACATCTTCGAGCTGGCCAACGCGGTGCAGTTCACCAGCGGCCAGGCCTTCGTGATGGCCTTCCAGGCGGGCGGCGCGCACGCGCTGGACCGCGCGCTGGAGGCGGTCGCCTACGCGTACGCGGAGATGACCCGGCACCCGGGGACGGCGGGCTGGGAGAAGGCGGCCGGCAAGGGCGACCCGCTGCGGATGACCAAGACCTTCCACGTGGTGCCGCGTGGCGTGGCGCTGGTGATCGGCTGCAACACCTTCCCGACCTGGAACTCGTACCCGGGGCTGTTCGCCTCGCTGGTCACCGGCAACCCGGTCGTCGTCAAGCCGCACCCGCGCGCGGTGCTGCCGCTGGCGATCACGGTGAAGTACGCCCGGGAGGTGCTCGCCGAGGCCGGCTTCGACCCGAACCTGGTGCTGCTCGCCCCCGAGGCTCCCGGGGAGAAGCTCGCCTCCACGCTGGCCCTGCACCCGGCCGTGAAGATCATCGACTTCACCGGTTCCACCGAGTACGGCGACTGGCTGGAGGCCAACGCGCGGCAGGCGGCGGTCTACACCGAGAAGGCCGGGCTGAACACGGTGGTGATCGACTCCACCGACGACTTCGCCGGGATGTGCCGCAACCTCGGCTTCACCCTGAGTCTCTACAGCGGCCAGATGTGCACCACGTCGCAGAACATCCTGATCCCCGGCAACGGCATCGAGACCGACCAGGGGCACAAGAGCTTCGACGAGGTGGCGGGCGGGATCGCCGCGGCGGTCGCCAAGATCACCGCCGACCCGGCGCGCGGGGTGGAGATGACCGGCGCGATCGTCAACGACGGGGTGCTGGAGCGCCTCGACGAGGTCACCAAGGTCGGCGAGGCGGTGCTGGAGTCGCGTACGGTCGAGCACCCGGCCTTCCCCGGCGCGGTGGTCCGCACCCCGACGGTGGTCAGGCTGGCGGCCGACGACACCGCGACCTACTCGAAGGAGTGGTTCGGGCCGATCTCGTTCGCCATCGCCACGGACTCCACCGCGCACAGCCTGGAGATCCTGCGCGCCACGGTCGGCGAGAAGGGCGCTCTCACCGCGGCGGTCTACTCCACCGACGAGGCGGTCCTCGACGCGGCCGAGACCGCGGCGATCGAGGTCGGGGTGCACCTGTCCTGCAACCTGACCGGCGGGGTCTTCGTGAACCAGTCGGCGGCCTTCTCCGACTTCCACGGCAGCGGCGCCAACGCGGCGGCCAACTCGGCGCTCACCGACGGCGCCTACGTGGCCAACCGGTTCCGCATCGTGCAGTCCCGCCGGCACGCCTGAGGTGCCCGGCTGCCCGGGTCGGCCCCGCACCGGCCGCTCCGGGCAGCCGATCCGGTTCTGGCGGAACGGGTCACCGGCGCGGGTCAGGCCGGGCGGCGCATCTGGAGCTCGGTGAGCGCCGGGACCGTGGGGTGCGGGACGCGTACGCCGGTGTCGACGAAGCCCAGCCGCCGGTACGCGCGGTAGGCCCGGTCGTTGCCGACCACGACCTCCAGCATCAGTTCGGGGCGCCCGCAGGCGCGGGACCAGGCCGCGACCGCGTCGACGAGGTCGCCGAGGAGGCCCGTGCCCCGCCAGGGCGGGGTGACGTAGACGGCGTACACCACGGTCAGCCCCGGCTCCCCGGGGGCCACCGTGCCGCCGGCGTGCCCGACGAGCCGGCCGCCCGGGTCCGCGACGAACTGGGCGGTGCCCGCCCCGACGGAGACGGCCGCGATCCTGGCCGCGTAGTCGGCGTGCGACCGGGCCGCCGCGTCGGCGAGGGTCTCCAGGAAGGCCAGCGGGGCGTCGGCGAGCATCTCCAGCCGCAGCGCCCGCATCCGAGCCGCGTCCGGGGGGCGGACCCGCCGGATCTGCGCCCGCCGCGTCGGCCTCGGACCGTCGGGCGTGCTCGTCATGCCGAATGCCTATCACAACGATGACGGCCGATGGCGTTCGATCGGCGTATGTCCGATTTGTGGTCGTGCGGTGTCGTCACGCTTCGTGTAGCGTGCGATTTCGGTCACCGTTTCAGCGGCCCTCGTCGATCGCCGAGCCGGTGGTCCTCCGGTGCCGGCCCGCCCGGCCTCCGGGGTCGTGGAACGCCGCGCAGAGTGAGGAAGTGCACCGTGGCAGAGGGCACCGTGAAGTGGTTCAACTCCGAAAAGGGCTACGGCTTCATCGCCGTCGACGGTGGGCAGGACGTCTTCGTCCACTTCTCGGCGATCGAGATGGACGGCTACAAGGCGTTGGACGACGGCCAGCGGGTCGAGTTCGAGATCGCCCAGGGCCAGAAGGGCCCCCAGGCCGAGCGCGTGCGCGTCATCGCCTGACGGGCGTCCCTCCCGCGCCCCCGCGCCGACCGACCTCCCGACCACCGGTCGTGGGGCGCCGGCCGGGGGCGGCCCGGTGGTCCGGGCGGTCGTCGGCCGGTCCGCTCCACGGGGCCGGGCAGTCTGCCGGTCCGCTGCACGGGGGCGGGCTTCGGCGCGGTTGCGTCGGCAGGGAAGGATCGTGAGCCGTTCCAGCCATCGCTGAGGAGGGTTCATGTCCGACCAGCCACCCCAGGCCGCACCGCCCCCGGGAGAGCCCGACCCCTCCGCGACACCACCCGTCGGCCCGGGCGGTGCTGCGCCGACGGGCCCGCAACAGCCGCAGGACTGGGTCTTCCCGCCCACCGGCGGGTACCCGGCCGGCTCCGGCCCGTACGGCGGGCAGCCGTGGTACCCGGGCGCCCCGGTCGCCTATCCCGGGCAGCCGGGCGCCTATCCCGGGCAGCCGGTCCACGGGTGGTACCCGCCGGGGCACGGCCTCGACCCCGCCGACCTGCTCGTCACCCCGCCCGGCGCGGGCGTCAACGGCTGGTTCGGCCGGTGCGTCGGCGCGGTGCGCCGGGGCTGGCGGCTGCTGCTGCCGATCCTGCTGCTCACCCAGGTGCTGCCGGCCCTGGTGGTGTCGATGCTCTCGTTGGTCGTCGACCCGAGCGCCAAGTGGGAGGAGTCGATGGCCGACGACCCCGCCGCGCTGCCCGACACCTTCCTGACCGACACGGGCGTCCTGCTGTTCGTGGTGCTCGGCAGCGCCCTCGTCTTCGGTTTCGTGCAGAGCCTGGGCTGGGCGGCCGGCACCTGGGTGGTCACCCGGCAGGCGGCCGGTCAGCCGGTGAGCGTGGGCGCGGCCCTCTCCTACGGGGCGCGTCGGGCGCTGGGCCTCTGGGGCTGGACCCTGCTGATGAGCGTGATCATCGGGCTCGGGGTCTGTTTCTGCGTGATCCCCGGCATCTACTTCGCCTTCGCGCTGAGCATGGCCGGCCCGGTCTACCTGTTCGAGCGGCAGCACCCGATCGGCCGTTCCTTCCGGATGTTCCACGACCGGCTCGGTCTGCTGCTCGGCCGGGTGGCGCTGGTCGCGGCGGCGGTGATCGTCGGCAGCGGGGCCGCCGGCATGGTGGAGGGCATCGGCACGCTGCCGTTCGGCACCACCCCGCTGGAGTCGCCCGGCACGGCGGTCGGCGTGCTCGTGGTGACGCTGGTGGGCGCGGTGCTGGCCCTGCCGACCCACCTCGCCCAGTTGGTCGGCCTGGTCGTCACGTACGCCGAGCAGCGCGCCCACGAGGGGCCGGTGGACAGCGCCCGGCTGACCGGTGAACTCGGCTGACCGGGGCGATCGTGCTTGCACTCGGCAGGGGAGAGTGCTAAACAAGTCATTGGCACTCGCATACCGTGAGTGCCAATGGTCGGGGCGGTAGGGCCACGGTCGTAGCGGCGTCCAGACGCGGCTGCGGCACATGGCCGGTCGTCGCGGGCTATCCGGCCCGGCCGAGGAGACGTCGTCGTCGCCAGGTGGCGACGTCCCAAGGTGCGTACACCAGGCGGCCCATCCGGGACACACACTCCGGGTGGCCCGTGAGTGTCCAGGAGGACAACGCCGTATGGCCAAGATGATCGCGTTCGACGAAGAGGCGCGCCGCGGCCTCGAGCGGGGCATGAACCAGCTCGCCGACGCCGTGAAGGTGACCCTCGGCCCCAAGGGCCGCAACGTCGTCCTCGAGAAGAAGTGGGGTGCCCCCACCATCACCAACGATGGTGTGAGCATCGCCAAGGAGATCGAGCTCGAGGACCCCTACGAGAAGATCGGCGCCGAGCTGGTCAAGGAGGTCGCGAAGAAGACCGACGACGTCGCCGGTGACGGCACGACGACGGCGACCGTCCTGGCCCAGGCCCTGGTCCGCGAGGGCCTGCGCAACGTGGCCGCCGGTGCCAACCCGATGGCCCTGAAGCGGGGCATCGAGGCCGCCGTGGCCAGCGTCTCGGAGGAGCTGCTCAAGCTCGCCAAGGACGTCGAGACCAAGGAGCAGATCGCCTCCACCGCCTCCATCTCCGCCGGTGACACCAGCGTCGGCGAGATCATCGCCGAGGCGATGGACAAGGTGGGCAAGGAAGGCGTCATCACCGTCGAGGAGAGCAACACCTTCGGGCTGGAGCTGGAGCTCACCGAGGGTATGCGCTTCGACAAGGGCTACATCTCGGCCTACTTCATGACCGACCCGGAGCGCATGGAGGCCGTCTTCGACGACCCCTACCTCCTGATCGTCAACAGCAAGATCTCGTCGGTCAAGGACCTGCTCCCGATCCTCGAGAAGGTCATGCAGTCGGGCAAGCCGCTGCTGATCATCTCCGAGGACATCGAGGGCGAGGCCCTGGCGACCCTGGTCGTCAACAAGGTCCGGGGCACCTTCAAGTCCGTCGCCGTCAAGGCGCCGGGCTTCGGTGACCGCCGCAAGGCCATGCTGGCCGACATCGCCATCCTCACCGGTGGCCAGGTCATCAGCGAGGAGGTCGGCCTCAAGCTGGACGCCGTCGGCCTCGACATGCTGGGCCGCGCCCGCAAGGTCGTGGTGACCAAGGACGAGACCACCATCGTCGACGGTGCCGGCGACGCCGAGCAGATCCAGGGCCGGGTCAACCAGATCCGGGCCGAGATCGACAAGAGCGACTCCGACTACGACCGCGAGAAGCTGCAGGAGCGGCTGGCCAAGCTGGCCGGCGGCGTCGCGGTGATCAAGGTCGGCGCGGCCACCGAGGTCGAGCTCAAGGAGCGCAAGCACCGCATCGAGGACGCCGTCCGCAACGCGAAGGCCGCCGTCGAGGAGGGCATCGTCCCGGGTGGTGGCGTCGCGCTGGTGCAGGCCGGCAAGACCGCCTTCGACAAGCTGGACCTGGTCGGCGACGAGGCGACCGGTGCGAATATCGTCAAGGTCGCGCTGGACGCCCCGCTGCGGCAGATCGCCGTCAACGCCGGCCTCGAGGGCGGCGTCGTGGTGGAGAAGGTCCGTAACCTGAACCCGGGTCACGGCCTCAACGCCGCCAACGGCGAGTACGTCGACCTGCTGGCCGCGGGCATCATCGACCCGGCCAAGGTGACGCGTTCGGCGCTGCAGAACGCCTCGTCGATCGCGGCGCTCTTCCTCACCACCGAGGCCGTCGTGGCGGACAAGCCGGAGAAGACCCCGGCCGCCCCGGCTGGTCCGGGTGGCGGGGACATGGACTTCTGAGTCCAGCTCCGACAACGCCGTGAGGGGCGGGCCGCGTCAGCGGTCCGCCCCTTGCGCTGTCACGTCGGCAGTGGCCGTTGGTTGCGTCTCTTCTGCGCCCGGTCGTACGGCTGCGGGATCTGCACCGGCTCGTCGACCAGCGTCACCGGCTCGTCGGCCGGCTCGTCGACGCCGGCCATCTCCGCCTGCTGCTCGGCGTCGCCGTAGTCGAGCCGGTCGAACGGCAACGGGCCGGGGCGTTCGTCGTCCGTGGTCATGGCTGCCTCCTCTACCGGAAACGGTAGGGCGCGACGATCACCAATGCGGGCGAATGGCGTTATGAGGGTCTATATCCCGTTCGCCCCGTTGTCAGTCGCCGAGCGTCCTGCGGTACAGGAAGAAGACGCGCTCGATCCGGGCACCCGCGCTGCCCGAGTAGAACGGGACCGGCCCGACCCAGCCGATCTGCGCAGCCGTCACGCCCGCCGCCCGCTGCTCGCGCAGGCAGCGGCGCAGCAGCACCCCGCCGATCCCCGAGCCCTCGGCCGCCGGGGCGGTGCCCATCGGGCCGAACCAGCTCGGCCGCGACGACCCGTACGCGGCGAAGCCGAGCACCACGCCGTCGCGCTCGGCCAGGTGGCAGCCCGCCCCCTCCCGGCCCACCGAGCCGGCCAGTTCGGCGTCCCAGGCCCCGCCGAAGGTGGCGCGGGCGAACTCCGCCAGCGCCGGCAGGTCACCCGCCTCGGCGCGCCGGACCGTGACGCCCTGCCCGGCCAGCCGCGCCTCCGCCGGCTCCGTCGGGCGCAGCGCGGGCGAGCCGTCGTACGACAGGTCGGCGGTCATGTTCCACGCCGTCCGGTCCTGCCGGTAGCCGAGCGCCAGCGCAGCGCAGACCGCCGGGGTGTAGCGCACGTCGATCCCGGGCCAGGCGTAGTACGGCGGATTCCCGGCGAGCAGCACCTCCACCGCGCCGAGCTCGGCGAACCGCGCCTCGGCGGTCGCCAGCAGGGCCCTCCCGACACCGCGTCGCCGCTCCTCCGGTGCCACCGCGACCAGGTCGACGTGACCACGGGCGTCGCCGTCGCCGGCGGCGAGGGAGCCGATGAGCACACCGACGAGGCGCCCCTGCCGGTGCGCGCCCCACGCGAACACCGGGCGGTGGGCGGCGGCCCGCGCCCACAGGGTGTCCACGACAGCCGGCGCCTCGGCCGCGTCCTCCGGCAGGTCCAGTGCCCGCCCGCAGAGCTCCACCACGGCGGGCCGCCGGTCGGGTCCCAGCTCGACGATCTTCAGGTCCATGGACGCCGACCCTAGGTCACCGGAGCGCTTCTGTTAAGCAGAGCCCCTGCTGGCGCCTGGGAAGAGCCCCCGTTGGCGCCGCCCGGCCGGCGGACCGCGCCGGCGACCAGTCCACGTGCGGCGAGGGCTCGTCCACGTCGGTCCGCCGTGGCGTGCCGCGACCGACCCGATCGCCTCAGCCGGCCGGCCCGGGTTTCGGCTCGGGCTCGGGCTTCGGCTCGCGCTCCGGCTCGGGCTCGCGCTCGGGAAGGGTCGGCGCGTCGGTGGGGTAGAGGCCGGCGACGAATCCGTACACCTGGTCGCCGGACCGGGGGATCTGGGCGAAGCGGCGGGCCAGCGCCTGCACCTCGGCCCAGAACGCGCGTACCTCCTCGATCGGGATGCGGGCGTGCACGAGGGTGCAGCGCAGGTCGTCGGCGGCGTGGGCGACGGCCGATTCGGCGACGGCCTCCGCGAGCCCGTTGACGGCGGTCGCGACCTGTCTGTCCTCGGGACGGGTGAGCGCGCCGATGTAGAGCGTGCGGGCAACCCGGCCGTAGTACCGCTCGTCGATCGCCCGCACCCGCCGGGTCCGCACCACCTTGAGCAGGCCGGCGTCGACGAGCGCGGTCACGTGGTAGGCGACGCTGCTCTTCGGCCGGTCGACCGCCCGGGCCAGCTCGGTCACCGTGGCGGCCCGCTCCAGGAGCAGCTCCAGGAGGGTGGCGCGCAGGGGATCGGCCAGCGCGCGAAGCTGCGCGGGCGCGGTGACCACGAGCAGCTCGTCGAGGTCGTAGTCCGGGATCCGCTCATTGCTCGACATTTCTCGACCGTTCTAGAATCATGGATCATTCGATCGTTGTCGTCTGTTGACAGGAGTGTAGAGATGGCCGACGTGGTCCTGTTCCACCATCTGCACGGGCTCACCGAGGGGCTGCGCGAGTTCGCCGAACAGTTGCGGGCGGGCGGGCACAGCGTGCACACCCCCGACCTGTTCGACGGTGAACGCCCGGCGACCCTCGACGAGGGCTTCGCGCTCACGAAACGCATCGGGCGCGAGGTGCTGCGCGAGCGCGCCGACCGGGCCGTGGCCGAGCTGCCCGACGGGCTGGTCCACGCGGGCTTCTCCTGGGGCGCCGCCACCGCCCAGCGGCTCGCCCAGACCCGGCCCGGCGCCCGTGGCGCGCTGCTCTACGAATCCTGCCTGCCCGTCACCGGCGAATGGGCCGTCGGCCCCTGGCCCGCCGGGGTTCCGGTGCAGATCCACGGTATGGACGCCGACCCGTTCTTCGCCCTGGAGGGCGACATCGAAGCCGCCCGCGAGCTGGTCGGCATCGTCGGCCCCGACCTCGGCGAGCTGTTCGTCTACCCGGGCGACCAGCACCTGTTCACCGACAGCACGCTGCCGTCGTACGACGCGGAGGCGACGGCACTGGTGCTGCGGCGCTCGCGGGAGTTCCTCGACCGGCTGGGGTGAACCGGCGCTCCGCGCCGACCTCACCCCCGCGCCGCTTGGACGGCGGCGTACGCGTCGACCAGGCCGGCACCGGTGATGTTCCGGTCGCCCCCGCAGGTCTGCGTCCGGGCGGCGTACGTGGCCACGGCCGGGGTCGCGGTGTCCCGCAGGATCTGCCGGGTGCGGGGCAGGTCGCCGACCAGCGCCGGGTTGGCCGACCACATCAGCGCCACCACGCCGGCCACCTGCGGCGTCGCCATCGAGGTGCCGCTCAGGACGGCGTACCCGCCGCCCGGCATCGCCGACAGCACCTCGTCGCCGGGCGCGACCAGGTCCGGCTTGGCCGCCCCCGGCACCGGTCCCCGCGACGAGAAGAGGGTGACCTTGCGCTGCCGGTCGACCGCGCCGACGGTCAGCACGTCCGCGTACGGGGCGGGCGGGTCGTCGATCGAGCCGCAGTACGGCCCGGTGTTGCCGGCCGCTGCCACCACCATGACGCCGGCGGCGTCCAGGGCGGCGGTGGCCGGCCCGAGCACGCCCGGGTCGCAGCCTTCGAGCGCCGGGCAGCCCCACGAGTTGGTGAGGATGTCCGGCGCGCGTGCCGGGCGCCCGTCGCTGAACGGGTCCCCGCCCACCGGGAAGGGCGCCAGCATGAACTGGAGGCAGTCGAGGTAGTACGCGGGATTGCCGAGATTGCGGTCCAGGTTGACGCAGCCGGCCCACCGGGCGCCCGGGGCGACCCCGATGCCGCCCCGGCCCACCGCGCTGCCCGTCGTGTGGGTGCCGTGCCCGCCCTGGTCGGTCGGCGCCCGGGTGCCGTTCCACGGGTCGTGCCAGGAGTCGTCGCCGCCCCGGAAGCTGCCCGCCAGCGCGGGATGCCCGCCGTCCACGCCCGAGTCCGAGCTGCCCACCACGATCCCGGAGCCGTCCACCCCGAGCTGGGACCAGACCCGGTCCGCACCGAGCATCCGGACGTTCCACTCGGGGCCGCCGGGCGCGGGCGCGGTGCCGCGACTGCGGCCGGCCGGCGCGGGCAGCGGTCGCACCCGTTGGCTGACCAGCACCCGGGCGACCTCAGGACGGCGCGACAGCCAGGCCCGTACCGCCGGCCCGCCGTCCACCTCGACGGCGTTGACGAGGTAGTAGGGGGTGTGGTCGAGCCGCAGCCGGCGCAGGTCCCGGCGCAGGTCGGCCTGGGTCCGCTCGGCGGTCGCGACCAGCCGCCGGTGGACCTCGGCGACCCGGGCGTCCCGGCCGGCCCGACCGGTCGTCGCCGGGACGCCGGCGAGATCGGCCTGCTCGCGGAGCACCACGAACAGCCGCTCGCCATGCAGGCCAGGCTGCCCCGCGCCGACGGCCACCGCGCCGACCGCCAGCAGCAGCGCGGCGGCGGTCACCCCGGCCACCCGCCGGCTCGGCCGCCGGCCCCGGCCCAGCAGCACGCCGTACGTCACGGCGAGGACGGCCGCGACGGCGAGCCCGGCGCCGGCGGCGGCGGCCACCCAGAACGGCACGTCGCGGGTGCTGGCCAGGAGGAGGGTGATCTCCTCGGGATCGGTGCAGGCCAGCGGGCCGAGCACGCCGAGCCCGACCAGCCAACGGGCCGCGGGCCGCAGGGCGCCCGTCCCCGGTCGCCCGGTCGGGGCCGGGCGGCGGGCCGCCGCGTGCAGGGCCGCCAGCGCGAAGCCGGCCGGCGGCAGGATCAGCAGCAGGGGAAGCTGGGCCCCGGACTGGCCGACCCCGGCGGCGAGCAGCAGCAGGGCGACCCCGGCGACCAGCCCGCCGACCAGCACCAACCGGGTCGGCCGGGGCGGTTCGCCGACGGTGAAGCGGGACCAGAAGGCGTCGTCCAGCAGCGCCCCGGCCAGCACGCCGAGCGCGGCAGCGGCGACCCCGGCGAGCACCGTCTCCAGCAGCCCACCGAGGGCGCCCAGCCAGGCCCAGGGCAGCAGCAGCGCCAGCCCGCCGGCCACCCCGAGCAGCGTGGCGGCCGACGTGGGCGCCCGGCGCGGGGCGGCCGACGCGGGTGCCCAGGGCGGGGCGGCCGACGCGGGCACCCGGGGGGTCGCGACCGGCACGCGGCGGGCCAGCGCCCGCAGGACGAGGGCGGCCAGGCCGGCCGTGGCGGCCAGCGCGGCGAGGTACGCCTCGTGGTGCACCGGCGGCATCGCCCGGAGCAGCCCCAGCGCGCCGAGCGCGAGCGCCGCCGCCAGCCAGGTCCGGCCGGTGGTGCGGACCGCCGCCGAGCGGGGCAGCAGGGCCAGCGTCAGCGCGGGCGCCCCGACCAGCAGCACGGTGAACAGCACCGTCGCCGGCCAGAGCCAGACCACGCGGTCCAGCCCGGAGGCCAGCAGGACCTGGTCGGCCAGCCAGCCGCCGAGCTGGCCGACGACGACGAGCCCGACCGTCCAGCAGCCGGTCACCGCCGCCGCCACCACCGCCCAGGGGCTCGGCGGGCCCGGCGTGGCCAACGGCCTCGGAGCGGGTTGACCAGCGGGGAACGGGGGGCCGACCTCCATCCCCAGACAGTACGGCGCGGATGGGCTGTCCCGCCGGGTGGCGGCGGCGGTTACCGTGGACGGGTGCGTGACCCCAACGTGTCCCGAACGACGGCCGGCCAGCTCTCCCCCGAGCGCCGGGCCGCCGACCTGCGCCGCCTGCGCACCGAACGCTTCGACGTGCTGGTCATCGGCGGTGGTGCGACCGGGGCGGGTGCCGCCCTGGACGCCGCCTCGCGAGGGCTGAAGGTGGCCCTGGTGGAGGCGCGCGACTACGCCGCCGGCACCTCCAGCCGCTCCAGCAAGCTCATCCACGGGGGCCTGCGCTACCTGGAGCAGTTGGAGTTCCACCTGGTGCACGAGGCGCTCACCGAGCGCGGGCTGCTCGCCACCCGGCTGGCCCCGCACCTGGTCCGGCCGGTGCCCATCCTGGTCCCGCTGCCCGACGGGCGGGGCGTACGCGGCCTGCCGGCCCGGGTGTTCCGCCGCTCCTACTACGGCGCCGGCGTCGCGGCGTACGACGCCTTCGCCGGGGTCTTCGGCGGCGGGCGCGGCATGCCGCTGCACCGGCACCTGACCCGCGAGGGCGCCCGCCGCGTCTTCCCCAGCCTGCGCGCCGACGCCGTGGCCGGCGCGATCCGCTACTACGACGGTCAGGTCGACGACGCGCGGCTGGTGGTGACCCTGGCCCGCACGGCGGCCAGCCTCGGCGCGACCGTGGTGAACAGCACCCGGGCGGTCGGGCTCATCCGGCAGGCCCGCGAGGTGACCGGCGTCCGGGTCCGCGACCTGGAGGCACCCGCCGGCTCCCCGGACGCCGAGTTCGAGGTACGCGCCCGCACCGTCATCGCCGCCACCGGGGTGTGGAGCGACGACATGTCGCGGATGCTGAACGACGTCGGGCTGCGCCCCGGCATCCGCGTCCGGGCCTCCAAGGGCGTGCACCTGGTGGTGCCCCGCTCGGCGATCACCGGCGAGGCCGGGCTGATCCTGCGTACGGCCACCAGCGTGCTCTTCGTCATCCCGTGGGGCGGGCACTGGATCATCGGCACCACCGACACCGACTGGCGGCTGGACCGGTCCCACCCGGCGGCCTCCGCCCGGGACATCGAATACCTGCTGGACCAGGTCAACACGGTGCTCGACCGGCCGCTCACGACGGCCGACATCGAGGGCGTCTACGCCGGGCTGCGGCCGCTGCTGGCCGGCGAGGCGGACTCCACCTCCAAGCTGTCCCGCGAGCACGCCGTCTTCGAGCCGATGCTCGGGCTGCTGCTGGTCGCGGGCGGCAAGTACACGACGTACCGGGTGATGGCCTCCGACGTGGTCGACCGGGCCGCCCACCGGCTCGGCGCCGTACGCCCCTCCCGCACCGCCGACCTGCCGCTGCTCGGCGCCGACGGCTACCCGGCGACGTGGCGGGACCGGGCGGACCTCGCCCGCCGGCACGGGATGCCGGTCGGGGTGGTCGAGCACCTGCTGGAGCGCTACGGCACCCTCACCCGCGACCTGCTCGCGCTGATCGACGCGGACCCGCTGCTGGCCTCCCCGCTGGCCGGCGCACCGGAGTACCTGGCCGCCGAGGTGACGTACGCGGCCCGGGCCGAGGGGGCGCTGCACCTGGAGGACGTGCTCACCCGGCGGACCCGGATCTCCTTCGAGACGGCGCACCGGGGCCTGGAGTCGGCGGGCCACGCGGCCGAGCTGATGGGCGCGGTGCTCGGCTGGGACGAGGCCACCCGGGCCCGCGAGGTGGAGCACTACCGTGCCCGGGTCGAGGCGGAACGCGAGTCCCAGCTGATGCCCGACGACGCCACCGCCGACGCCGCCCGGCTCGGTGCGCCCGACGTACGGGGCTTCGCGGCGGACCGCGGCGTGGACGACGACCAGGCCGAACTGCCGTCCTCGTCCCGCTGACCGGCCCGGCCCCGGTCACCCCTACATTCGCCCGCCCCACCCCGGAGAGCGGTTACGGCCCTCACCCACGGTGGGATAGGTTCCGGCCCGTGCCCTCCGCTTCCTGGTTGCGTCCGGTCCGCGTGTCCGTCGCCGCCCTGTTGGCCGCCGCCCTCGCCGGCTGCTCGCTGCCCGGAAGCGCCGACGACGCGCCCGCGCCGGGTCCGGCGGGCACCGGGCTGTCGCAGCCGGGGCCCGGCGGTGCGGCGACCGCCGGAAAGGGCGAGGTCAGCCTCCTCCAGCGGGTCGGCACGGACGGCCCGCTGCGCACGCTCAAGGTGGAACCGGACGGCAGGTGGGAGTGTGTCGACTGCGCCGGCGACGGCGTGACGTCGACCGGGGTGCTCGGCCCGGAACACGTCGCCCGGCTCCAGGAACTGCTCGCCGACCCGGGCCTGGCGAAGGAGACCGACCAGGTCCGGCGCTACCAGGTCACCTGCATCGACGCGTTGACCTCCAGCCTGCTCACCTCGACCGGCCTGGTCACGTCGCAGGACTGCCCGGGCGAGGAGCACCCGCCCATCGCCAACGAGATCCTGCTGCTGCTCACCCAGGCCACCCCGGCCGAGATGACCGCCTGACGGCCGCGCCCCCGGCGGAGGCTCCGGGACCGGCGCCACCGGCGTCCGGACCGCGGGCCGGCGGAAGGCCGTCGCGCCGCGCCCGTCAGAGGACCTTGCCGGGGTTGAGCAGGCCGGCCGGGTCCAGGGCGGCCTTGATCGCCTGGTGCACCCGCAGGCTCACCGGGCCGATCTCGCGGGCCAGCCAGTCGCGCTTGAGCAGGCCCACGCCGTGCTCGCCGGTGCAGGTGCCGCCCAGTTCGAGGCCGAGGCGCATGATCTCGTCGAACGCGCGCCGGCCGCGTTCGAGGCTCGCCGGGTCGGCCCGGTCCACCACGATGTTCGGGTGCATGTTGCCGTCGCCGGCGTGGCCGACCACGCCGATCGGCACGTCGCACTCCACCGCGATCCGGGCCACCCCGTCGAGCAGCGCCGCCAACGCGCCCCGGGGGACCGCCACGTCGTCGATGACCAGGCCGCCGTTGCCGCCCGGGTAGGTCTCCGCCGCGAACTTCTCCATCGCCGGGTGCGCGAGCCGGCGCGCCTGCAACAGGGCCGCCGCCTCCACGGCGTCGGTGGCCGCGTAGACCTCGTCGGCGCCGGCCGCCTCGCAGACCGCGGCCAGGCCCGCCAGATCGTCGGCCGCGCGGGAGCCGGTGTCGGCGGCGGCCAGCAGCAGCGCCTGGGCGTCCGTCCGCAGGCCCATCGGGCGGTACGCCTCGATCGCCCGCAGGTGCGTCCGGTCGAGCAGCTCCAGCAGGCTGGGGGAGAGCCCCCGGGCGGCGATCTCGGCGACGGCCGCGCCGGCCGCGGCGGTGGACGGGAAGACCGCCACCATGGTCAGCGACTGTGCCGGTGCGGGCCGCAGCGCCACGGTCACCTCGGTGATCACCCCGAGGGTGCCCTCGGAGCCGACGAAGAGCCGGGTGAGGTCGTACCCGGCCACCCCCTTGGCGGTACGCCGGCCGGTGCGCAGCACCTCGCCGGAGGCGAGTACCACCTCCAGGCCCAGCACGTACTCGGTGGTGACGCCGTACTTGACGCAGCACATGCCACCCGCGTTGGTGGCGACGTTCCCGCCGATCGTGGACGACTCCCACGAGCCCGGGTCGGGCGGGTACCACAGCCCCTGCTCCGCCACGGCGGCGGCGAGCGTCGCGTTGACCACGCCGGGCTGCACCACGGCGATCCGGCTCACCGGGTCGATCTCCAGCACGGCGTCCATCGCGACCATGCTGACCACCATCGCGCCGTCGACGGCGTTGGCGGCGCCGGCCAGCCCCGTGCGCGCCCCCTGCGGCACCACCGGTACGCCGTGCCGCGCGGCCGCCCGCAGCGCGGCGGCCACCTGTGCGGTGGTGCGGGGACGGACCACGACCAGGGGCGTACCTGCGGCGCAGAGGTCGGCCTCGTCCCGCTCGTGCATCCGCAACAGGTCCGGGTCGGTGAGGACGGCGTCGTCGCCGAGCGCCGCCCGCAGGTCGTCGAGGAGGGGGGATCCGGCCATGTCGCCGAGGCTACGGTCGGTCCCGCGCGATCACCAACCGGTCCCCGGTGCGGGGTACCTTGGCCGACATGCTCTACCTGGACCGGCCCGCCTGGCCGTGGCGGGGGCGGCTCTGGTCCCACCTGATCAGCGACGTCTCCCCCGCCGAGCTGCACGCCTTCGCCGAGATGCTGGGCGTGCCCCGCCGGGGGTTCGACCGGGACCACTACGACATCCCGGCCGACCGGTTCGCGATGGCGGTCTGGCTGGGCGCCCGGGTGGTGCCGAGCCGGGAGCTGGTGCGCCTGCTCCGGCAGGCCGGGCTGCGCCGCCCCAAGCACCTGGCCCGCCCGCGTGGGGTGGAGGTGGGTGCGGGGGGCTAGCGGAGCGTGGACATCTCGCGGGTCAGGTTGGCGCGGGCCCGGGGCTCCCAGCGCCGTGCCAGCGGCGGCAGCCGGAACAGCGCCGGCAGGGCGAGCAGCCCGGCGAGCACCCGGGCGCGGCCGGCCCGGAAGTCGGGCTCGGGCACGTGCGCGTACTCCCGTCGGATGGCCGCGGCGTAGCGGTCGTACGCCTCGGGCGGCGCCGCCAGGACGGCGAGGTCGGCGTCGCAGAGCAGCGCACCGTCGGCGTCGCCCGGCTCCACGGCGTGCCCGGCGGTGAGCAGCACCAGCCGGCGCACCTCGGCCACGGCGTCGGCCGGCAGGCCCGCCCGGGTGAGCAGCGTCCCGGCGAGCGCCGCGCTGTCGCGCTCGTTGGCGTCGCCCCCGGCGCGCGGGTCGTAGACGGCGTCGTGGCACCAGGCCGCGAGGCGCACCAGGTCCGGCCGCCCGGCGGCCGGCGCATGGGCGTCGACCACGTCGAGGACGGCCGTCAGGTGGTCGGCGTCGTGGTAGTGCCGGTGCGGCTCCCGCCAGCGGGCCAGCAGGTCCTCGCCGACCCGGCTCAGCTCCGCCGCGTCGGTCATCCCGGCGCCCCGGGCCGCGGCCCGCCACCGGTCGAGAAGATCGGCCACCCGGCCCAGTCTGCCCTACCGCCGTCGCCGCCGAGGATTCACCCGGCGCGCCACGGGTAGTCCCCGCCATGGCCGTGGCCCGGGACCGTCGATCCTCACTGGTGCGACGCGCCATATTGCGCGACCGGGGGAAGGAGCTCGACACGGCCCGGGTCGCCCGAGCCGTGGAGACCCTGCGGCACCGCAGCAAGGTCACCCTGCACGACCGCCTGCACCGGTTGCGGATGGCGATGGGCCTCGCCGTGCAGGCGGGCCTCGCCGCCGGACTGTCCTGGCTGGCGGCGCACGAGCTGCTCGGCAACCCGCAACCGGTCTTCGCGCCGATCTCCGCGGTCGGCACCCTCGCCGCCTCGGTCGGCCAGCGGTTCCGTCGTACGGTGGAGCTGATCGTCGGGGTGGCGATCGGGGTGGCCGTCGGCGACTTCCTCATCTACCTGCTCGGCACCGGTCCGTGGCAGCTCGGCCTGGTGGTCACCCTGGCCATCGTGCTGACCATCTTCGCGGGCGCCAGCGTGGCCATCGTCATCCAGGCGGCGGCCACGGCGGTGCTGATCGTCACGCTCAGCCCGTCGACCGAGAACCTGGAGATCCCCCGGTTCATCGACGCGTTCGTCGGCGGCGGCATCGCCCTGCTGGTCACCGCGGTCCTGCTGCCGCTCAATCCGCTGCGGGTCATCAACCGGGCCGCCCGGCCGGCCCTGGACCTGCTCGCCGCCCAGCTCGACATGGCCGCGGACGCCCTGCGGGACCGGGACCGGGACAAGGCCCAGCGGGCCCTGGACCGGCTCCGCAACAACCAGGAGGAGCTGGCCGCCTTCACCGAGGCCATCGAGGGGGCGAAGGAGACCGCCATGCTCTCGCCGGCCCGGTGGCACCGGCGGGACGAGCTCACCCACTACGCCGAGGCCGCCGACCCGATCGACCGGGCGATGCGCAACGCCGGCACGCTGACCCGGCGCGCGGTGACCCTGATCGAGGACGAGGAGCCCATCCCGGAGACGATGCCCGACGCGGTGGCCCATCTCGCCGAGTCGGTCCGCCTGCTCAAGCACGAGTTCGCCGTCGGCGAGGAGCCGGAGCAGGCACGGGAGCGGGCGCTGCGCGCGGTCAGCGAGGCCGGCCGGGCGTACGCCGACGGGGTCGGCTTCTCCGGCAGCGTGGTGATCGCGCAGGTGCGGACCACCGCCAGCGACCTGATGGTGGCCTCCGGCATCAGCCAGGAGGAGGCGAACCGCGGGGTCCGGCAGTCCTTCGGCGACCAGGACCGGCCGGACGGCGAGGGGGAGCGGGACGACGCCCCGAAGCCGCCCGCCGCCCCGCCGCTCGGCTGACCCCGGGGACCCTTGTCGACCCGGTCAGGCCCGCAGGGCGCGGGCCAGGCGGTGGACGGCCTCGTCCATGAGGTCGGGCGGGGCGGCGGCGTAGGTGAGGCGGAGGTGGGGGGCCGGGGGTTCGGCGGCGTACCAGGGGCGGCCGGGGAGGACGACGACGCCTTCGGCGGCCGCGGCGGCAGCCAGCGCGACGTCGTCGGTGCCCTCCGGCAGGCGTACCCAGAGGTGCATGCCGCCGCGCGGGACCGGCTGCCGGGCCAGCTCCGGCAGGTGCCGGCGGAGCGCGGTCAGCAGCGCCTCGCGGCGGGTCCGCAGGGCGGTGCGCAGGGCGCGGCGGTGGCGCGTCCAGGCCGGGGTGGTGACGAACTCGATCGTGGCCTGTTGCAGTGGCCCGGCGACGAAGAAGTCGTCGAGCAGCCGGGCCGCCCGCAGCCGGGCGCCGGCCGGGCCGCGGGCGCCGATCGCGGCGACGCGCAGCCCGGGAGCGGTCGACTTGGTCAGCGAGCGCAGGTAGACGACGTGCCCGTCGGGGTCGTCGGCGGCCAGCGGCGGCGGGGCCTGGCCGTCGATGGTGAGGTCGCGGGCGTAGTCGTCCTCGATGAGGAACGCCCCGGCGTCGCGTACGGCCTCGGCGACCCGGGCCCGGCGGTCCTCCGCGAGCGTCGCGCCGTGCGGGTTGGCGTACAGCGGCTGGCAGTAGAACAGCCGGGCGCCGGTGCGGGCGAACGCGGCGGCGAGCTGGTCGGGGCGTACTCCGTCGGCGTCGGCGGGCACGGGCACCACCCGGAGGCCGGCCGCCCGGGCGGCGGCCAGCGCGCCCAGGTAGGTCGGTGACTCGACGAGCAGGGTGTCGCCGGGCGCGGCGAGCGCCCGCAGCGCGGACGACAGGGCGGCCTGTCCGCCCGGGCAGACCACCATGTCCTCGGCGCGCAGCCCGACCCCGGCCTCGCGGGCGAACCAGGCGCGCAGGTCTTCGCGCCCCTCGGCCGGCCCGCGCTGCCAGGACGCGGGCTGCCGGGCGGCGCGGGTGAGCGCGGCCCCGAGCGCGGCGGCGGGTTGCAGCT
The DNA here is from genome assembly GCF_035920365.1 of Micromonospora sp. NBC_01740. Classification (NCBI taxonomy): domain Bacteria; kingdom Bacillati; phylum Actinomycetota; class Actinomycetes; order Micromonosporales; family Micromonosporaceae; genus Micromonospora; species Micromonospora sp. NBC_01740. The sequence continues at coordinate 938,371 of NZ_CP109150.1, read as the reverse complement.
CGCCGTCCAGGTAGCCCCCGGACAGCGGGATCGCTCCTGCGGGCGGTAACGCCAGTAGCGCCTGCATCTCGTCCTCGCCCGGCCGGCGGGGGCCGAGCGCCACGGTCTGCCACGACAGGTCGGGGGCGCGCCACTCGCGTGGCGGGGCGGCCACGAAGGTGCCCCTGCCGGGTCGCGTCTCGACCATTCCCTGGGCCACGAGCTGGCGGATGGCCTCGGCGACGGTGACCGGGGAGGCCTGGTGCCGGGCGGTCAGCTCGCGCACCGAGGGCAGCCGCGTGCCGGGATCCGCGGCAGCCGCGAGCCCGCGCAGGTCTTGGGCGACGCGGTCGGCTGCGTTACCGTCATTCATGAACGGGAACAGTAGCGCTACTGCCAGAACCACGGTAACGGCGGACCGGACGGTCGGCCTCGCCCTCGGCGCGCTGGGCGTGCTCGCCTTCAGCATGTCGCTGCCCGCGACCCGCGTCGCCGTGCAACAGCTCGACCCGTGGTTCGTCGCCTTCGGCCGGGCCGTCGGCGCGGCGCTGCTGGCATGGGCGTACCTGCGATCCACCGGCGCCCCGCGGCCCACGCGCGGTCAGTGGCGGCGGCTGGCGGTCGTCGCCCTCGGCGTCGTCGTCGGTTTCCCGCTGTTCACCTCGCTGGCGCTCATCACCCAGACCTCCGCGCACGGCGCGGTCGTCATCACCGTGCTGCCCGCCATGACCGCCGTGTTCGCGGTGCTGCGGGCCGGCGAGCGACCGCCGCCGCTGTTCTGGGCCGCCAGCGCCGGTGGTCTGCTGGCGGTGCTCACCTTCCTCGGCGCCAGCGGCGCGGTACGCGGGGCCCTCGCCCCGCCCGACCTGTTCCTGCTCGCGGCGGTCGTGCTCTGCGGCCTGGGGTACGCCGAGGGCGGCGCGCTCGCCCGCGAGCTGGGCGGCGCCCGGACGATCTGCTGGGCGTTGCTGCTCTCGCTGCCCGTCACCGTTCCCGTCATGGTCGTCGCCGCCGTGGCCGCCCCGCCGCGCGCCGACCCCGTCGCCTGGTCGGCGTTCGGCTACCTCACCGTGGTCTCCATGTTCCTGGGCTTCTTCGCCTGGTACGCGGGCCTGGCCCGGGGCGGCATCGCGCAGGTCGGGCAGATCCAGCTCGCCCAGCCGGTGCTCACCCTGGCCTGGTCGGCGCTGCTGCTCGGCGAGGCCGTCACCCCTGCCTCGATCGCGGCGGCGGTGGCCGTGCTGGCGTGTGTGGTGCTGATCCAGCGCACCCGCGACCGCACGCCGGCACCCGCGGTGGGGAAGGCCTGACGGGGGACGCGCCCCGCCCCGGGCGGTGCGGGGCTCGTACCGCCCCGACCTGACCTGCCCCGGTCGCCGACGGCTCCCCGGCGACCGCTCAGCTCAGCCTGCGGGAGTGGGCCGGCGGGTGCTCCCGGGTCGGTCAGGCCAGCGCGGCGAGGGCGGCGAGCAGCCGGTCCACGTGCCCGGTGGTGCTGCCCAGGCCGATGCTGGCGCGCAGGGCGGTCGGCGGCAGATCCCGCCGGCCGCTGCGGGCGGCCGCCTCGTCCAGCAGCCGCCGGGCCAGCGGGTGGGCGCAGAAGAGGCCGTCGCGCACCCCGATGTCGTACGCCGCCGCGAGTTCCGCCGCCACCTGCGTCGAGTCCCGGCCGGCCACCACGAACGACACGATCCCTACCCGGGGCGCCGCCGGCCCGAACATGCGCAGCTCCAGCACGTGCGGCAGGGCCGCGAGGCCCTCGCGCAGCCGGGTCAGCAGAGCCTGCTCGGCGTCGTGCAGGGCGGCCCGGTCCGCGTCGGCGAGCGCGGTGCAGACCGCCGCCAGGGCGACCGCGCCGAGCAGGTTCGGGGTGCCCGCCTCGTGCCGGGCCGGACCGGTCGCCCACCGTACGTCGTGGGTGGCCGCCCCGACGTGGCTGGTGGCGCCCCCGCCGGCCAGGTACGGCGGCGCGGCGTCCAGCCAGTCCGCGCGCCCGACGAGCACCCCCGCGCCGAACGGGGCGTACAGCTTGTGGCCGGAGAGCGCGAGGTAGTCGACGTCGAGGGCGGCGACGTCCACCGGCGCGTGCGGGGCGAGCTGCGCGGCGTCCACCGCGATCCGGGCGCCGTGCCGCCGGGCCACCCGGGCCAGCTCGGCCACCGGCCAGCGCTCCCCGGTCACGTTGCTCGCGGCGGTCACCGCCACCAGCACGGGCGGGCCGTGCTGCGCGCTGCGGGGGCCCGAGGGGTCCGGCCCGCGCAGCTCGCCGAGCGCCGCGTCCAGCGCGCGGAGGGCCCCGGCGGGATCCGGGGGCACCGGCAGCCGCACCGAGCCACGAGGCCAGGGCAGCAGGTTGGCGTGGTGCTCCCCGCCGAAGGTGACCACCGTCGTGCCGGCGGGCAGCGCCCGGGCCAGCAGGTTCAGCGCGTCGGTGGTGTTGCGGGTGAAGACCACGTGGTCGCCGGCGCGGGCGCCGAGGAAGTCGCCGACCGCCTGCCGGGCGCGCTCGTAGGCGAGGGTGCAGCGCCGCGACAGCGCCCCGGCGCCGCGGTGCACGCTGGCGTACCAGGGCAGCAGCTCGGCCACCGCGTCGGCCGCGGCCCGCGCGCACGGCGCGGTGGCCGCGTAGTCGAGGTTCACCTGGCCGGGTACGCCGAGCACGTCGAGCGGATCGGCGACGGCGGGCGGCTGCGGCGCGGGCGGGGGTACGAGGGTGACGGTCATGGCCGACCTCCGGGTCCAGGGACCCCGGGTGGGCGCACACGGGCGGGGTCCGCGCTTGCCCGGCACGCGATCGGGCCGGGCCCGGTCATCACCCGGGGCACCCCACCGCGAACTCGACGAGGGTTGCCGGCCAGCAAGCCGGGGCTTGACGCTGGCGCTCGTGACCTGCCCGCAGCATAGCCGGGTGAATGCGGCCGGACCAGGCGGCCGGGGATGGCTACGCTGACCGCATGGCCGACACCCCGCCCGGCGCATCCCTGCCGCCGTCGCCGACCGCGCCCGCCGTTCCGCCGCCCGGTGGGGCGGGGCCCGGGATGCCGCTGCGTCGGTTGGGGTGGCGTCGGGCCCTGGTGCTGGCCGGTGCGGTCCTGTTCATCGCGGCGTGCGCGCTGTTCATGCTCTTCACGCTGGGCGAGAACCTGGGCGTCGAGGCGCTGCTGATCGGCGTGGCCGCCGCGATCCTCCCGGTTCCGGTGCTGGTGGCCTGTTTCCTCTGGCTGGACCGCTACGAGCCGGAGCCCCTGAAGTACCTGATCTTCTGCTTCGCCTGGGGCGCGTTCGTCTCCACCGCGGCGTCGCTGACCGTCAACGAGTTCTCCGCCGGGCTGTTCGAGGACTGGGGGCTGCCGACCGCGCTGACCGCGGTGCTGGTCGCGCCGTTCATCGAGGAGCTGACCAAGGCCATCGGGCCGATCCTGCTGCTGATCTTCCGCCGGCGGGAGATCTCCGGGATCACCGACGCGCTGGTCTACTGCGGGCTTTCCGCGATCGGGTTCGCCATGGTGGAGAACATCCTCTACCTGGGCGGCCACGGCTACGCCAGCGGCGCGGAGCGGTACGGGCCGGCGACCGGCACCCAGCAGGTCATCGCCATCTTCATCGTCCGGATCCTGCTCTTCGGCTTCGCCCACCCGCTCTTCACCTCCATGACGGGGGTGGGGCTGGGCATCGCCGCGCGCACCGCCAGCCGGTGGGTCCGGGTGCTCGCCCCGCTCGCCGGCCTGCTGCTGGCGATGATGCTGCACGGGCTGTGGAACCTGCTGCCGACGCTCACCCAGGCCACCGGCCAGGCGTTGATCATGCTGTACGGCTTCATCGGCGTGATGGTGCCGGTCTTCTTCGCCATGGTCGGGCTCGCCCTGTGGCTCCGGGCCTGGGAGGGGCGGCTCACCGAGCGGATGCTGCCGGACTACGTGCGGGCGGGCTGGCTCACCCCGCCGGAGGTGGCGGCGCTGAGCAGCCTGGGGCGGCGGCACGCGGCCCGGGTGTGGGCCAAGCGGGTGGCCGGCGACGGCGGACTGAGGGCGATGCGCGGCTACCAGTTCGCGGCGACCCGGCTGGCGCTGCTGCGCGACGGCGCGCTGCGCGGCCTGGACCGGCGTCCGGCGGACCGGGAGCGGACCGCGCGGGAGGAACGGGAGCTGCTGGAGGCGATCGGCGCGTACCGGTCGTTCTTCGTGGGCCGGGACCCGCAGGTGCCGGCGGGCATCTGGGACGGGCACCGCTACCACCTGCGGTTCCCGGACGGCACGCAGCGGTCGGTCGAGGCGCCGGACGAGCCCGTCGTGCCGATCCCGGTGGTGCTCGTCCCGCCGCCCCCGTCGCCGCCGGCCGGCTTCGGCCCGCCCGGCTGGTACGGCCAGCAGCCGCCGGCGCCGTGGCACCCCGGCGGCCCCTGAGCCCGGTCGTCAGGTCATCAGGCTGGTGAGGAAGTCACCGAGGCCCTGCGCCATCGCCATCAGTCCCGCCCCGATCGCCTTGAACATCTCCGCCGCGCCCTCCGGCCGGAAGGCCATGAAGTAGATCAGGAACGCGACGCTCCCCCAGAGCAGAATCTTCTTCACTAGTACCGGCATCGCGTCCCTCCCCAGGGCCGGTGATGCGGCTGGCTTCCCGGCGGGGGGCGACGCAAACGGCACCGGCGCCCTCATCCGGGCGGGCGGGCCGGGGATGGGCTCAGAGGTAGAGGCCGGTGGAGTCGTTCTCGACCCGCTCGGCGGCCACGGCGTGCACGTCGCGTTCGCGCAGCAGCACGTACCCGCGGCCGTGCAGTTCGACCTCGGAGCGGTCGTCGGGGTCGAAGAGGACCCGGTCGCCCGAGACGATGGCGCGCACGTTCGGCCCCACGCCCACGGCCGTGGCCCAGGCCAGCCGCTTGCCCACGGCGGCGGTCGCCGGAATCACGATGCCGGCGGTCGAGCGTCGCTCACCCTCGCTCCCCTCCATCCGCACCAGCACACGGTCGTGCAGCAGGCGGATCGGCAGCTTGGAGTCGAGATTCTCGTCGGCGGTCACGCCGCAGACGCTACCGTGTCCCGGTCGGCGGGCCGTGGGCGGTTACGCGCCGGGGGCCGGGGGCAATGTGTGGCGGACCTGCCCTACGGTGGCGTCGTCGGACGTATCCTGTCCGCCCACCGGCGTGGGCGGGCCGGTCTCATGCCAGGAGGTGCGCTTGAGCCGCTTCGAGCAGATCCGCGGACGGCTCCGTCGCGCGTACGAGTCGGGCCGGGAGGCGGCGCGGGCACGCCGTACGGATCCGGTCGACGGCCCCGAGTCGGCCGGCGTGGCCTCGCCGACGTCCCCCGGCCCGGTGGCTGCGCCCTCCGCGACCGTGGTCGGCGCCCCGCCGCCCGGGGCGATGCACAACTCCACCTCCAGCCGGGACGACGCGGACGTGCCGCACGCGTTGCGGATCGCCGCCGCGTGGTCCTGGCGGCTGATCGTGATCGGCGTCGTGGCCTGGGCGCTGCTGAAGGTCGTCGGCACCGTCCGGATCGTGGTCATCCCGCTGGCCGTCGCGCTGCTGCTCTCGGCGCTGCTCGCGCCGGCGGTCGGCTGGCTGCTGCGGGCCCGCCTTCCGCGGTCCATGGCGACGGCGGTGGTGCTGGTGGGCGGCCTGGCCGCGGTGATCGGGACGCTGACCCTGGTGGTGAACGAGTTCATCCAGGGCGTGCCGGAGCTGAGCAAGAAGTCCTCCGAGGGCGTCCGGCAGATCCAGGACTGGCTGAAGACCGGCCCGCTGCACCTCTCCGACGGCCAACTCGACAACTACATCGAGGAGGGCCAGAAGTGGATCAACAACAACACCGAGAAGTTCACCAGCGGCGCCCTCTCCACGGCCGCCACGCTGGCTGAGGTGCTGACCGGCACGCTGCTGGTGCTCTTCGCCACGTTCTTCTTCCTGCGCGACGGCAACAAGATCTGGCGCTTCCTGGTCCGGCTCCTGCCGGTGGCCGCCCGCTGGAAGGTCGACGACGCCGGGCGGGCGTCCTGGGCGACGCTGGTCGCCTACGTCCGGGCGACCGTGCTGGTCGCCTTCATCGACGCGGTCGGCATCGGCGTCTTCCTGGTCATTTTCGACATCCCGTTCGCCTTCCCGCTCGCCGCGCTGGTCTTCCTCGGCGCGTTCATCCCGATCGTCGGTGCGACCCTGTCGGGCGTCGTCGCGGTCCTGGTCGCGCTGGTCGACAGCGGCCCGGTGACCGCACTGATCATCCTGGGTGCCGTGATCGGGGTACAGCAGGTGGAGGGGCACCTCCTCCAGCCGCTGATCATGGGCCGGGCGGTGGCCATCCACCCGCTCGCGGTCATCATCGGCATCGCGGCCGGCGTGGTCCTCGCCGGGATCACCGGCGCGCTGGTCTCGGTGCCGCTGATCGCCGTGCTCAACACGGCCGTCCGCCGGCTCGCCGCCCGCACCGTTCCGGACACCCCGCCCGACGCCGTGGTCGTCGCCTCCCAGGCGCCCTGACGGGTCAGACCTTGGCGAGGCGGTCGAGGGCGCCCCGGGCGACCTCCGGCCGGGTGGTGTACCAGAACGGCGGCAGCGACCGGCGCAGGAACGGCCCGTAGCCCCGGGCCGTCTCCAGGCGCGAGTCGAGGACCGCCACCACGCCCTTGTCGCCCGTCGACCGGATCAGCCGCCCCACCCCCTGGGCCAGCCGGATCGCGGCGATCGGCACGCTGACCGCCGCGAAACCCGACCCCCCGCCGGCGTCCACCGCCGCGGCCCGCGCCGCCGCCAGCGGCTCGTCCGGCCGGGGGAAGGGCAGCCGGTCGATGACCACCAGCTGGCAGGCGTCGCCCGGCACGTCGACGCCCTGCCAGAGCGACATCACCCCGAACAGGCAGCTGGACTTCTCCTCCCGGAACCGGCGTACCAGCAGCGGCAGCGCCTCCTCGCCCTGAAGAAGGACCGGCAGGTCGGTCCGCGCGCGCAGCAGCTCCGCCGCCTGCTGCGCGGCCCGCCGGGAGGAGAAGAGGCCGAGGGTACGCCCGCCGAGCGCGGTGACCAGCTCGAGCAGCTCCTCGCCGGCCGCGTCGGGCAGCCCGGAGACGCTGGGCCGGGGCAGGTGCGCGGCGACGTACAGGATGCCCTGCCGGGGGTAGTCGAACGGCGAGCCGACGTCGAGGGAACGCCAGCCCGGCCCCGAGGTGGCCGGCGCCCCCGCCGTGCCGGTCGCCGCACCGCCCCCGGTCGCTCCGCTGCCCTCCGCCGGCCCGGTGCCGCCGGTGCGCCCGGCCGACCGGGTGGCCATGGCGGCGGCGGCCGGTGACGGCGGGTCGGCCGGGGGCGCCTCCAGGCCCAGCGCCCGGGCCACCGTGTCGAACCGGCCGCCCAGCGTCAGCGTCGCCGAGGTGGCGACGACCGTGCGCTCCTCGTAGAGGTGGGTGGCGAGCGTGCCGGCGACCGAGAGCGGCGCGACCACCAGCGCCCGGCGACCGGTGTTGTCGTTCTTCTCCACCCAGGCCACGTCGTGGTCGGCCTCCTCCAGCAGCCGCTGCGCGGTGGCGGAGAGCTCGTCGAGCACGGCCTTGGCCTGCTGCTTGCGCACCGGGTCCGGGTCGTCGGACTTGACGTCGCCGATCGCGTCGAGGGCCGCCCGGGTGGCCGCGTCGAGCAGGGTGCACGCCTCGCGCAGCGGCGACGGCAGCCCCGAGGTGATCCGCCCGGCCGGCGCCTCGGCCAGCCCGACGGCCAGCGCGTCGCCGGCCGCGGTCAGCGACTCGGCGACGTCCGGCCGCAGCAGCGGGCGGGCCCGCTTCGCGGAGCGGTCGATCAGCTCCGGCACCAGCTCGGCCTGCGCGGCGGAGGAGACCCGGTCGGCCAGCTCGTGCGCCTCGTCGACGATGAGCAGCTTGTGCGGCGGCACGATGTGCCGGCCGGCCAGCATGTCCACCGCGAGCAGGCTGTGGTTGGTGACCACGATGTCGGCCTCCCGGGCGCGGGCCCGGGACGCCTCGGCGAAGCACTCCGCGCCGAACGGGCAGCGGGACGCGCCGACGCACTCCCGGGCCGGCATGGAGACCAGCCGCCAGGCCTGGTCGTCGACGCCCGGGTCCAGCTCGTCCCGGTCGCCGGTGTCGGTCTTCTCCGCCCAGTCGCGCAGCCGCTGCACCTGCTTGCCGAGCCGACCCGCCTCGCCGAGCCACTTCGTGCCGCCGCCGGGGCGCGCCGCCGGGGCGTCGAAGAGGGTGTCCTCCGGTTCGTCCTCTGTGGAGTTGTCCAGCCGGGCCAGGCAGAGGTAGTGGTGCCGCCCCTTCAGCACCGCGAAGGTGGGCCGCCGGCCGAGCACCGGCTCCACGGCGTCGGCGAGCCGGGGCAGGTCGTGGTCGACCAGCTGGGACTGCAACGCCAGGGTGGCCGTGGAGACCACCACCGGCCCGTCCACGGTCAGCGCGGGCGTCAGGTAGGCCAGCGACTTGCCGGTGCCCGTGCCGGCCTGCACCAGCAGGTGCTCCCGCGCCTGCACGCACTCCTCGATGGCGGTCGCCATCTGCTGCTGGCCGGGACGCGCCGCCCCGCCCGGCACCGCGCCGACCGCGGCGGCGAGCAGCTCCACCCCGCTCGGCCGGGTGCCCCGTCGCCGGCCTCCGGTGCGGGGCGAGGGGGCGGCGGAACCGGTGGCGAGGCGCGGAGTCACCGTGCGACGGTACCCGCCGTCCCCGACACCGGCCGCGCCGATCCGGGCGTGGCGTCGTCACGGTACGGTCTCCCACCGACCGCGTCCGGTTACTTCCGTGCGGCGACGGATGGGCGGTATCGGTTAGGGTGCGACTCATGCCGAGCGACGTGGTCCGCGTGATCTACCGCAAGTACGACGGCAGCGCCCACCGCGACTACCCGGCCCGCCGGCTGGCCGAGGACGAGCTCGGCGTCTGGCTCGGCGTGACCGAGGGCACGAAGTCCGTCTACCACGGTCGCCCGTCGGTGGAGCAGATCCCGTTCGTCCTCCTGGTGCCGCACCACGCCTGGTGGACCGGCATGTTCAACCCGCCGCCACGGACCAGCGAGGTCTACTGCGACATCGCCAGCCCGGCCCGCTGGGAGAACGACGACACCGTCCACCTCATCGACCTCGACCTCGACGTGGTGCGCCGCCGGACCACCGGCCTGGTGGAGCTGCGCGACGAGGACGAGTTCGCCGAGCACCGGGCCCGCTTCGGCTACCCGGACGACGTGGTGGCGCAGGCTGAGGCGGCGGCCCGGTGGCTGCTCGGGGCACTGGGCGACGGCACCGAGCCGTTCGCCACGTCGTACCGGAAGTGGCTGGCCCTGGTGGTCTGACCCGCCGGCACCGGCCCCCGGGCCGTCACCAGCGCGGCGGCCAGCCGTCCTCCTCCGCCAGCGGCGGCAGGTCGCCCAGCTTCTCCGGATTCAGCTGGTGGAAGACCCCGGTCACCCGGCCCTCGTCCACCGTGAGGGCGGCCACCACCCGCAGCGGTCGCCCGTCCGAGTGCCGGGTCTCCAGGTGCAGGCCCTCGACGCCGTCGACGAGCACCCGACGGGAGCGCAGCGTCCCGCCGTAGCGCCCGGCACGTCCGAACAGGCCCAGGAGGAAGCGGGCCACCGCGTCGGCCCCGAGCACCGGCCGCCGGGCCGCCGGGAAGTGGCCGCCGCTGTCGCCGACGGCGACCACGTCCGGGGCGAGCACCCGTACCAGCGCGGCAAGGTCGCCCGACTCGACGGCGGTCACGAAGGCGGCGAGCACGTGACGCTGCTCGACCGCGTCGGCGGTGTGCCGGGGCGCGTCGGGCGCGTGCACCGCCCGGCGGGCCCGGGAGGCGAGCTGGCGGGCGGCGGCGTCGGTCGTACCGAGCACCTCGGCGATCTGGGCGAACGGCACGGCGAAGACGTCGTGCAGCACGAAGGCCACCCGCTGCTCCGGCGCCAGGCGTTCCAGCACCACCAGCAGGGCGGTGCCGACCTGATCGGCGCGGACCGCCCGCTCCGCGGGGTCGGGCGCGAAGCCGTCGGGGCGCGGGCCCTGGTCGAGCGGCGTCACCACCGGCTCCGGCAGCCACTGGCCGGGGTACGCCTCCCGCCGTACCCGCGCCGAGCGGAGCACGTCCAGGCAGATCCGGGCGCAGGTGGTGGTCAGCCAGGCGCCGAGGTGCCGGATCTCGGCGCGGGCCGCCGGGTCGGCGAGCGCGGCGGCGTACCGCAGCCAGGTCTCCTGCACGGCGTCCTCGGCCTCGCTGCGGCTGCCCAGCATCCGGTGCGCCACCCCCAGCAGCCGCCCCCGCTCGGCCTCGAACTCCGCCACCATCTCCCGCACGCTGCCCCCGCTCCACTGCGGGACGCGTACCGCCCCGCCCGCCCGCGATTCTCCCGCCCCGCCCCCCACACCCCCAAGACCGCCGTCGATCATGCAGTCGTGGTGCCCCGCGTAACGGACCAAGCAGGCGATTCCGCCCGCCACAAGTGCATGATCGGCGGCTCATGGCGCGGGCCGGGGTCGGGGTTGGCGGGCGGGTGGGGCGGATGTGGGTGATGATCCGGTGATGCGAGGGGTCGAGGGGAGCGGCGTGGGCCGCGATGCCGTGGGCCGGGCCGACGTCGTCGTGGGGCCGGTCGGAGGGACGATGCGGGAGCTGCTCCGGGTGGCGCCCGGCGGGGCGGTCGATCTCGGGGCGGTCGATCCCCGGTCGACGCCCGGGCTGCCGGGGCGGGAGGTGACCGGCCCGCAGCGCAAGGAGTGGGCCCGTGGCCAGCTCACGCTGATCGGCGCGGAACTGGGCAGCCAGCAGGAGATGCTCTTCGCCGAGGCCAAGGCCCGGCAGTCGGCGGCTCGACCCGCCGGCGCGGCCGCCGGTGCGGGCGGGTCCGACGCGGCGGCCGGTGGGGCGGGTGGGCGCCGGGTGCTGCTGGTGCTCCAGGCGATGGACAGCGGGGGCAAGGACGGCACCGTCAAGCGGGTAGCCGGCGCGATGAACCCGCTGGGCCTGCACCTCCGCTCGTTCGGCCCGCCCACTCCCGAGGAGTTGCGGCACGACTTCCTGTGGCGGATCCGGCGGGCGCTGCCGCCGCCCGGGTACGTCGGGGTCTTCAACCGCTCGCACTACGAGGACGTGCTCGTGGCGCGGGTCGAGTCGCTGGTGCCCGAGTCGATCTGGCAGGCCCGGTACGACGAGATCAACGCGTTCGAGCGGGAGCAGGCCGAGGCCGGGGTGGCCCTGGTGAAGGTGTTCCTGCACATCTCGTACGCCGAGCAGGGCCGGCGGCTGCTGGAGCGGCTGGACGAGCCGCGCAAGCACTGGAAGTACGACCCCTCGGACGTCGACGCCCGCGCCCGCTGGGACGACTACCAGGCCGCGTACGCCGAGGCCCTGGGCCGGTGCGGCACGGACGCCGCGCCCTGGTACGTGGTGCCGGCGGACCGCAAGTGGTACCGCGACTGGGCCGTCGCGCACCTGCTCCGCGAGACGTTCGACACCCTCGATCTCGGGTATCCGCCTGCCGGTTTCGACGTCCGGCGCGAACGGGAGCGGCTGCTGGGATCGGAGAGAACGGCGTAGGTGAACAGCAGGTGAACGACCGGTGAATGTGGCCTGACCTGGGGGAGGCCGCGCGATTCCCGGTTCCGTCGTTTTCTAGCATTCCCAGGCGGGCACCCTCCGGGCGACCGCCACCCTTCCACCGACACGACGAGGTCCGTGCTGTGAAGTTTTCCTTCCGCCCGAACGAGGGCGCCTTCTACGAGCTCTTCACCAGGGCCGCGCAGAACCTGGTGAAGGGCACCGAGTTGCTCAACGAGCTGGCCCTGCCCGGGGTGGAGGTGCAGTCGGTCAGCGAGCGGCTCACCGAGGTGGAGCACGACAGCGACCAGATCACCCACGAGCTGTACAAGAAGATCAACTCAACCTTCATCACGCCGTTCGACCGGGAGGACATCTACCGGCTCGGGTCGCTGCTCGACGACGTGATGGACCACCTCGAAGCGGTCGGCAACCTGCTCTACCTCTACGGCCTGACCAAGCTCCCCTCGCTGCCCCGCGAGATGCACGAGATGGTCAACGTCCTGGACGCGCAGGCGAAGCTGACGGCCGACGCGATGCCGCGCCTGAAGTCGATGAAGGATCTCGAGGACTACTGGATCGAGTGCAACCGGCTGGAGAACGACGGCGACCAGGTGTACCGGATGCTGCTGGTCCGCCTCTTCTCCGGCGAGTACGACGCGCTGACCGTGCTGAAGATGAAGGAGGTCGCCGACGAGCTGGAGGCCGCCTGCGACGCCTTCGAGCACGTGGCCAACACCGTCGAGACCATCGCGGTCAAGGAGTCCTGATCCTGTGAGTCCCGAACTCATCGCCGTGCTGGCGGTGATCGCGGTGGCGTTGGCGTTCGACTACACCAACGGCTTCCACGACGCCGCCAACGCGATCGCGACCAGCATCTCCACCCGGGCGCTCACACCCCGGGTGGCCCTGGCCATGGCGGCGGTCGGCAACTTCATCGGCGCCCACTTCGGCGCCGAGGTCGCCAAGACCGTCGGCAGCGGGCTGGTGAAACTGCCCACCGGCACGGCGAGCCTCGGCATCGTCTTCGCCGGCGTGATCGGCGCGATCGTGTGGAACCTGGTCACCTGGTACTTCGGCCTGCCGTCGTCCTCGTCGCACGCGCTGATCGGCGGCCTGGTCGGCTCGACCGTCGCCGCGTCCGGCACGGTGCTCTGGACCGGCATCGGGGAGAGCGTGATCATCCCGATGGTCCTCTCGCCGATGGTCGGCTTCGTGCTCGGCTACATCGTCATGATCGCCGTGCAGTGGATCTTCCGGAAGGGGCATCCGGGCCGGCTCAACCGCGGCTTCCGCTGGGCGCAGACCGCGTCCGCCGCCGCCATGTCGGTCGGCCACGGCATGCAGGACGCCGCCAAGACCATCGGCATCGTGGTGCTCGCCCTCTACGTCGGCGGCTACCAGGACGACCCCAGCTTCATTCCGGAGTGGGCGTTCTGGACGTCGGCCGCCGTGCTGGCCGCCGGCACGTACGCCGGTGGTTGGCGGATCATCCGGACCCTGGGCCGGAAGATCATCGACCTCCGGCCGCCGGAGGGCTTCGCCGCCGAGACCGTCGCCAGCGGGGTGCTCTACTTCAACGCGCTGGTCCTCGGCGCGCCGATCTCGACGACCCACACGATCACCTCGGCGATCATGGGCGTCGGCGCCACCAAGCGGCTCTCCGCCGTCCGGTGGGGCGTGGCCGGCAACATCGTCGGGGCGTGGATCCTCACCTTCCCGGCCGCCGGCTCGATCGGCGCCCTGATGTACTTCCTGGTCCGCCCGCTCTTCAGCTGACGTACGCGAAGGGGCCCCTCGTCGACGAGGGGCCCCTTTCCCGTCAGGAGTAGTCGACGCCGATCTGGGCCCGGATGGTGTCGAGGAGCGCCATCACCTCCAGCGTGGCGGCGTGAGGCACCAGAGGGCTCTCCAGGAGGCCCTCGGCGAGGCAGCGCTGGACCTCGGCTGCCTCGTACTGGTAGCCGCCGCCGACCAGCTCACCGGTGATCGTCTCCGGCTCGGCGCCAGCCCGGTGCAGGGTCACCGAACCGGGGCGGAAGAACAGCTCGAGCAGCTCGATCCGGCCGGCGGTGCCGGTGACGGCGGCGGTCACCGGGGTCGCCCCGACCAGGCCGCAGGTCAGCGCGGCCACCGCCCCCGAGTCGTAGCCGAGGACGATCCCGGTGTTCTCGTCGACCCTCTCGGGGCTGAGCTTCGCCCAGGAGCGGACGTGGTCGGGCACGCCGAGCAGCAGGTGGGCCAGGCTGACCGGGTAGACGCCGAGGTCGAGCAGGGCGCCGCCGCCGAGCGTACGGGCCCGCAGCCGGTGCTCCGGCGGGAACGGCCCCGCCAACCCGAAGTCGGCCCGCACGTTCGTCACCGTGCCGATCGCCCCGTCCGCGACCAGCTCGCAGACCCGGCGGATCAGTGGATTCGTCCGCATCCACATGGCCTCCATGAGGAAGACCCCGGCCGCGCGGGCGGTGTCGACCAGCTCCACGCTGGTCGCCAGGTCGAGGGTGAACGGCTTCTCCAGCAGCACCGCGCGGCCGGCCGCGAGGCAGGTCAGGGCCGCCTGGTGGTGCGCGGCGTGCGGGGTGGCGACGTAGACGACGTCCAGCTCGTCGTCCGCGGCGAGTTCCGCCCAGGAGGCGTACGCGCGCGGCACGCCGTGCCGGGCCGCGAACCGTCGCGCGCTCTCGGCGGTACGTGAGCCGACCGCCACCAGTTCGGCGCCCGGCACCAGCCGGAGGTCCTCGGCGAAGCGGGCGGCGATCTGGCCGGTGGACAGGATGCCCCAACGAGTCATGGCGGCCACGCTAGCGAAGATCACCGGACGTCGGCGTGGTCATCCACCCGTCGGGAACTAGGCTCGGCGCATGACGATCGACGCCGACGGCTTCCCCGCACCCCCGGCGCTCGTGGCGCACGCCCGCCGGTTCCACGCCGAGGGCGGCACCCCGGCCCCGCCCCGGGTCGCGGCGACCGTCCTGCTGCTCCGGCCCGCCGGCGACGACTTCGAGGTCTACCTGATCCGGCGGGTCGCCGCGATGGCCTTCGGCGGGATGTACGCCTTCCCCGGCGGCGGGGTCGACCCCTCGGATTCGCAGGCGCACCTGGACTGGGCCGGTCCGACGCCCGCCGGCTGGGGCGAGCGGCTGGGGCTGACCCCGGAGGCCGCCCAGGCGGTCGTCTGCGCCGCCGCCCGGGAGGTCTTCGAGGAGGCCGGGGTCCTGCTCGCGGGCCCCGACACGCAGACCGTGGTCGGCGACGTGAGCGGCGACGACTGGGAGGCCGACCGGGTGGCGCTGGAGCAGCGCCGGGGCGGCTTCGCGGACCTGCTCGCCCGGCGCGGGCTCACCCTCCGGTCGGACCTGCTGCTGCCGTGGAGCCGGTGGATCACGCCGGAGTTCGAGCCGCGCCGCTTCGACACGTACTTCTTCGTGGCACTGCTGCCAGAGGGGCAGCGGACCCGGGACGTCTCCGGGGAGGCCGACCACACCCTGTGGGCCCGCCCGGCGGACGCCCTGGCCAGGGCGGAGGCCGGTGAGCTGACCATGCTCCCGCCCACCCTGGTGAACCTGGCCCAGGTGGCGGCCGGCGGCGACCTGGCCGGCGTGGCCCGCGCGGCGGCGACCCGGGACGCGTCGACCCCGGTCACCCCGCGCCTCGACGTGCCCGACGACGGCGAGCCCCGCTTCGTGCTGGCCTGACCCGTTACGGATCTTGGCAGGAAGCGGCCCCGGGAAGGGCCGGTTCCTGCCAGGATCTCTCAGCGGACCAGGGCCGGGGAGGGCGGCGGCGCTAGGCCACGAAGATGCAGAACGGGTGACCGGACGGGTCCGCGAAGACGTACAGCGGCTCGTCGGAGTCGTCGGTCCGGTCGATCAGGAGTTTCGCGCCCAGGGCCTCCGCCCGCGCACGCTGCCTCTCCAGCTCGGACGCGTCCGGGACCGTGAAGTCGAGGTGCAACTGCATCGGCACGTCGTGCCGGGGCCAGGTGGTCCGAGGCAGGCGGTCGACGAGTTGGAAGGCGAGCTGGGCCGCCCCGTCGGAGTCTCTGAGCACGAGCCAGTCCCGGTCGTCGGCCGTCCCGTCCGTCGGCGGTTCGTCACCGGGCCGGTACCGCAGCCCGAGCAGCTGCCGGTAGAACTCGGCGAGCTCCCGTGGGTTCGTGCTGTCGAGCACGGTGTGCAGCAACCGGGGATATCCAGACATGCCCGTCCTCCGCAGCGACCGGTGGGCGTTTCCGACCCGACCCTAGAGCAGATCCTCCGGTGCCGCCGGGTGTGCCGGCGCGGGCGCGGAGAGGGAAGGACCCCTTCCCCGCAGCGAGAGAAGGGGTCCACCGCCCCACGGCTCAGCCGAAGCGGCCGGTGATGTAGTCCTCGGTCTTCTTCACGCCGGGGTTGCTGAAGATCTTCTGCGTGTTGTCGTACTCGATGAGGCGGCCCGGGTCGCCGGTCTTCTCGATCGAGAAGAAGGCGGTCCGGTCCGAGACACGGGCGGCCTGCTGCATGTTGTGCGTGACGATGATGATGGTGAACTTGTCCTTGAGCTGGAACATCAGGTCCTCGATGGCCAGCGTGGAGATCGGGTCGAGCGCCGAGCAGGGCTCGTCCATCAGCACCACCTGCGGCTCGACGGCGATGGTCCGGGCGATGCAGAGCCGCTGCTGCTGGCCGCCGGAGAGGCCGGCGCCGGGCTTGCCCAGCCGGTCCTTGACCTCGTCCCAGAGGTTGGCCGAGCGGAGCGCCTTCTCCGCCGCCTCCTCCAGGATCGACTTCCTACGGACCCCGTTGAGCCGCAGCCCGGCCACCACGTTCTCGAAGATGCTCATGGTGGGGAACGGGTTCGGCCGCTGGAAGACCATGCCGATCATGCGTCGGACGGCGGTGACGTCCACGTCCCGGTCGTAGATGTCCTGGTCGTCGATGGTGAGGCTGCCCTCGACCCGGGCGCCGGGCAGCACCTCGTGCATCCGGTTGATCGACCGCAGGAAGGTGGACTTGCCGCAGCCGGACGGGCCGATCAGGGCGGTCACCGTCTTCGGCTCGACCGTCAGGTTGATGTTCTCGATCGCCTTGAAGGCGCCGTAGTAGGCGGTGACGCCCGAGGCTTCGATGCGCTTGGCCATGGTGGTGGTACCTCCGGGGTTCATCGGCCGAGCCGGTTGCGACGGGCCAGCAGCTTCGCCGCGACGGTCAGGATCAGCACGAGGGAGACCAGGGTGAGTGCCGCGGTCCACGCCCGTGCCGGCGCGTACCGGGACGCGTCACCGGCCTGCTGGTAGACGAAGAGCGCCAGCGACGACTGGTTGTTCTCGAACGGGTTGAAGTTGATCGCCGCGCCGCCGCCGGCGACCAGCAGCACCGGGGCGGTCTCGCCGGCCGCGCGCGCGATGGCGAGCATGACGCCGGTGACGATGCCCGGCAGGGCGGTCGGCAGCACGACCCGCAGGATGGTCTTCCACTTCGGCACGCCGAGGGCGTACGCCCCCTCGCGCAGCGGCGCCGGGACGAGACGCAGCATCTCCTCGGTGGAGCGGACCACGGTGGGCAGCATCAGCACGCTCAGCGCGAGCGCGGCGGCGAAGCCGGAGAAGCTGGGCCGCCCGTCGTTGAACCACGGCGAGACGATCAGCACCCAGAACGCCAGCACGAACAGGCCGGCGACGATCGACGGGATGCCCGTCATCACGTCCACGAAGAACCGGATCGCGGCGGCGAACCGGCCCCGGCCGTACTCGACGATGTAGATCGCGCAGAGGATGCCGAGCGGGACGGTGATCAGGGCGGCGATGCCGACCTGCTGGAGCGTGCCGACGATCGCGTGGTAGGCGCCGCCGTTCGGGTCCCGCGCGCCGATGTTGTTCATCGAGGTGAGGAAGAAGTCGCCGTCCAGGCGCTCGGCGCCCTTGCTGACCAGCGTCCAGACCACCGAGGCCAGCGGCAGGACGGCCAGCACGAACGCGGAGTGGATCAGCGCGCTCCAGGTGCGGTTGCGGGCCGACCGCCGCCCCTCGACCCGGTTCGCGGCGGCGAACAGGCCGGCCAGGTAGAGCAGCGCGGCGACCACCACGACCAGCACCGGGCCGCCGGTGCCGGTGCCGTACACGAAGGCGGCGGCGACCAGCAGGGCGGCCGCGGCGATGGCCGGCGCGGCGTACCTCGGCAGGCGCCGGGCCTTGAGGGTGGGCGGCTGGGCGGGCGGACGGGTCCGGTGCGGTGCGACGGTGGTGGTCATGCCGCCACTCCGCTCCGCTGCGCGGCGCCATGTGACGCACTGTGTCGATGATTCGCTTGCTGACGCTCGCTCATGCCGCCACTCCGCTTCGCTCCCGTGGCGGCATGAGGCTCCGCCGCACTGTGACGATGATTCGCTCGCTGACGCTCGCTCATGCGGCCGACTCCGTGAACTCCCGGCGGCGGTGGATGATCGCCCGCGCCGTGATGTTGACGATCAGCGTGATGGCGAAGAGCACCAGGCCCGAGGCGATCAGCGCGCCCCGCCCCGTGTCGTTCGCCTCGCCGAACGTGTTGGCGATGTTGGCGGCGATGGTGTTGCCGCCACTCTCGATGAGGTTGAACGAGATGCCGAAGGTGATGCCGAGGGTCATCGCCAGGGCGATGGTCTCGCCGAGCGCCCGGCCCAGGCCGAGCATCACCGCGGCGACGATGCCGGGGCGGCCGTACGGCAGCACGGCGGTGCGGATCATCTCCCAGCGGGTGGCGCCGAGGGCGAGGGCCGCCTCCTCGTTGGCGGTCGGGGTCTGCAGGAACACCTCGCGGGAGAGCGAGGTGATGATCGGCAGCACCATGATCGCCAGGACCAGCGCGCCCAGCATGATGGACTTCCCGAACGGGCCGTCGCCGCCGAAGATCGGGATCCAGCCGAAGTACGTGTTCAGCCAGGCGGAGAAGTCGCGCACCGGATTGATGAAGACGTCGCGGCCCCAGAGGCCGAAGACCACGCTCGGCACCGCGGCCAGCAGGTCGATCAGGAAGCCCAGCGTGGTGCCGAGCCGGCGCGGCGCGTAGTGGGACAGGTAGAGCGCGATGCCCAGGGCCACCGGCACCGCGATCAGCAGGGCCAGCGCGGAGCTGAACACGGTGCCGAAGGCGAGCGCCCCGATGCCGAACTTCGGCTCCGCGTCGTTCGGGAACCAGCCCTCGAAGGTCCAGAAGCTCTCGGTGTTGGCTCCCAGCGCCGGTACCGCCTTGGCGACGAGGAAGACCGCGATCGCGGCGATGACGACCAGGACGGTGGCGCCGGCGCCCAGGGTGAGGGCGCGGAACGCCCGTTCGGCGCCGAACGCCCGGGCCCGGGGCAGCGCGCCGCCGCCGCCCAATCCGGCTCCGCCCGGGGTACGGGTGCTGACTGGTGCCTCGGCCGGACGCGCCGAGGCACCGGCGGGCCGGTCGTGACCTTCGGTCACGCGCGTCCCGCCGGTGCCGGCGTGGGCCGAGCGGTGGGGGGTTTCACCCATCTGCTCGCTCGCTTCGGGTTGAGGTGGTGGTGACGGTGTCGGTGCGGGCGGCTCAGGCGAGGTTCTTGACCGCGGCCTCGACCTTGGCGCGGACCGTCTCGGGCAGCGGGGCGTAGCCCAGCTCGGTCAGGTCGGCCTGGCCCGCGGTGCTCGCGGCGTGGCCGAGGAAGCCCTTGACCAGCGGGAGCTTGTCGGCGGCGAGGCCCTTGGAGCAGACGATCTCGTAGGTCACCAGGACGATCGGGTAGGCCCCGGCCTCCTTGGTGTTGTAGTCGATCTTCATCTTGAGGTCGTCGCCCTGGCCGACCACCTCGGCGCCGGCGATGGTCTTGCCGGCCGACTCGGCGGTCAACTCGGCGAACTCGCCCGCGCCGTTGCCGACCTTGGCGGTCTTCAGGCCGCCGTTCTCGGCGTACGACCACTCGACGTAGCCGATGGTGCCGTCCTGGCCCTTGATGGCGCTGGCCATGCCGTCGGACTTCGCCGCGCCGGTGCCGCCGGGGGCCTTCCATTCCTTGGCCTTGCCGAACGTCCAGTCGGACGCGGCGGTCTTGGTCAGGAAGTCGGTGAAGTTGTCGGTGGTGCCGGAGGAGTCCGAGCGGTGCACCGCGTTGATGGCGGTCGACGGCAGCTTGGCGTCCGGGTTGTCGGCCTTGATCGCCGGATCGTCCCACTTGGTCACCTTGCCGGCGAAGATCTTCGCCAGGGTGGCCGGCTTGAGCTGGAGGTTGTCCACGCCGTTGACGTTGTAGGCGATGGCGACCGGGCCGATGACCATCGGCAGGTTGATCGCGGCGCCGCCGACGCACTTGGCGTCGGCCTGCGGCTGCTCCTCCTCCTTGAGGGCGGAGTCCGAGCCGGCGAAGTCGGCGGTGCCGGCGATGAAGGCCTGGATGCCGGCGCCCGAGCCGGACGGCTCGTAGTTGATCTTGGCACCGGAGCACTTCTGCTGGTAAGCCTTGATCCACTCGTCCATGGCGTTCTTCTGCGCCGACGAGCCCTGGGTGTTCAGCGTGCCGGTGGCGCAGTCGGCGGCGGCCGACCCGGAGGCGGAGGCGCTGCTCGCGGGCTCGTTGTTGTCCGAGCCGCATGCGCTGAGAGCGAGCGTCGCGGTAAGAGCGAGGCAGGCGAGGGTGCCGTGCCGCTGGAGCTTCACCTGAGGGGTTTCCCTTCACGTCTGACTTCGCCCCCGGATTGGGGGGCCGGTATACCGGCGCTCACCGGCTGATCCAAAAGTTAGGAGCGCCAGGTAGCCGGTTCGCCGGTCGGAAGTGAACGGGGAGTGAACAGGTGCGACAGGGCAGATGACCGCTCGCTGAGGGCGGGTTGTCCGTTGTGTGAACTCGGCTGCCGCTGTCGGAAGTATGGGGATCTTCCGGGGCGGCGGCGCGCGCGGCACGGGCCCGGGCCGTCGCGACCCGGGCCCGTGCCGACGTCAGGCCGACTGGTAGTTGACGTGCGCCGACCAGCGGGCGAAGCCGAGCCGTTCGTAGAGCGCGACGGCGGCGGCGTTCGACTCGTCGACGTAGAGCATCACCCGGTCCAGGTCCCGCCGGTCCCGCAGGTACGCCAGGCCGGCCGCGGTCAGCGCCCGGCCGAGCCCGCCGCGGTGGGCCGACGGGTCCACGCCGAGGACGTAGACCTCGCCGATCCGGGCCGAGCCGGGTCGTTCGTGGACCTTCGTCCAGTGGAAGCCGAGCAGCCGGCCGGTGGACCCGTCGACGGCGAGCAGGAAACCCTCCGGGTCGAACCACGGCTCGTCGAGGCGTACCCGCAGGTCGGCGGGGGACCAGCGGCCCTGTTCCGGGTGCTCCGCGAAGGCCCGCGCGTTGAGCGCCAGCCACTCCTCGTCGTCGGCGCCGGGCCGGTACGCGCGCAGCGTCACCCCGTCCGGCAGCGGGTGGTCGGGGATCGGGGCGGTCAGCGGCCGGCGCAGCTGCCAGAGCACCCGGGCCCGGCGCAGGCCCAGGTCGACGCCGAGCGCGGCGGCGGAGGGGTGGTCGCCGTGCGCCCAGACCCGCAGCGGGCCGTCGGCCGCCGCCAGGACGCCCCGGGCCAGCGCGCGGCCTGTCCCGCGCCGCCGGTACGCCGGGTGCACCACCAGTTCCACGCCGATCCCCGCGCCCGGGTCGGTGGTGTCCAGGTGCGCGTACCCGGTCAGGGTGCCGTCGTCCGCCCGGGTGGTCAGGTGCACGGCGGGCGCGTCCGGGTCGCGCAGCCGGAGCAGGACGTGCTCGTCGAACGGGTCCGCCCCGTCCGCGTCGCCGGCGACCCGGGCGAGGGTCGTCACGTCGGCGATCTCCGTGGGGCTGAGGCGGTCGGACCGGGTCACCCGGCCGCTGCTCGCTTCGGGGTTGCTCATGTCGTCACCGTAGTCCGGTCGATCCCCGCGCCGCCGCGCTCGGCCGGCCGCCGGGGCGGTGCGGCGGTCGCCTGGCCGGACCGCCCGTGGTCGGGCCGTCCGCCGGCCGGCTCACGTCCCCCCGTCGGGCAGCGCCTCCACCTCGAACCGGCTGGTCAGGTCGGGCAGGATGCGGTGCAGGGCGTCCACCGTGCCCTGCCGGTCGCCGCCGGCGTCGTGCAACAGCACGACCGAGCCGGGTACGACGTCCGCCACGACCGTCGCCGCGATCCGGCTGGCTCCCGGCAGCTCCCAGTCCGCCGGGTCCACGGTCCAGTGCAGCGGCGTCATGCCGAGTTCGTGGGACACCGACACCACCTGGCCCGTCCAGGCGCCGCCGGGCTGCCGGTAGTACGCGATCGGCGCGTCGGGCACCGCCGCCCGGATCGCCTCGCTGGTGCGCAGCAGGTCCGCCCGGATGGCGGCCGGCGACCGGCGGCCGAGGTCGACATCGTGGTTCCAGCTGTGGTTGCACAGGGTGTGCCCGTCGGCCGCGATGGCCCGGATCAGGTCCGGGTGGCGCTGGGCGTTCTCGCCGACCACGCAGAAGGTGGCCCGCACCTGGTGCTCGCGGAGCAGGGCGAGCACCTGCGGCGTGTACCGCGGGTCCGGTCCGTCGTCGAAGGTCAGCGCGACCAGCGAGGTGCCGCTGGTGGTCTGCGCGCCGAACGGCCCGTCGGCCGGTACCGGCGACGGCGTGCCCTGGGGGCTGGCGCCGCCGTCCTGCCCGGCCTCCGCCGGGCTGGTGCTCGGCGCACCCTCCGGGGTCCGGCGCGGAGTGTCCTTCGTCGGCGGCTGGTCGGCGTAGTGCGGGCCGGTGGCGCTGGTGGTCACGCTGGACCGGGACGTCGGCGGGTCGGGGACCAGGCTGCGCCCGAGGGCGTACGCGGAACCGAGCAGCGCGGCGACCACCAGCGTGACGAGCCCGATGGTGCGCGCGGCCGAGGGGTCCCGGATCAGTGGGCCCCATCGTGTCGATCCGCCGCCGCCCCCGTGGTCGATGCGCACTCCGCCGCCCCCTTTTTGTCGCAAACCCGGCAGTCAGAATAGAACCGGCTAGCAGCGCAAAAAGGGCATATGCGAAACCGTCCCTGAAAGGGACGGGGAGGTCAGACCGGCAGGGGCGCGTGCTCGCTCTCCGGCAGGGACCGCGAGGGCGGTACGACGAACTTGTAGCCCACCTGCCGCACCGTGCCGATCATCGACTCGTACTCGGAGCCGAGCTTGGCGCGCAGCCGCCGGACGTGCACGTCGACGGTGCGCGTGCCGCCGAAGTAGTCGTAGCCCCACACCTCGCGCAGGAGCTGGTCCCGGGTGAACACCCGGCCCGGGTGCTGGGCCAGGAACTTCAGCAGCTCGAACTCCTTGTAGGTGAGGTCGAGCGGCCGGCCCTTGAGCTTCGCGGCGTAGGTGTCCGGGTCGATCGTCAGCTCGCCGGCGCGGATCGAGCCGCCGGCCCCGGAGGTGGCGTTGTTCAGCCGCCCGACGGCGAGCCGCAGCCGGGCCTCCACCTCGGCCGGCCCGGCGGCGGCGAGGATGACGTCGTCGACGCCCCAGTCGGCGTTGAGCGCGATCAGGCCGGCCTCGGTGACCACCGCGACCAGGGGCACTCCGAGCCCGGTGGCGTGCAGCATCCGGCAGGTCGCCCGCGCCTCGCTCAGCTCGGAGCGGGCGTCGACCAGCACCGCGTCCGGACTGGGGCCGGCGACCAGGGTGCGGACGTCGCGTGGCGCGGTGCGGACCGAGTGCGGCAGCAGGTCGAGCGCCGGCAGCACAGCGGATGGTTCGCCTGCGCGCGCGGTCACCAGCAGCAGGATCTCCACGATCACCTCCGTCCCGGCGGCCGTCGGCCGCGCGCGACCAGCGCACTCCGTGGCGGGGCGTGACGCTGATGAACTTGCGTGGGTCCCGGCGTCGCTGACGGGCGGGTAACGGCTTGAGCGTAACCGAAGGCCCCGGTCGCGCCTCCACGTCCTTTCCCGTTTGCCCGGCTTGCCCCTGATCGTGACCCCAGGTTTTAACGTTGCCGAAACCGTGGCCCCCGCATCGGCCGGCGGGTCTGGCACGATCGGGGCGTGTTTCCCTCCAGCTCGCCCGAGACCGGCCGCGACCAGTGGCCCGACGGGCCCCGCCCCGGGCCGTCCGGCCCGTCCCGTGGCCAGCCGCCGGCGCCGCGCACCGGGCCGGCCCCCGACGACGACGGCGAGCGCCGGGAGCGCAGCGGCCCGCGCCGCGCCCGGCGGGCCGGTGAGCCGGCCCGGCGACCCGACGACGAGCCGGACGACGAGCCGGACGAGGAGCTGGTGGAGCCGGTCGAGGTGCGCCGCCC